>JBDSWM010000238.1:0-10536 GCA_039926685.1 Fibrobacteria bacterium | reverse complement strand
CTGGAACGGGATTCTTGTTGACGTAAATGCGCCGCACCACGGCCTCGATTTCCGGCTTCTCGAAAGAGAGGTCGCTGACGGAAAGGCGCGAGAGCAGCAGTTCCGTCAGGGACTTCGCCAAGCGTTTGTCCTCGTAGATGAGGACGATTCGCTTGGAGTCCCAAGACCCCACGCGACCCCCCAGGCGGATGACCTCGGCCTCGATAGCGCCCCTGTCCCCATCCGGGGCGGCTTGCTCCAGATCGGCCAAGAGCCGGTGTTCGCGAGCGAAGCGATCCTCGAAGGCGTCCAAGCTGCCATCGAACAGCAGCCTGCCCCGGTCCAGCAAAATGACGCGCTTGCAGGTCTCGGTGATGTCCTTGAGATCGTGAGTAGTGAGCAGCACCGCGCAGCCGAAGGCCTCGCGCATGTGGCGGATCAGGGCTCGGGCCTGATCCTTGGCGAACACGTCCAGGCCGATGGTGGGCTCGTCCAGGAAGGCGATTTTCGGGGCGTGCAGGAACGCCGCGGCGAGATCGCAACGCATGCGCTGGCCCAGGGAGAGCTGGCGGACGGGAACTTTCATCAGGGGTTCCATCTCCAGCAGTTTGATTGCAGCCCCGTAGGTTTCCCGGTACAGCGTTTGGGGTATCCGGTACATGACCCGCAACAGATCGAAGGTCTCCCGCACGGGAATGTCCCACAGCAGCTGGGGCCGCTGTCCGAAGACAACGCCGATGTCCAGAGCCAGTTTGCGGCGCTCACTCCAGGGGCGCCGTCCAAGCACGGTAAGCTTGCCATCCGTGGGCATAAGGATGCCCGTAAGCATTTTCATGGTTGTGGATTTGCCCGCCCCGTTCTCGCCGATGAGACCGGTGGCCTCCCCGGCTTGGATGCGGAAGCTCAGGTCCTTCACGGCCTGGACGGTTTCCTTGCGGGTGCCGAGAAAGGCCTTGAGCGCTCCGGCCAGGCCGGGAAGCTTCACGCTGCGTGTATAGGATTTGCTCAGATTCTCGATTTCAATGACCGGGCTCATGAAGACTTTCTCCGGCACGGCCGAGGCGCGCGGCCGGGGAATGTGGGTTTGACGAAGCGATACTTCGGGCTAAAGCTGCAATGTAGCATGGCCGCGGCGAATCTGCGATGGCGGAAGCGACTGCGGGCATCGAAGGCCAAGTGGTAGCGCAGCGGATAGGGCAAAGTCAAGACCCATCGCCGGATGGGCACGTGTTCGGGCATGATCCACCAGGTGACGCTTGCGGCAGGTGTCGCAATGCATCTGCGCGAGGCCCGCGTCGATCCGCGCGCATCCAGCATTAATATTCGGAAGAGGAAACACGGAAGTATCTCATCGACATGCTGTTTGATTTTGTTGACCAAACAAACGCCAATAATGTGGATGGGGAATATAATGGGCAATGCGCTTTTGCCATTATAAAAGAGGCTCCCGCGTCCGGGAGCCTCTCGTCATTTTGGGGGGATGGAATCCAGCGCTAAGCTCCGGCCCGGCTTGGATGCGGCGGCCGTTCCGAAGCCGGTATCAGTCTTTATGGGTGGCTCCGGCCGCTTCGGCCTTCTTCTGATCCGCGATCACCTTGGGATCGATCAGGATATGCAGCTCGCGGAGTTGCTTGTCCGTCACGTCACCTGGGGCGTTCATCATCAGATCCTGCGCCTTCTGGTTCATGGGGAAGGCGATCACCTCGCGGATGTTGCTCTCATCGGCCAGGAGCATCACCATGCGGTCCACGCCCGGCGCGATGCCTCCATGCGGCGGGGCCCCCAGCTTGAAGGCGTTGATCATGCCGCCGAACTTGCGATCCACCACCTCGGGGCCGTAGCCGGCCACTTCGAAGGCCTTGTACATGATCTCGGGCACGTGGTTGCGGATGGCGCCGGAGGACAGTTCCATGCCGTTGCAGACGATGTCGTACTGGAAGGCGTTGATCTCAAGCGGGTTCTTGGTCATCAGCGCTTCCATTCCGCCCTGGGGCATGGAGAACGGGTTGTGCGAGAAGGCGATGCATTTGTTCTCTTCGTCCCATTCGAACATGGGGAAGTCCACGATCCAGGCGAACTTGAACACATTGGGGTCGATGAGGTCCAGATCCTTGGCCACCTTCTTGCGGATTTCGCCCGCGATCTTGGCGGCCACGTCCTTCTTGTCGCATATGAAGAACACGGCATCGCCGACCTTCACATCGCATTGAGTGCGCAGGCTTTCCTGCTGCTCAGGGGTGAGGAACTTGGCGAGCGGGCCTTTGATGGGATTGGCGGCATCGCCGGTCCATACCAGGTAGGCCAGACCCTTGGAGCCGACGGACTGGGCGAACTCGACCAGCTTGTCGAAGAAGGAACGGGGCTTGTCGGCGATGGCCTGCACGGGGATGGCGCGCACCACCATCCCGGCGGCGACGCCGGCCTTGAAAGCCTGGAAGCCGGACTCGGCGAACAATGCGCTCACGTCGCGGATTTCGATGGGGATGCGCAGATCGGGCTTATCCGATCCGTACTTGAGCATGGATTCGGCGTAGGGGATGCGCTTGAAAGGGATGCCGTCCACCTGCTTCTTGGTGAACTCTACGAAAGTGCCGTGCACCACCTTTTCCACGGCTTCGAACACGTCGTCCTGGGTCACGAAGGACATCTCGATATCGAGCTGGTAGAACTCGCCCGGCGAACGATCCGCGCGCGCGTCCTCGTCGCGGAAGCAGGGCGCGATCTGGAAATAACGATCGAAGCCCGCCACCATCAGCAATTGCTTGAATTGCTGGGGAGCCTGAGGCAAAGCGTAGAAACGACCGGGATGGATGCGGCTGGGCACCAGGTAATCGCGCGCGCCTTCCGGCGAACTGCTGGTGAGGATGGGGGTCTGGAATTCCATGAACCCGCCGTCCGTCATGCGGCGGCGCAGGGAGGAGATTACCTGTTGGCGCAGGATGATGTTCTTGTGCAGCTTGTCGCGGCGGAGATCCAGGAAGCGGTACTTGAGGCGCAAATCCTCCGGGCTTTCTTCCTTGCCGTCCACCAGGATGGGAAGTTGCTCGGCCATGGACTGGACGGTCATCTCATGGACCACGATTTCAACCTCTCCGGTGGACATGGAAGGGTTGACCGTGCCTTCGCCGCGGGCTATGACCTTGCCGGTGATGGTGATGACGCTTTCATAGCGCAGGCGGGTGGCCTGGTCGAAGAAAGGGCGCTCGGGATGGAATACGATTTGCGAAATGCCGTAATGATCGCGCAAATCGATGAACAGGAAATGACCATGGTCCCGGCGCCGGAAAACCCAGCCGGAGAGGCGGACGGTGTCGCCTACGTTGGATTTCCGCAATTCGCCGCAAGTATGAGAACGATATGGATGCATGGTCGTTATAGCCTTAAAACGGGTTACTTTGGCGATTCCAAGCTTGTGGCCAGGTTTTAGAAACGCTCCGGTGGAGCGTTTCAGGCCGAACCTTGCAATCGGTGTGAAAATACAGGTTGCTAATTATAGTAGAATTAAGGAAACGGCCCAATCCGGCGGTCTGAGCCCATTGTGGGAAGTGGCTCATTTTAACTAATTTAGACGGATTCCCTATGCCGAACCGAATGGATGCATACCTGTTTGACGTCTCCCAGCCCCGCTTATCCGGCGTTTCCGCCGCCTCGGCCCAATGCGGCTCCTTCCGCCGCGGATGCGATGCCCGCCGTTGCCGCGGACCGCGCACCTAAGGTGCGCCTGCCCTCCCCCATATGAACGGTATTTCCTTCGAAGTTTTATTCGTATTGATCCTCATCCTGGCCAACGGCGTGTTCGCCATGACGGAGATCGCCGTGGTATCGGCGCGCAAGGCGCGCTTGCAGCAATGGGCCAATGAAGGCAACCATCGCGCCCAGAACGCCCTCGATCTAGCCAACTCCCCCAACCGCTTCCTCGCCACCATCCAGGTGGTCATCACCTTGATCACCCTTTTGACAGGCGCCTACGGCGGGAGCACCATAGCGGAATTCGTCGCTTCCAAGATGGTGAACATCCCCTATATAGCCACCTACCGCGAACGCATCGCCCTGACCTTGGTGGTGGTTTGCGTCGGCTTCCTGCAAGTCATCTTCGGGGAGCTGGTTCCCAAGACCATAGCCTTGAACCATGCCGAGAAGATCGCCGCGCTGGCCGCCTGGCCCATGCAGATCATCTCCAAGCTGGCCTATCCCGCCGTTTCCTTCCTCGGAATCATCACGGATTTCATCCTCCGCCTCATGGGCAGCAAGCCTTCCAGCGAACCGCCCGTCACCGGCGACGAAATCAACGTCATGATCGCGCAAGGCACCGAGGCCGGGGTGTTCCAGGAATCCCAGCAGGACATGGTGGAAAGCGTCATCGAACTCAACGAGCGCCGCATCAACAGCATCATGACGCCGCGCCCGGACATCGTCTGGCTGGACGTGGAGGCGCCTTTCGAGGAGAACCGCGAGAAGATCCTTGGCTCATCCTATTCCCGCTTCCCGGTCTGCCGCGACGGCCTGGACGAGGTGCTGGGCATCATCCACACCAAGGACATGCTCGCGGATTGCATCACCGGCAAGCTCATCGATTTGCAAGGGCGCACGCGCAAGGCCCTGACCATCCCGGAGACCATCCCGGTGCTGAAATCGCTCGAGTCCTTCAAGGAGTCCGGCATCCACATCGCCCTGGTCATCGACGAGTACGGCAGCCTGCAGGGCCTGGTCACCCTGAACGACATCATGGAAGCCATCGTGGGCGATATCGACACGCATGATCAGAAGGAAGAGAAGCCCGGCGCCGTGCGGCGCGAGGACGGATCCTGGCTGGTCGACGGCATGCATCCCATCGAGGATTTCAAGGAGTTGATGGAAATCGATCATCTTCCCGAAGAGGATACGGATACCTACCAGACCCTGGGCGGATTCGTGATGATGAAGCTTGGACGCATCCCCAAGGCGGGCGAGCATTTCCATCAGGACGACGTGCGCTATGAAGTGATGGACATGGACGGGAACCGCGTGGACAAGGTCCTGGTCAAGCGCGAAGAGCCCGAGGAGGCCGAGTCGCGCGCTTCGTCCTCGCCGGCGTCGCGGGAATAATCACGCGGGCGCGTTCGCGCCGTCGCCGATCGGGGGCGCTTCCGCCGCGAGGATGGCCCGCGAGGATACGCCGCCCGGAGCCCACAGCCACTCCCGCTTTTCGTCACCGGGCACCACCTCGTGGATATGCCCGTAAATGTCGACCACCCCGCCCCATACCGTCCTCTCCGTGACGGAGAATTTGCCGATATGCTTCGGGATGGCGTTCAGCGCCACCATCAACTTCGTCTTTTCCTCGTCCAGATCATGCTCCGCCTTCTTGAGGGCGGTATAGATATCCATAACGCCCTTGAGGTCCGCCTTGGCCCGGTCCGACATGGTGGCGTGATGGCGGGCCATCATGGTCTTCATGCCCTTGAGCTTGGTTTCGATGGGGATCAGCTTGGCCTCCAGCTGGCCCCGCATATGATCGATCTCCTTGATGCGCAGCTTGGCCGCTTCGGCTTCCTTGTCCAGGATGCGCACATGCGTATGGCAGCCTTCGCCGCCGAGCACGGCGATGGCAACGTCCCCGTAGGCCTTGATCTCGCCCCCCACCACGGAGGCTCCGGCCTTGTCCGCCTTGAAATGAACGCATGCGACCTGGCAGTTGCGCAGTCCCTGCTCCACCTCCACCACGCCGCTTTCGCATTCCACGCCTATATCCTGCGCGCTTTGCAGGTGGACCGACGTCTTGGCGGCGATGCGGCCCTTACCGTGGCCAAAAACACCCGATTTCACGGTCACGCCCGCCCCGTGCGAAATCACCTGCGCCCCTTCCACCGTGCCTTCCACCGTCACGTTGCCTTCCGCTTCCACCGTGAATCCTTCCGTCACGTTGCCCAGCACCTGGATGTCGCCGATATAATGCAGGTTGCCGGTATGGAAATCCACGTCGCCCTTGACCACATAGGTGACGCCCACGCAGATGGCGCCGGCGTTATGGTACACGAAGCCGCTTACAGCCGCCCGCAATTCCAGCCCGTCCTCACTCACGACGGTGTTGAGGCCCAGCTTGAACTGGATATCCTTGGGCGCTGCCGCGGGCTGGGATTTCCCGAAGATGTCCGTGCTCTCCGTGCCCGCCACGGTAGGGGTCTTCACCGCCAGCACTTCGTCTTTCTTGACCTGGTGGATATTGTCGACGTTCTTATAGTCCGCCTTGCCGTCCTTGCCCAGCACTGGCTTCAGATCGGAATCGATCTTGAGCTTTTCGGCTATGCTCGCGTCCCGACCCGGGGTGCCGGGAGTGGTTTGCGCGATAATCTGGCCACGATCGTATTGCTTGCCCGCGATCATGCGGTCGATGGCGGTCCAATCGATGCCGTTCACCACCTGCAGGCTGCGCAGTTTTTCCGCGAGATGCTCGCGCGTCACCGTGAGGCCCGCATTGGCGATATTGCCGTTGATGCTGAGGACGGCGCGGTTGGGTTCGGTCTTGATTTCGAGGTAATCGGCCTCGCCGCCTACCGGAATAGGAGCAGTTACGGCCCCGGGAGCTGCGTTTTGTCCTGCGGGCCTTCCATCTTTGGAATCCTCGGCCATGCTTTTATTATAGGGCATTCCCCTGGATTTCAACCAGTCCTGAATTACGGGGCCGCGCCGATCCGAATACCCGAATCCATTCAGGCTTTTTATGGCGGGAATCGCGTGAAATCGACCTTTTTTGGGATTATCCCCTCGGGCTTCCCGCGCCGGCCGCCCGCATACGGATCTGTAAAAGGTCGCTACACAAGTCACAAACCACCTGCGCTCCCGTCCCCGGTCCCATCCTGGCAATCAACTTCTCCAGGCCATCCGTCCAGCGCCGAAGTCCGTTTGAAAGATCGACGGGAACAGCGGGACCGGTAAAGAGGCGGTCGCGCCTCCGTTCCAGCTCGCGGAACAGGGCCGCCTCCGGACCCGGAAACAGACCCGCCCATTCCGGGAACAACTCCTCACCGGCCAAAAGATTGGGGAGCGCCAGCGGGGAATCCCCCAAGAGACGGCGCCCCAAGGCCAGGGTCAGCGGGTCGAGTATGGCCAGCACCAAGGTGGGGATGCGCGCGAGCGCCAGTTCCAAGGTGATGGTGCCGGGAAAAGCGATGGCATGACGCGCTTCGGCGAAAGCGTTGTCCCGATCGGTTCGGATTCGGATATCCGGGAGTACCGGGATGGCGAGGACTCCGGGCCCGGCGGAGAGCGATCCGATCAAGAGGCGGGCTTCCGCGGCCAGATGCTCCGGCACCAATACGGAAATGGCGACGGAAGACGCCGGAACGGCGGATGGCCGAATTCCGTTGCGCGCTTCCGGCCGCGCCAGTAAGGCGATCCAGGCGGGTAGATTGCGCCGGAGCACGTCCAAACGGCTACCCGGGCAAAGCAGCAGCTGGTTTCGGTCAGCCTCGAGTGGAGCGGGAGATGAGGGAGATGCGAGAGGCGCGGGAACAGGCGCGGGCCATATGCCCGCAGTCGCGAGGAAATGCCCCGCGCTGACTCCGGCGGCGGTTGGGGCGAAGGCGGCGGCTTCGAAGGGGAACAGGACATGCACATGGCAGCCGCGCAACGCCTCCGTGGCGCGCCGCAGCTTGCGGGTCCGGCGTCGGTAAACCCATGCCTGGGGCGGCGCCACGAAACATACGGGGAAACCCAGGCGTCGGGCGGCGCGCGCCAGGCGCAGATTGAGGCCGGGGTAATCCACCAGCAAGACCAGTTGCGGTCGGAAGCGCCGCATCCCTGAGAGGGCGGACCGATACATGCGCAATGCGAAAAAAGCCTTGCGCACCACGTCCCAGGCGCCGCTGAAGGCCGTATCCCGGATGGGAAACATGGGATCGAGACCGCAGGCCGCGGCCGCGGGCCCGCCCAGCCCGCTCAACTCCAGATCCGGGAAGCGCAACCGCAAAGGCCGGAGGATGTCGCCCAGGATCCGATCGCCGGAAACCTCCCCGGCGGATACGAAGATCCGGGGGCGGGTCGGATTCACGAGAGGCGCACCGGATCCAGCTCGGTGAGGGAAGATACCACGCGGTCGAATTCATTCCCGCTGACGGGAGCGGCGGTATGCGGCACTATCCAAATGGTCCGCCAGCCCCGCTCCCGGGCCGACTCCAGGTTGTCCGGGCGGTCGTCCGCGAAATGGATGCGCAGATCGTGCCCGTGCCTTTCCCGCAAGCGCGCATCCACCTTGGCATAACCGGGCGGATTGGGCTTGCCCTCCCAATCCATGAAGGCGATATCGAAAATGCCGAGCAGGCGCTCGCCGCGGAAACCGCCCGGAACGCCGCCCGAAAAGGGAAATCCGCCCAAGGTATCGCCGCTGTTACCCTGGGAAGCCATCGCCTGCGGCAGCAGGGCTTCCAGGCCCATTGCCTTGAGGCCGCGCACGGGCCAGTCCATGCGGGCGTTGGTGAAGATATAGCAGGGATGCGGCATAGCCGTCAGCCAGGCCTGCAAGGCGGGATCGGGCGGCGGCAGGTGAGCGGCCTCGATGGCATGGATGAAATCGCAATAGTGCTCCCGATCGACCCCGTGCAAATCCTCCAACCCCTTCAAGGTGGTGCCGTACTTGTCCCATAATTCCAGGCGCAAGGCATCCGCCTGCCCGGAGGTGAACCCTAGGAAGGTTCGGATATAGAGGTTGATGCGATCGTCCACGGCCCGCAAGGTGGAGAGGGTGGAAGGATACAGGGTATGATCATAATCGAGCAGCAGGATGTCTTTCACGGCGGCAGTGTCTCCCAGAATTTTTCCAGCACGCCGTAGGTGAATCCCCAGATGGACTGCGAACTCGCCTCCACCCGTATGCAGGGAAAGGATCGTTCCGGATGCAAAGGGCTCATGGGCTGGAGCAGGCGGTTGGCCGGATCGCGCAGATAACTTTGCGCCAGCCAATGCGACTCGGCGATTTCGCGGGCGGACAAGGCCAAGGTAGGCCGCTCCCAAAGCTCGAAGAGGAAGGGTGCCACGGCCATTGGCCGGCCCATATGCCCGCCTGCCACGGCCAAAGGCAGCGACCGCACCAAATGGCCGGCCTCCAGGCTCAAACCCGTTTCCTCGAATGTTTCCCGGACGCAGGTGGCCAGCAAGTCCTTGTCGCCGGGATCCCGGCGCCCGCCCGGCAAGGCGAAATGGCCGGACCAGGGGTCCTGGGGATTGCTGGCGCGGCGCAAAAGCAGGTATTCCGGGTCGGAACCGCGGATCCGGATCAAGGCCACGGCCGCCTGGGGAAGGGCCTCAGCCGAGGGCGGAAGGGAGGATTGGTCAAGGGCCATGCTGCGAGAATAAAGTATAAATATGGGCTGAAGCCCCGGGTTTCTCGGCCTGGCAGCTACGGCGAGCCGCGTTTTCCGGCCATATTTAACAATTTTTGCTAAATTGAACTTTGCATGACCAAGTCGCACATCCTAGGCGCAAGCCTGCAGGAGTTGGAAGCGCTCGTTGTCTCCTTGGGAGAACCTGCGTTTCGAGCCCGGCAAATCCATAACTGGATGTTCAAGCATCTGGAAACCGACTTCGCCAAAATGTCGAACCTGCCCAAGCCATTGCAGGAAAAACTCTCCGAGACCGCCACCTGTTCCATCCTCAAGGTGAAGGCCAACCAGGTTTCCACCGACGGCACCAGCAAATGGGTTTTCGAAACCCATGACGGGCACTTCTTCGAGACCGTGCTCATTCCCACCGAGGATCGCCGTTCCATCTGCGTGTCCTCGCAAATCGGCTGCGCCATGGGCTGCACGTTCTGCCGCACCGCCACCATGGGCTTCATCCGCAATCTCACCTTGGGCGAGATCCTGGAGCAGGCCCACTGGGTCAGCCGCCATGTGCGCGACCTGGACGGCGGCCGCGTCAGCAACGCCATCTTCATGGGCATGGGCGAGCCGCTCCTCAACCTGGAAAACGTGGCCCGCGCCTGCGAAATCATGAACTCCCAGGATGGCTTCGGCATCGCCAAGGACAAGATCACCGTCTCCACTTCCGGAGTGGCGCCCAAGATCCTGGAATGGGCCGCGCGCGCGCCGGACTTCAAGCTCGCCATCAGCCTGAACGGCAGTAACGATGCCATGCGATCGGAATTGATGCCCATCAACCGCCGCTACAATATCGCCACCTTGCTGGAGACCGCGGATGAATACATCCGCCTGTCCGGGCAAAAACTCACTTTCGAATACATCCTCATCCAGGGCAAGACCTGCACTCCGGAATCCGCCCGGGAGCTTAAACGCATCGCGTCCCATAGGCATTGCAAAATCAACCTGATCCCGCTGAATCGCGGCAATCCGGACATGCAGCCCCCTACGGACGCGGAGATCACCGAATTCGAACGCATCCTCGCGCAGGGGGATTTCCAAGTCCTGCGCAGGCGGCCCCGGGGGCCCGATATATACGCCGCTTGCGGACAACTGGCCACAGAACAGAAAAAGGTAGCCTGATGCTGACTCAAAACCTGCCGGAATACTGGGAAGACTTGTACAAAGCGAAGAAGGACGCATGGTGGGACATTGGCAAGACCAG
>JBDSWM010000237.1:0-21943 GCA_039926685.1 Fibrobacteria bacterium | reverse complement strand
CTTGCGGGAAGCCAGCGACAAGGAAAAGATCTTCCTGGAATACCGGACCTCTGATCGGAAAAAATACCTGGAGGAGGAACTGGAGAAGGCGGCCATCCTCATCCAAGCGCTCGCCAACGGAATCTATATGCCGCCCCTGGAGCCGGGACCGGAGTCGGCCGCCGCCCCGAAAAACCGGGTTCCCGGAGCCTGACGTCCAAATCCGGCTTTGATTTTTTCTTCGCCCCATGATAATATTGAGAAGGGAAAAGAAAATGAAGCACCCGTTCACCGGTGAATACCTGAAAATGGCTACCGGGGCCCATGAGGTCCAGGTCACCCGAATGGCGGGAAAGGTTTTCCAATCCGGCGACTTCGTCATTTTCGAATCCGCCTTTACGCCCGCCGGCATGGTTTCCATGATCGACGAACATTCCCACAACATCCCTCAGGACAATGCCCAGGTCTGGCTTCCCCAATTACGCCAGTTGATGGACATGTTCGGCGATTTCACCGCCTCCTTGGAAGCGTTCCGTTCCGGATTGGGAAACCCCGCATCCGGCGCCCCTCCAGGTTATTTCGAGAAATTCAAAAGCTGGGAAGAATGCACCTTGGCGGTGCTGATGCTTAAGAAAACCGGCAAGATCTGGAATGGCCAGACCTGGACGGCCATCGCCCGGACCTGACGGGTGATCAAGCCCCTTCCCGTTGTCCCCGCGTCCACGGCGGTGACGCCTCTCGGCCGCGCACCCGGGCTCACAACCTCGAAATCAACAACTCACGCTGGAATATCATTTCCTTGGGCAGATGATCGTATAGGGATATGAAGAGCTCATCCTGGGAAATCACTTCGCGTTTCCAGGCCTCGATATCGATTTCCTGAAGCTCCTCGAACTGCTTGGCGCCCAACCCGGGCAAACCCTGTAGATCGAATTCCTCCGTCAGAGGCATCCAACCCAGGGGAGTCTCCGAAGCCGCGCGCCGGCCCTTGCAGCGCTCTACGATCCAGGCCAGCACCCGCATGTTCTCGCCGAACCCCGGCCACATGAATTTCCCCGTCCCGTCGCGCCGGAACCAGTTCACGTGGAAGACCAGGGGAGGCCTTTTGATCAGTTTGCGCATCTGGATCCAATGCGCGAAATAATCGCCCATGTTGTACCCGCAAAAAGGCAGCATGGCCATGGGATCGCGGCGCACCAGTCCGGTCTTGCCTTCCGCGGCGGCGGTGGTTTCCGAACCCATGGTGGCCCCTAGGAATACGCCGTGGATCCAATTGAAGGCCTGGATCAGCAAGGGGACATTGGTGGCCCGCCTCCCCCCGAAGATGATGGCGCTGATGGGCACGCCCTGCGGATCTTCCCAGGCCGCATCGATGGATGGGCAATTGCGGGCCGGCGCGGTGAAGCGGGAATTGGGGTGGGCCGCCGGTGTCTTGCTCTCCGGGGTCCAGGGATTGCCGCGCCAATCCTGGATGGCCGACTTGGGCACCGGCCCCATGCCTTCCCACCAAACGTCGCCGTCGGCCGTCAAGGCGACATTGGTGAAGATGGTGTCATGGGCCAGGCTGTGCATGGCGTTAGGGTTGGATTCCCAGGAAGTGCCCGGGGCCACCCCGAAAAAACCCGCCTCGGGATTGATGGCGCGCAGGCGGCCGTCGGCACCGGGTTTGATCCAGGCGATATCGTCCCCGACCGTGGAGGTTTTCCACCCGCGCAAGGCCGGGGGAGGCACCAACATGGCGAAATTCGTCTTGCCGCATTGGCTGGGAAAGGCCACCGCCACGTAGGTCTTCTCCCCTTGGGGAGATTCCACTCCCAGGATCAGCATGTGCTCGGCCAGCCAACCTTCGTCCCTCCCGAGCACCGAAGCGATGCGCAAGGCGAAGCATTTCTTCCCCAACAGCGCGTTGCCCCCGTATCCCGATCCGAAAGACCATACCGATTTTTCCTCGGGGAAATGCGCGACATATTTCTCCGCGGGATTGCAGGGCCAAGGCACGTCCTGCGCCCCGGGCCCGAGCGGCATGCCCACCGAGTGCAGGCATTTGACGAAGTCCCCCTGGCCGAGCACCTTCAGGGCACCCGCCCCCATGCGGGTCATGATGCGCATGCTCACCGCCACGTAGGCCGAGTCGGTGATCTGGACGCCGATGCGGGCGATGTCCGATCCCAGCGGTCCCATGCTGAACGGGATCACGTACAGGGTGCGCCCACGCATGCAACCTTGGAACAATCCGGTCAGCATCCCTTTCATATCCGCCGGGGATTTCCAATTATTGGTGGGACCGGCGTCCTCACGCCTATGGCTGCTTATGAAGGTACGCTCTTCGGAACGGGCCACGTCGTCCGGATGCGAGCGGCAGTAGAAACTACGGGGGCGCCTGGCCGAGTCCAGCCGGACGAAGGTTCCTCCCCGCACCAGGCCCTCGCAGAGCCGATCATATTCGGCCTGGGATCCGTCGCACCACGCCACTCTGTCCGGGCGGCAAAGCTCTGAGACTTCCTTGACCCAAGCTTCCAATAACGCGTTCCCGGTCATGCATCCTCCTGATTTCCATCCCCATGAGCGGCCGGACCCGGCGCGGTTCCGCGGCCTTCAGTCGTCGCACTTCGGCTTTCCGCCCTCGGCATGGAAATCCGGTAAACTAAACTAATCCGGGTCGCGGATCGTAGCTTCTCGTGCATCCCCGGGTCCTGGCAGACGCGCAAGGATTGGTTATATTATGGGTTGTGGCCGGGGCCGCTAGGGGGTGGACGCGCCATCCGGAGGATTGCAATATGCCGAATACCATATCCAGGGAAACATTGCTGGCAGAGGTCCGCTCCATCCTCGAGAAGGGCGGCAACGCGGATCCCGCCATGGATCTGGTGCTGGGCAAATTGCTCGATGCTTTCCAATGCACCGTGGGCACCATCCACACCGTCGATGGCGCCACCGGGATGCTCAAGATGCGCGCCAAGCGCGGGATCCCGGAATCCATCCTCGAAAAGGTCCGCATGATCCCCATCGGCAAGGGCATGGCCGGCATCGCCGCCGAACGCAAGCAAGCGGTGCAACTATGCAATCTGCAAACCGATTCTTCCGGGGTGGCGAAGCCTGCCGCGCGGGATACCAAGATGGAAGGCTCGATTTCCGCGCCTATGCTCTTGAACGGAAAGGTCTATGGCACCTTGGGAGTGGCCAAGCCCGTTCCGCATGAGTTTTCGGATGAGGAAAGCGGCGCATTGATGGACGCGGGAGCTTTGATAGCCTCCTTCGTCAAATGATCCGCCGACGGGTTTATTTCGAACGCATGCCCTGCAACAGCCAGCCCACGCTGAAGTAGCAGACCCATACCGACAACATCGCGACGAGCGCCGGCGACCAGGCCGAGCTCTGGGGAGACTGTGTCATCAAGGCCAGGTATCCGTTCGCCACCGACGCGCCCAAGGCGGTCATCCGCAAATATTTCTTTCGATTCTTGTACATAGTGGAATGATTGTAGAACGTGGATCACAAACTTGGGGAGGGGGATCCGGATAATTTTTTCCGTTCCGGGCCGATAGCCTCGGAGGGGGGGTCGCAGGCCCGTTACCTGGCCTCCGGCCCTTGCCCTGCGCGGCCCGCAGCCCATCCGGGAGCCCGGACCAGGGCGGGATCGATGCCCGGCTTTACCCTCACATGACCTCCCTATCCTGGGCCGGACCGCTTCTTCCGGACTACGCTTTCCATCGGCGCTGCCGGCGAGGGGGTAACGGGCGCGATGCGTAATACCGGCGTACCGTCCCTCACCGGTCCGGAACCATGACGTTTCCTTAGCGCACTCTGCCTTGGTAGCGCATAGGCCTAAAATGGCGAAAAACCGGGCTTCGGTCTAAAAATCCCCAAAATAAAGCTGCGGATGAAAAGGCTTGGAAGCGCGTAACCAGTCGAGTCGGCCGGGGGGAGGATTCACTCGCGGCTATGGAACCGGGGTCGGCTCGATGGCGTTGGGCGCTGCGCCGGTGGCGCGGAAGGCGGTTATGATGCGGACCACTTCTTCCGCCACCGCTAGGGCCGCTTGTTCCGTGGAAGCGCCCAAATGCGGCGTGCACACCACCAAAGCCGCCAGTTCAGGGTCGGCGAAGACCGCCTCCGAGGTTTTGGGCTCCCCGGCGAAAACGTCCAATCCCGCCCGTAATCCCCGCGTGCGGACGGCATTGGAAAAGGCGGCCCTATCCACTACCTCGCCCCGGGAGGTATTCACGAAAAGGGCGCCCGGCCGCAAGAGTTCGAAAAAAGGGGCGGCAATCAGGTTATGAGTGGCCGGCAGGGAAGCGACATGCACGCTAATCGCGTCCGAGCCGCTCGCCAACCCCTCCAAGGTGGCGGCGAAGCCCACACCCGCCGAAGCCGCCGCTTCCGGAGTCAGACTGCACGACCATGCGGAGACATCCATCTCCAACCCCCGCGCTTTGCGCGCCATGGCTCTGCCCACCGCCCCGAAACCCACCAGGCCCAGACGGCGGCCCTTCAGGCCCAGCCCCTGGCCCATGACGCCTTTGCTCCACCTGCCGGCGCGCAGCGCCAAAGTGGCTTCCACGATTTTCCGATCCGCGGCCAGCAGCAGGGCCAGGGCCAACTCCGCCACCGAATCCGCATTCTTACCTGGGGTGTTGCTCACTTGAATGCCGCGCTTTGCCGCCGCGCCCATGTCGATGGTATCCGTGCCCGCTCCCGCGCGCACTATCAATTTCAAGGCGGGGAAAAGCGGCAGAAGCTCCGCAGTGACCAAGGAGGATCGCACGATCAGGACTTCCGCCCCGGCGGCCTCCTTAGGAAGCGATGCGGGAACCAGCCCTTTGCAGGCCAAAACCTCGAACCCGCCGGCGCGAAGCGCGCCCAGAGCGGATTCGTCCACATTGTCGGCCGCCAGTATCCTCATGACCCCTCCCCGTGCCCTTTTCATCGGCAACAGCTGCCATCAGTATACCATCCGAGGCGCGGGGGCGCGGCGGATCAGGATCAGGGACGAAAGAAAGCGAAGTTGACGCCGGCTTGTACTATGCCGATCAGGACACCGAGGGCCAAACCCACCAATGCGATTTCGTTGAATTCTTTGTACCCGATTTCCTCGATGATCTTGTTAAGGCGTTGCACATCGAAGGCCAGGATATTGCGGCGGATGGTGTCCCGCAAATCTATTTTGGATTCCAGGCTTTGCACCAGGAGCTCCGTGTACTTCTCCGCTTCGGTGGAAAAGATATCCGCTATCCGGTCACGGATCTTGGTCAGCTTGTCCGCGGTGACGAACATGCTCAAAAACGGCATGGTGGCCAGGAATTCCCCGACCTTCTCTTCCCATTTGTCCAGGATCAACTGGCGCATGGCTTTGGCGGGATCCACTTTTTTGAGGAAGCCCATGATGTCCTCTTCCTTCAGGAACTCGCGGGAGATGGCCTCGGAGATTCGATCCGCCAGGTCCGCTTGCCGGCGCGGCAACAGCCCTTGGATTTTGAATCCCAGGATGTTGATGGGATTCACAGGCTTGAGCAAAAGCTTGACGGCGAGCCAGTTGGTGAACCAGCCGTGCAAACCGGCGAGGACGATAGGAAGCAGGAGCAATGTGAAGATTTGGGCTAATGGCATCGGGTAAAGGTAATCAATCGGATTTTCAGGGGTTGGAAGACTAAAAAAACGACGGGGAGGGCATAGACGCCGGTTTGGAAATTGACTACTTTGGCCTCCGTATTGGTCAGTAGCTCAGTGGTAGAGCCCTCGGCTGTTAACCGAGTTGTCGTAGGTTCGACCCCTACCTGACCAGCCAACTTCCCCCCTTTTCTTCTCCACTTCCGCTCCGCGGAGACCGCTCTTGGACTTGCAAGGGTTAACTATTTTTTGACATACTGATCTACCCAGAGCGGGCTTTCGCGCCCGCGTCCGCGGATCGAAGTATTGGCGTTCTGAAACAAAACTTCCAGGAGCGTTCATGCAACAAGAAAATTCCCATGCCGATTCACACTGGGGGGGGACGATGACCTGTGTCGAATGCGGGCGCGGCTTTCCGGCCGGGGAGATGATCCAGTTCGGCGAGTATTGGGTATGCGCCAATTGCAAACCGGTTTTCCAGCAAAAGCTGGCAGAAGGCTCCTTCCGCCCCCACAAGTTCGAGTATGCCGGCGTCGGCCGGCGCTTCCTCGCCGTGATGCTGGATGGCCTGATACTCTGGTTCGCGTTTTTCCTGGTCGGAATCGCGAGCTTCGCCATTCTAGGCCGCGGAAGCGTCAGTCAGGGGCTCGCGGGGCTGGGCGGCCTCGCCGGATCGGGCCTCTCCCTGGTGATCACCGCCTCCTACATGATTTTCTTCATCGGTAACATGGGAGCTACGCCGGGAAAGATGGCCATGGGCATCAAGGTGGTGCGCGCGAACGGCGCTTCCCTGGGGATTCCGCTGGGGGCCGGGCGATACCTGGCAACCTACCTGAGCAGCCTGACCATCGGCATCGGCTATTTGATTGCGTTCTTCGATGACGAAAGGAAAACCCTGCATGACCGCGTTTGCGGCACGCGGGTAATCCGGACCTGAACGCATCCATGCCCACGGGTCAGATCCATTGCACGCATTGCGCCGCCCTGCTCCCGTTCGCCTGGGAATCCTCCTGGTCGAGGGCGGTATGCCCCGCTTGCAAGGAAGGCCTGCAAATCCACGCTTTTCCGGCCCTGCATCGCTCCCTGAAAATCCCGGCCAAAGGTGCGCTACCCATTGAGGATGGGAACGCAGCCTGCTTTTTCCACTCCCGCAAAGCCGCCGTCGTGCCATGCGATGCGTGCGGCCGCTTCCTCTGCGATCTTTGCGACCTGCAATTCCAGGGAGGCCATTTCTGCGCCACCTGCCTGGATGCCGCCCAGAAAGGCAGGAAGGGCCCGGCCGAAGCCGCGCCCTTCCTGAAGGATCGCGTCTTCCTCCCGCAAAACCTGGTATTGGGAATGACCTTGTACCTGCCCTTGACCATGGTGGGATTGTACACCATGCCCATCACCGCACCCGCGGCCATATGGATTGCCGTCCGCAATTGGAACCGCGAAGAAGGGATGCAGGTGCGCGGAAAGGGCCGGTACGTACTGGGGATCACATTGGCCCTGGGGCAAATCCTGGCCACGGGCCTGTTCGTCCTGTTGCTAGTCTACGTGTTCCGGAAAGCGGCCGCGAAATGATCAACCGCCAGGAATATCAGGCGCTTCCGGGCCGGGTCTCGGGTCCCATGTACTCCGCTCGCCTGTACCAAAGCCGGCATCATCTGCTGAAATCCACCGTGATGGGCTTCCACGAACACTTTCGGCGGTTCGCATGGGAAGATATCCAAGCCATTATCATCCAGGAGACGCCCTGGAACGGTGTAATGAGCCTGCTGCTTTCCCTTGTCTTCCTGATGCAGGCGGTTTCTTTCCTCACCTTTTCGGACAAGGCCATGGTCACGTTCCTGATATATCTCCCGTTCCTGATCCTGATCGGCGCCTTGCTGGCGGTGAATCTCAGCCGGGGCCCTACCTGCAAAACCTTTTTGCTTACATCCGTGACCCGGGAACGCCTATGGTCACTGAACCGGGTCCGCAAGGCGCGTGAGCTGATCGATGCCGTCGCGCCTATCATCCTGGCCAGACAGGCCGAAGCCGGGGCCGCGCAGCACGCCGCTCCCGCCCCTTCCTATCCCGGGGAAGAAATCACCTTCACCGCGGCCCCGGCTTCCCCGCCCGGGGCCTCCCCGGCCGAGTCCCAAGCGCATTACCCCGGGGGGTCCGCACCGAAAGCGGCGGAAAGCGGCCGCTGGCATTTGCTCGCCTTGCTGTTCCTGGCCTTCGCCATGATGGGGAACATCTTCGACTTGTTGCTCAGCGAAGCCAACCCCTGGTTGGATCGTATCGGCATGATCTGTTTCCTGGGGAGCTGTGCTACTTGCGTGGCGGTGCTCATCTCCCAAACCCGCAAGGTCTCCCCGCGCGCCGTGCGGGTTTTCGGCATGATCTTGCTGGGATATCATATCCTCGAGGCCATGCTTATTTTCGGAATCCTGGCCTTCGGGGTCATACTCGCCGTCAAGCATGCCGATCTTTCCGGAGAAATTTTCGAAGCGCGGAAAATGTTCTGGTTTTATCCGCTAGTCAGATCGGAATTGGCCGTGGAAACGGCGGTTTTCCTGTTCGGCGCCATCATCATGGGGCGTTACCTGAAACGGCGATCAGTCGAAACGGACGCCTCCGGCACTTTGCCCGCGACGGAAGCGACCTGATCCCATGGGCACCCTGGGCCTTCAGAAATGCTTGAACCATTCCGAACGGGAAGCCGTGGCGCGTTGCCCGCAATGCCGGTCGCATTTCTGCCGCGAATGCGTTTCCGAACACCAGGGCCGCATCCTCTGCGCCCAATGCCTTTCCAAGGCGGCTTCCCCCAAAGGCGCGCGCGCGGCCGCCAGGATTTGGCTGCCCGCCGGCGCAGGCGCGGGAATATTGCTGGCATGGCTGTTCTTCCTGGCGCTGGGGAAAATCCTTTCGCTGATTCCGGCCGCTTACCATGACGGAGCCTGGACGGGGATGATAGAATCCGGGATCCGTCCCCGATGATAATCAAAGGCGGGAATCCCGCTTCCCGGCGGGAACCGCCTGCCATGGACGTGGTGGAAGACGCCATCCTGTTGCTGAAGCGGGCGGGACTGCCGGCTTTCGGGGTTTACTCCGCCGGAACCTTGGGATTCCTGTGGGCGCTGCTCTACTTCTGGGCCTATATGAGCCGCAACGCCATGGCCGCCGGGCATGTCCGCGAATTCTCCCTGCTGCTGGCAGCGGCATTCGTGGGGATGAAAACCTCCCATGCGTTCTTTTTCCGGCGGCTTATGCAAACACTGGAAGCGGGGGAAGCCGTCCGGCCATCCGCTTCTCTGGCTTTGAAGACATTCGCGGCCCAGGCCCTGATCCAGCCTCTCGCCTTGTTCCTCATTCCCTGCGCTTTGCTCCTCACCATTCCCTACCCTTTCGTTTCTGCGTTTTTCCAGAATGCCGCATGGGTCCGGGAAGAAGACGGCATCGCCTCCTGGCTGTCCCGCTCGGTGCGGCTCGCGCGGCTTTGGCCCAAGCAGAGCATGTACTTGCAGCTTTTCCTCATGGGGGCGGGGATTTTCCTGACGCTCAACGTCGTTTCCGCGCTGGTATGTGTACCGATGGCGCTAAAATCGATCCTGGGCGTGGAAACGGTTTTCAGCCGCTCGCCCGCGGCATTCCTCAACTCCACCTTCATACTGATGGCTTTGGCGCTTTCATGGGCGCTGGCGGATCCCCTGGCGAAGGCTATCCACGCCTGGCGTTGCTTCCACGGGCTGGCCCGGCATTCCGGTTCGGATCTGCGGATTGCCCTGGCGCGCTGGCAGGCTCGGGAAGCCGGAACCGCAAGGCGCAAATTCGGATTGGCGGCCTTGCTGACCGCGTTGGCGCTGGCGGCGCCGGGAGGAACGGCCTGGGGTAACACCCAAGGTACTGGACGGGAGGCCGCGCATGCCCCGGCTTCCGTTATCATCCCCGATCGCTTGGACGCGCTCATCCGGGAAGAGATGGCCGAATCCCGTTACGGTTGGCGCCAACCCAGGCCCGCGGACGGAACGGAATCCGATAGCTGGGTATTGCGGCAGCTGCAGAAATCCTGGCATGCGCTCCGGAGCGGAATGCGGAACTTCGCCCGGCTCTGGTCGCGTTTCTCCGATTGGTTCAACCATGTGTTCAGCAAGGCCGATCGCACGGGGGCGAACCGGGATGCCGGGGCCTCCTCCCCCCTACCGACGCGCATCCTGATAGGACTGTTCTCGCTGACCTTCCTCGCTGCCGGCGCTTGGCTGCTGATAAAGCGATTGCGGGCCGTTCCGGCACCCGTCGCAAGCATGCCATCCGCCGCGTCCAAACTCCCGGACGCCGCGCGCGAGGACGCTAAGGCCGACGATTTCCCCGAAGAAGAGTGGCTCCGCCTGATGGAACGTTTGCGTGCCGAAGGCCAGCATCGCTTGGCTTTGAGGGCCTTGTTCCTGGCCATGCTTTCCCTATTGGCCAGGAAAGGATGGGTTACGGTGGCCCGACACAAGAGCAATCGCGATTATCAGAGAGAGGTGGCGGCGCGGGCCCGCCGCAGTCCCGGCGTGGCCGAATCCTTCCGGGAGAATTGCGGCCGCTTCGAGCGCATCTGGTACGGCTCGCATGCCTTGACGGAAGAAGACTGGAGCGTATCCCAATCCAACTTCGCCAAGATCAGGGTGGACCATGCTTAACCGCCGCGGCCTCGTGCTGACCGTGATTTCCCTGCTGGCATTCGGCTACGGGGTGACGCGCCTGTTCCAGGACCGCCTTGAATCCGGCGACATCTATCCCGCTTATTCCAGCCTGCGCAGCGATCCGCTCGGCTGCCGGGCTTTCTATACCGCGCTGGAAAGGTACCCGGAATTGGACGTGAAGCGCGCTTTCGCCAGAACGGATTTCCGCGGCCAAGCGCCGGGTACGGTGTATTTTTTCCTGGGATTGGACGGCCGATACCTGGAAGCGCAAAACGGCATTTTCGGGGAAGCGGACAGCCTGGCCCGGCAAGGCCAGCGCGTAGTGATGAGCTTCATCCCCATGTCCATGGAAAAAGGCGATCGCGTTGCCATGCTGCGCGCCGGACTGCTGCGGAGCGATTCCGCATCAGCCGCCGCGGACGGCGCCGGCGATTCGACATTAACAGGAAAATTGGAAAAGCTGTTCCAGGACAGCGCCGGAAAGGAGGCGGATAAGAACGCTCCAGCCGGAGAAGGGAATCCCCTGCGCATTCTCCGGGAATGGGGGGTCCGCTTGCTTATCGATTCCGCATTTCTCCCGAATGACCTGGACCCCTCGAACACCTCGGACCCGGAAAGTAGCGCGATCAACTATAAGATCGCCGTCTCCCAAAACGGCCTAGGCGACACCGTGCCTTGGATCAGCGGGCTTTATTTCGACTCTTTGAGCCCACCCTGGGAAATCCTCTACCGCCGCGGCGCGCTGCCGGTCGCGGTGGAACGCGCCGTCGGGGCCGGAAGCGTGGTGCTGGCCGCGGACAGCTACTTCGCCAGCAATCAGGCCCTTTTCCACACGCGCCCGGCCCGGATGGCGGCGGCCTTGGTGGGCGGTGGAAGGCGTATTTTCTTCGATGAGCGCCATCTTGGCGTGCGCCAGGACGATGCCGTCGCCGACCTGCTGCGCCGCTACCGTTTGCATTGGCTGCTGCCCTCCCTGCTCACTTTGGCGGGTCTGTATATCTGGAAGGCGCGTTATCACTTGAGCCCGGAACCGGAAGAGCAAGCGCAAGGAAGCCGTGCCCAGGACGGCCGCGGCGCCTTGTCCGGCCTGCTCCGCCGCAACCTGACGCATCGGCAAACGCTGGAAGCCTGTTACGGCTATTGGCAGGAAGGGCGGCACATGCCGGCTCCAGCCGGCTCCAGGGGGGATCCCAAAGGGGACGCCAAACCCGGACCCGACCCCGAGATCCAATCCGTCCTGGAGCGCCGCGCCGGCTCTGCGGACGGGAACCTCGCGGCAGGCTACAGCGAGATCCAGGCCATCCTCAACCGAAGGAAACGAAAGTGAACATCACCCCGGAAGAAATGAAATCCCTGCTGGCGGAAGCGCGGCGGGAGGTGCGGAAAATCATCATCGGCCAGGAATCGGTGATCGATCTATGCCTGGTGACCTTGCTGGCAGGCCAGCACGCGCTGGTGGAAGGGGTTCCCGGGGTGGCCAAGACGCTGCTGGTGCGCACCCTGGCGCTGGTGCTGGGCTGCGAATTCGGCCGCATCCAATTCACGCCGGATCTGATGCCCTCGGACATCACGGGCACCAACATCTTCAATCTCAAACGCCAGGAGTTCGAACTCATCCGCGGGCCCATATTCACCTCCTTCCTGCTGGCGGACGAGATCAACCGGGCCCCTGCCAAGACCCAATCCGCCCTGCTGCAGGCCATGCAGGAACGCCAAGTCACCATCGACCGAGGCACCTACGCCCTGGATGCGAACTTCACCGTATTCGCCACCCAGAATCCCGTCGAACACGAAGGCACCTATCCCCTGCCCGAGGCGCAAAAAGACCGCTTCCTGGTCAAAATTTCCATGGGCTATCCCGGCAAGGAGGATGAAGAGGAGCTGGCGCGCCGCACCTTGTGCGATCAGGCCCCGGCTCTTTTGGCGGAGCGGGGTGGGCTGGCGCGGTTGCTGACACCGGAGCTCCTGGCGGCATGCAAGGATGCCTTGCGTTCCGTTACGGTGAAACCGGAGCTGGTCGCCTATGGCGTGGACCTGGTGCGCAAAACCCGCGAGCATGAAAGCATCCTGGTCGGCGGCGGTCCCCGGGCCACGCAAAGCCTGCTGCTGGCCGCGCGCGCCTTCGCGGCCGTCAACGGCCAGGACTTCGTGACACCGGACGACATCCGGCAGTTGGCCGTCCCCGTGCTCGAGCATCGCATCGTCATGCGCCCGGAATTCGAAATCGAAGGCGTGCGCGCCGAAGACGTCATCAGGGATATACTGCAAGCGGCGGCTGTCCCGCGATGATGGTTCCGCGTAGTCCGCTCCTATGGGCGGCCGGCTTGTGGCTGGTTCCCTTTAACCTGGCCATGGCCCTGGATCCTGCGCAGGCCCGTTGGTGCCTGCCGGCCATGCTGTCCCTGCCGTTGCTTGCGGCCTGGGACGCCCTCCGCCTGCGGGAACGGCTGCGCGGTTTGCAGGTCGAAGCCGCCCCGTCCCTTCGCTTCGTCCTGGGCAAACCCAGCGCTTTGCCTTTCCGTTTGCGCGGGAGCGTGCCGACCGCCATGAAAATCCTGGTAACGGTGGAATTGCCTTCCCTGCTCTCTCCGGCGCTGACGGCGCAGCAGATCAGCCTGCCCCCCGGGCAAGGGGACTGGGGCCTCTCGCCCATGGTAACTCCCCGGTTACGTGGCCGGGCCCGCATCCCCGGCGTTACCCTGGCGACCGCTTCCTACCTGGGCTTCTGGAGCCTCAGGCGGAGCGGGGCTTTGGACAGCGAGATCCGGGTCTACCCGGGATTGGGCGGCCGATCCGGAAGGATGGCGCTTCCGGACACCTTGCCCCTCTACGGCCACCGGTTCCGGCGCAAGATGGGAAAGGGGCGCGAATTCGACAAGCTGCGGGAATACCTGCATGGGGACGACTATCACGATATCCATTGGAAGGCCACGGCCAAACGCGGCCATCCCGTGACCAAGACCTTCCACGCGGAAAACACCCAGCAGGTATACGCCATCCTGGACGTTTCCCGCCTGAGTTCCGTTCCCATCGCCGCGTCCGGGACGACGAAGCCGATCGAGCATGAGCAGGTCCCCATGGAATACTTCCTGCGCGCGGCGTTACGGCTGGGCGTGGCTGCCGAACGCCAAGGGGATCATTACGGCCTGATGCTCTATGCCGAGCAGCCCCTGCGTTTCCTGCGCGCCTCAAAAGGCAGGTCCCATTACGGCGCATTCCGGGACGCCCTTTTCGGGATCGAAAACAGCCCGCTGGGGCCCGACTATGCGGAAGTGTTCACCGCCATCCGCTTGCGCCTGCGCAAGCGCGCCCTGCTGGTTTTCTTCTGTTCCTTGGACGAACCCGCTTTGGCGGAATCCTTCGCGGCGCATATCGGATTGATCAGCAGTCAGCACCTGGTGTCGGTGGTGGGCATAAGGCCGCCGGATCTGCTGCCGCCCTTCCAAGGCGCCCAGCCCCGCACGGACGAGGAGGTGTATTGCCGCCTGGCGGATCAGATCCGCTTGCGCGGGTTGGATAAGCTTGCGCGGGAGTTGCGCCGCCAAGGCGTGGCCTTCCGGTGCTGGGAACCGGAACGACTGTCAGCGGAGGCCATCTCGCAATATTTGGAAAGCAAATACCGGAGCGCGGCGGCATGATCCTCGATTTGGAACGGTTCGTCGCCTCCGAGCAGCCGCAATGGCGGGAGTTGGAATCGATCCTGGCCCGCCTGGAAGCGGAGCCGGGTGCTACCCTGGATTTACGGGGAACCTTGCGCTTCCATCACCTATACCAGAAAACCGGGGCGGATTTGGCCAAAGTGGCCGGCCAAAGCGCGGCCCCGCAATTGAGGCGCTACCTGGAATCGCTGGTGTCGCGCGCCTATGCGGAAATCCATGAGAACCGGGATAAACGGGTACGCCTTCCCGTGCGCGCCTTTTTCCGCACCACCTTTCCCCGCGCTTTCCGCCGCCATCTAGGCGCCTTCTGGCTATCCCTGATCATCACTCTGGCGGGAGGTGGGGCTGGAGCCGCCTTGGTGCGCTGGGACCCGGACGCCAAGTCCGTGCTGCTCCCGTTCGAGCATCTGCTCGGCAGCCCTAAGGAGCGGGTGGCGCGGGAGGAAAGCTCCGCAACCGGCATCGCGCAACGGCCCAAAACCTATTTCTCCTCCTATCTCATGACCAATAATATCCGCGTGTCCATCCTCACCTTGGTTTCCGGATTCGCCTGGGGTTTGGGGCCGATAGTACTGCTATTCTACAATGGCGTGGTCCTGGGCGCGGTCGGTTATGATTATATCGCCGCCGGCCAGGCGCGCTTCCTGGCGGGCTGGCTGCTGCCCCATGGATCGTTCGAGATCCCCGCCATCCTGATCGCGGGCCAGGCAGGGTTCCTGTTGGGAGCGCAATTGCTGGCGGGATCGCGCCGGGGAGGCATCCGCAAGCGCCTGCGCGCGGCGGCCCCGGATGCGGCGGTACTGGTAGGCGGCATTTGCGCCATGCTGGTATGGGCCGGCGTCATAGAAGCGTTTTTCTCCCAATACCATTACCCCATCCTGCCTTATTGGATAAAAATCAGTTTCGGCTGCCTGGAACTGGCTGCCTTGGTGCTGTATTTGGGCTGGGCAGGCCGCAACGATGGCAATGCAGCCGCCTCTGCCAAAGGTATCGTGACGGCGGCGGCGGAACCGGCAAGGGTACGGTAACCTGGATGTTTCCTCGCGAAGCGCACAGGGCGGTTTTCCGCACTCCGGAGAACCTGGAGTTCTCCCTGGTGCTGGCCGGGCCGGCCATCCGCTTCCTGGCCTGGCTGATCGATTTGCTGGTGATCGCGGCAGCGGCTTCCCTGGCGTCGAAAATCCTGGCGGCGCTCAGCCTATTCAGCCAGGATCTGGCGGCAGCGGCGCTCACGCTCGCCTATTTCGGCATGTCAGTGGGCTACGGAATAGCCATGGAGTGGTATTACGCCGGACAGACTTTGGGGAAAAGGCTGCTGCGCCTGCGCGTGCTGGATGCGCAAGGCTTGCGCCTGCGTGGCTATCAGGTGGTGATCCGGAACCTTTTCCGTTTCCTGGACATGCTGCCCGCATGCTATCTGGTGGGCGGGACCGCCTGCCTCCTGAGCGATAAGTGCCAGCGGCTGGGGGATATGGCGGCAGGCACCATAGTCGTCCGTAACCCGGATCCCGGAAAGCCCGACCTGGAGAAGGTGGTAGCGGGCAAGTTCAATTCTTTCCGGAACTATCGGCACCTGGGCGCGCGCTTGCGGCAGCAGGTCGGCCCCGTCGAGGCCGGAATCGCCTTCCAAGCATTGCTACGCCGCGATGAAGTCGATGACGCGGAACGGATCGAGCTTTTCCGCCGGCTGAAGGAACATTTTGCGGCCAAGATCCCGTTTCCGCCCGAGGCCACGGAGGGCCTGCCCGACGAGCAGTATGTCCGCAACGTTGTGGACATACTCTTCCGCTGATCTCTTGATATCCCATTCCATCGATATCCGCCGCCCCCGGGAAAACCCGCGCATACGGGAGGTCAATGGCCCGGCAGGTAACGTCCATAGGTGCGGAAGAAGAAATACGCCGTCATGGCGGAAGCGAGCAAGGCAATGAAACGCCGCAGCTTTCCGGAATCGACCCGCTGCGACAGGTTTCCCGCCGCATATCCCCCGATGGCGCAACCGACCATCATCACTAGGCAGCGCGGCCATTCCACCTTGCCGGTGACGACGAAAATAGCCACCCCGACTCCGGTGATGACCATGACCAGGGCGGCTTTAAGCGCGTTCATTTCATGGATGTCGCGCATTCCGATCAGGGTCAGCACCGCCAGTGTCATGATGCCCATTCCGCCGCCGAAATAACCTCCGTATACGGCGATCAGGAACAAAAGGAAGACGATCAGCGGCTTGGGGAAAGGATCGGCCCCGCCGCCCAGCAGTATCAGCCGGTCCGTGATGACGCGGCCAAAGATGAAAAGCGAGGTCGCGAACAGCAGCAGCCAAGGCAGCAGGGAGACGAAAAAGGAATTGGTGGTGTACAGAAGGAGGCCCGCGCCCAGGGAGCTGCCCAGCACCCCGACGCCCATGTACAATTTGAGCGGGTGCTTATCCCCCTGCAAATTGCGGCGGAAGGCGAACAGGCTGGCTATCGCTCCGGGCCAAACAGCCAAAGTGCCGTCAATATTGGCGAGAATAGGCGCGGATCCGCTCCAGATAAGGACGGGCAAAGTGATGAAACCGCCGCCGCCGGCCAAGGCATTCAATCCGCCGGCCAGGATTCCGGCTATGAAAAGCACCAAAGCTTGCGTTGGGGTCATGGTCCAGGAACTTTACTCTTCCCGGCGCAGGATTTAAAGAGGCGGACCTGGTGCCCTAGTCTCCGCCAGGTAGGCTTTCCAACCGCCGAAGCCGGTGATATCGGGGGCATCCCCTATCCCGGATGGCTCGCACAAGAACCCTTTCACCTTTTCCCCGCCCTCCAGTTCCACGGTGCCGAGACAAAGCGGCTCCTTCACATACTCCAGGAACTCGCCCAACGCGCCCGGAGTCAATTCCCACACTTCCAATTCCACCTTTCCACCGCCTTCGGTTTGCCGCACCATGCCCGGGAATTTCCGGCCCGGCCGTTCCAAGGCATAAAGCCGATAACAAGGAGGCGTCCGGAAAACGCCCACCAGCCTCGCCCGCAAATTCAACAGTTGGTGATTGAGCGGCTGTCCGGACAAATGCAATCCGGCCACCGCCAAACGTACCATGGCTGGACCCGGAACCGTGGTCTTGGCCGCAGCCGGGAAATCCCCGCCTCCCTCCGGAAGCGGATCCTGGCCCGCACCCATGGGCAAGCCAGTGGCGGAGTGGAAGCCCGCCCCGAAAGCGGCGAGGGTCATCTCCTGGAACGCGGGCGCGATCAAAGTGACTCCGAAAGGAAGGCCATTCCCTTTCATGCCCGAAGGCACGGCCAAAGCGCACAAGTCCATCAGGTTGACGAAATTGGTGTAATACCCCAGGCGCGTATTCAGTCCTACGGGATCCGCCTCCACTTCATCCAGCCGATATTGGGTGGGCGCCGTCGGCGTCATCAGGAAATCAATGCCCCGGAATAGGCCCTCCGCCTGGGCCCGGAGCTCACGCAGGCGATAGTAGCCGCGGAAACCGTCCAGCGCCGTAAGGGTTTTCGCGCGCGCCAGCACTTCATGGATCACCGGCAGCACGTCCCCGGGATTCGTTTCCAGGAAATCACCGTAGGCCGCCTGGCGCTCCGCCAGCCATGGGCCTTGATAAAGCAAGCGCGCGGCCTCGGAAAAGAGGGTGAAGGGTATCTCCAGGCTCACGCCCCCCAAGGCCCGCATGCGTTCCACGGCCTGCTGGAACAGCCGGGCCGACTCCCCGTCCCCGAAGAATTCCAATTGACCCGCGGCGGGAATGCCGAAATGGAAGCGGCCATTGCCGATATTCCCCGGGCCGGGTTCCGCGCGACCATAATCCGCGGGAGCTTGACGCGAAAACGCATCCTGCGGATCCGCGCCCCGGCATTGATGCATCACGGCCACGGCATCGGCGGTAGTAAGCGCGAAAACGGAAACGCAATCCAGGGAGCGGCAAGCGGGAACAATACCATAGGCGCTGATGAGCCCGCGCGTCGGCTTCAATCCCACCACATTGTTGAATCCGGCGGGAACCCGGCCAGAACCGGCGGTATCCGTTCCCAATGCGAAAGAAACCAGGCCCGCCGCCACAGCCACGGCCGAACCCGAACTCGATCCGCCAGGGATATAGGCAGGGTGGAAGGGATTGCGAACGGTACCGTAGGGGGAACGGGTTCCGACCAATCCCGTCGCGAATTGATCCATATTGGTTTTTCCGATGAGAATGGCCCCCGCGGCTACCAGCTTGGCAACCGAAGCCGCGCTAGACTTGGCCGAGTACGCGAATGCGGGGCAAGCCGCCGTGGTCTCCAATCCTTCCGCATCGATATTGTCCTTTACCGCGAAAGGGATCCCGTATAAAGGATAGCGTGCGAATCCATGCCCCGGCTTACGGAACGAGGCCTCCAGCGCGCGCGCCCGCGCCGTGACTTTTTCCCAATCGACCCGGGATATCCATAAGGCCGGATCGGGATAGTCTTCGATCTTTCTGCGCAAATCCTCCAGAACGCGGAAAAGGTTCCCAGGATCAGCGGCATAGCTTCGGAGCAGATTCGGAATAACCAGGTTGGGACTATTCCCTGAAGGCGGGACCATCACTTGCGAACTCCCTTAAGGCTCCCTGTGGCGGGAAGGTTCCGGAATTTGAAGCAAGTTTGCGACCATGTTCCAATCCTTGCCACTCATCCGTAATCCACACGACAATGGAGGACAATTTCAGGAAAACCCAGGAGAAGGTCTGGGTTGACCCACTCACTTCATGACATTTTTAGCCAAGTTCGTTTCCAGTATCGACAAATTTTGACTTTTTTATGTGGGCCTTGCCGGATAACGTCCAATCCAGGGAAATCCATTTGGTACGGGGATTGCGTTCTGACGCAGAAACTCTCTGGGAGACCTAAATGTCCTATTTCTCACCCGACCGCATCAAGGACCAATTCCTTGCCTTCCTGAAATTCATGGGCGCGCTGACCCTGGTACTGCTGAGTTTACAAATGTCCGCCCATGGGGCCACGCCATTAAAAGTCGGCTACAGCGATTGGCCGGGTTGGGTGGCTTGGGATATCGCCGTTCAGAAAGGCTGGTTCAAGGAAGCCGGCGTGGATGTGGAGTTCATCTGGTTCGAATATGTGCCTTCCATGGACGCCTATTCTGCCGGCAAGGTGGACGGCGTTTGCATGACCAATGGCGACGCTTTGGTCACGGGCGCCAACGGCAAGACCTCCAAGGGCATCCTGCTCAATGATTTCAGCGATGGCAACGACATGGTCGTCGCCAAGGCCGGCATCAAATCCATCAAGGATCTGAAGGGCATGAAAGTAGGCGTAGAAGTCGGCTTCGTCGACCATTTGCTGCTCCTGAAGGGCCTGGAAGCGGCGGGCTTGCAGGAAAAGGACATCACCTTGGTCAATATGCCCACCAACCAGACGGCGCAAGCCCTGGCATCCGGATCCGTGGCGGCCATCGCCGCCTGGCAGCCCAATTCAGGCCAGGCCCTCAAGGAAGTGGCCGGCTCCACCGCTATCTACACCAGCGCCAATGCCCCAGGCCTCATTTATGATCTGCTGTATGTGAGCCCGGAAAGCCTGGCCAAGCGCAAGGATGACTGGAAAAAGGTGGTCAAGGTGTGGTTCAAGGTGGTGGATTTCATCAAGGACGATAAAAACAAGGCCGAATACCTGAAGATCATGAGCGCGCGCGTGGGCCTTAAACCGGAAACCTATGAACCCCTGATGAAGGGCACGCATTTGCTGGATCTCGCCGAGAATAAAGCGCATTTCAAGGCTGGCAAGGAACTCACCTCCGTGGAAGGATCTTCCAGGATGGTGGATGACTTTAACCTGAAGAATGCGGTGTACAAAAAAACCCAGGATGCGGCGGCCTACCTGGATGCGAGTTTGCTCCCGGCCAAATAGCGCACTGCCTGATAAAAGCCGCAGCCAAAGGCCAAGCCATTGATACAACCCGCGGTGGAACCGGAACGAAATGAACGCGCAAAGACCGCGTCCTTGCCCTGGCCGGTTTTCCAATTACGCAAGCCGCTTCCCAAGCGCGCCTATATCCTGTCCACGCAAGCGGCTTTTCTCCTGCCGCTTCTGCTCTGGTGCGCCGTCAGTTATCTGCCCTCCTTATGGCATCCCAAGGTGGACATCGTAGACCCGGGTTCAGTGGAGTACTTCCAGCCGGGCATGCAGGTCGATCGATCCGAATTCCTGGAAGAGAACGCCAAGCAGGCGGCGGCGGGAGGAAAGCCCGCGAACGGCAAGCGGTCCAACCCGGTTTATCTGCCCGCCCCGCATCTGGTGGCCAAGGCGCTGTTCACGGCTTTTACGACCCCTCCCCTGCGCGCCGGCGAACCCTGGCTCCATCAAAGCCTGGGGCATAGCATCCGCATTATCGTGCTGGGATTCCTTTTATCGGTCCTGTTCGGGGCGCCTTTGGGCATCCTTTGCGGCAGCTTCGCGCTCATATCCCGCCTGTCGGAGCCTTTCGTGGATTTCATCCGCTATATGCCCGCGCCGGTTTTCGGCGCCTTGTCCGTGGCCATCCTCGGCATAGACGACGCTCCCAAGGTGGCCATCATCTTCATCGGCACCTTTTTCCAGATGGTGCTGGTGCTCGCCAACACCACGCGCTCGCTGCCGGCCGCCTTGCTGGAAGCGGCCCAGACCTTGGGCGCCAAGCGGCGGCAATTGCTGCTCAACGTGGTGGTGCCGGGCGTGCTTCCTCTCCTTTACCGCGATATGCGCATCCTGCTGGGCTGGGCCTGGACCTACCTGATCGTGGCGGAATTGATCGGCGCCAGTTCAGGCATCAGCTTCTTCATCTACCAGCAGGCGAAATACCGCAATTACGACAATGTCTATGCCGCCATCATCATCATCGGACTGATAGGCCTGGGCACGGACATGGTGCTTAAGGGCCTGGGGCGGGTTTTCTTCCCCTGGGAAAAGGCGGATACGTAGCATGAATGATACCCTGGATCTGCCCGATTACCATGATCTTTCGCCCGACCTGACCAAGCGATTCCAATCCATCGAGGCCCGGGAGACGATCCTGGAGATCGAACATTTGCGCAAGGATTTCATCGGCCGCAACGGAAGCGGAGCGGGAATGCCGCCGGTATTGGGCGACATATCCTTCCAAGTCAAGCGCCGGGAATTCATCTGCGTCATAGGCGCGTCCGGTTGCGGCAAATCCACCATGTTGCGCATCCTGGGGGGATTGGAACCGCGCACGGGGGGCGAGGTGCGCATGAACGGCCGGCCCGTAGCGGGACCAGGCGCGGATCGAGGTATGGTTTTCCAGGAGTACACGCTTTTCCCCTGGCTCACCGTTAAGAAGAACGTCATGTTCGGCCCCAAGATGTCCGGCCAGGGAAAGGATGCTTCGGAAGCGGAAGCCCTGCAATGGCTGGAAATGGTGGGCTTGTCCGAACGCGCCGACGCTTATCCGCATCAGCGATCCGGCGGCATGAAGCAGCGCGTGGCCATAGCCCGCGCCTTGGCCAACTATCCCGCCATCCTGCTCATGGATGAGCCTTTCGGAGCCCTGGACGCGCAAACCCGCTGCCAGATGCAGCGGCATCTCTTGCAGATCTGGAAGAACGTGGACATCACCGTGCTGTTCGTGACCCATGATCTCGACGAAGCCATTTTCCTGGCGGACCGCATCGTGGTGCTGGGCGCCCGGCCCGGCCGCATCCTGGAGATCATCAAGGTCCCGGTGGATCGTCCGCGCCACCAAGGCCAGCTCCTGTCGCCCCATTTCCTGGCGATCAAGAACCGCCTTGAGCAATTGATCCATCCGGAAGATCCGGAAGAACTTAAGGATTTGCCCCTGATCCGCATGACGCCCGTTGGCGACGAAGCGGAGTCCTGACGGGACCTCACGAGACTAGATTAGAGGAAGAAGGAGGCGAGGGAAAGCGATGGGCGAAGAAAATGCCATCCACGGGGAGACCCTGCGGGGCGGAGCCATGTGGTCTTGGATCCTCAAGCGCGGCACCGCATTGCGCATGACGGATACGGAGGGGGGCGGAAATGTTTCCGCCTTGTTCCTCAACGCCGATTCCCC
>JBDSWM010000236.1:0-3058 GCA_039926685.1 Fibrobacteria bacterium | reverse complement strand
TCGTCCCCGGCATCAAGACCTTCCGCGCCCCCAGCATGATGCTTTTCTGGCTGGCCACGGCGTTGCTGATGATGAGCGCGGACGCCTTGTCCCGCCTCACCGGTCCCAACGCGCAGCGCGATATTCCCGCCGACAAGCGGAAACGCTGGGGCAAGCGGCTGTGGCAGGCCGGATTCGCCGTTTCCGGGTTGATGGTGGTGGCAGGCGTGGCGCCGGATATATTCCTGAACCTGTGGGACAGCTTTTTCGGGGCCGGTGGCGGAGCCGAGGCCGGCAATCTCGCCAACCGGGTCAACGATCATTCCGCGCTGGCCTTGGGTTTCATCCGCGGCGGCGTGCTGCTCGCCGTGCTGGTCTATGCCGCGCGCAAATGGCTCCTGGACGAGGTGGACCCGAAGCGCTTCGGCCTGGCGCTTCTGGCCGTCACTTGCGTGGATCTGATGTGGGTGAATTCCAACTTCATCAAGGTTTACGATCCCGCCCGCAATCTGGGCCAAGAGCCCGCCGTCGCCTTCCTCAAGGCGGATACCTCCTCCTTCCGGGTGTTCGGCTTGCCCGGCACTTACGAACGCTCGATCATGCAATACCATCTCATCGAAACGGCGGACGGCTGGACGGACAATGAGTACCGCCTGTACCGGGAATACCGGGGCGGGGACTACCAGAACAACCCGAATCTGATGGCCGGCCTCAAGCAGAATCCGGACGGTTCGGTATCGGGGAGTAATTTCCTGGACATGCTCAACGTGAAGTACCTGGCCTACCGCCTGCAAGGGGAAGGCGGGATGCGCCTGGCCCCCAATACCAGTGCGCTGCCGCGGGCGTGGTTCGTTGCCGGCTGGAAATCCGAACCCGACACCGTGGCGCTGGAAAAGATGAAGCGTCTTGATTTCAATCCGCGCAACCTGGCCTACGTTTCCTCCTCGACCCCGCTTCCCCAGGGCTTCGCTGCGGACATGCCTCCTGCCACGTCCGCAGCGACGGTGGCCCCGCAAACGCCCGGCGATACCGCAACCGCGGTCCGGGACTCAGCCGCAACTCCCGCGCCCCCTCCGGCGCAAGCATCCATAGTCCGATCGGACAAGACTTACAACCACCTCAGTTATACCGTGGAGAACGCTAAGCCCGGTATTTTCATCCTCTCCGAACTTTGGTTCCCGCATTGGCATCTTCAGGTAGACGGCAAGGAAGCCACCTTGCTGCGCGCGGACTTCGCGTTCCGCGGCGCGGCTTTGGAGGCGGGCAAGCATGAAGTGGTGCTGACCTACGGTTCGCCGTGGATACGCACCGGTTTCGTCGTAGCGGGACTCTCCTTGTTCGCGCTGGCTGGCGGCCTTTTCATCATCGCCCGATTCGGGCGCCCCTCCGAAGCGAAAGCATAATCAGCCTATGACGCCTGAATCCTCCTTGCCTTCGGAACAATCTACTTCGACCGTTTTCAACGAATCCCGATACGGGCAGATTCGTTTCGATACGGGCGATCTGAAATGGGATGATCGCGTTTCTACGGTACTGGCGCTGGTCCGCGCGACTGGGGCCAAGAAGATCCTGGACGTGGGTTGCGGAGACGGGTTCCTGTCAGCGGACTTCAAGAAATTCGGCATGTACACCATCGGCGTGGATGCGGCCCCGGGCGCAGTTGCGGCAGCCAAGACACGCTGCGATGAAGCTTATGTAGCGGATCTGGGGCATGCGCGCCTCCCACTTCCCGACGCATGCGTGGACTTGATCTGGGCCGGCGAGATCATCGAGCATATTTTTGATACGGAAACCTTCGTGGAGGATCTACTGCGAGTGCTCCAACCGGGCGGACGCCTTATCATGTCTACGCCCAATCTCGCCTCCTGGATCAACCGGATCTCACTCTTGCTTGGCCAGCAGCCTTTCTTTACGGAACTGGGCGTTCGGCCTTCCAATTGGGGAAGTTTTCTGCGCAAGGTCGGGGAACCGGCCGGGCACATCCGCAACTTCACGCCATCTTCCCTGCGTCATCTGCTCGTTTCCTGCGGTTGGACCTACGAGTCCCTGCATGGGGCAGGGTTGATCCAGGGAAAAGCCTTTCGCGGATTCGATAAAATCGTGAGCCATGCCTGCCCGAGCCTGGCCACCGACCTCATCATCATTTGCCGCAAATAAAAACCCTAGGCAAGCACCCGCTCGTCACGGCCCTCAAGTGGCTGTTGGCCGCCGGCGCGATCTGGCTGGTGATCCAGAAGGTCCCGCTCGCGGGCATTGGACCCGCGCTCGCCTCCGCGCGGCTCGGGCCGTTGCTGGGCAGCCTCACCGCCATCTTCGTCAGCTCGATCTTGAACGCGTACCGATGGAGGGCGCTGCTGCGTGCCCCCGATTTAGGGGTTACTAAATACCTTTACTTCATCTTCGTCGGGCATTTCTTCAATCTCTTCATGCCCTCTGCCGTGGCGGCGGAAGCGGTGAAGGTGGTGGCCTTCGGTAAGCGGTACGGAAACTTGCAGCAGAACATCGGCGTCACTTTGGTGGCGCGCGGCATGGGGCTGTTGGCGCAACTCGGCATCGGCGCTATCGCATTTAGCCTGTACTTCCGCGAACTCTCGCGGAGCGGATTGTATTCCCGTCTGAATGCTCCTTGGCTGGTCCTGGGGCTAGCTATCGCGGCGGGAGTGGCCGCAGCCGCCGCTGTCTTTGCCTTCCGCCGCGGGTTGGCCGCGCAACCTTGGGTGCAGGCCATAGTCGCCGCGTCTCGCAATCGATCCTTGATGGTCAAGACCGCGGGCCTGACCCTGGGCATCCAGGCGCTTTCCGCCATTTCGGGTTATTGCCTTTTCCTCAGCGTGTTCCCGGACGCGCCTTTCGGCAAGGTGCTTTTGTTCATTCTCATTATCCAGGCCATTCTGATGATCCCATTCAGCCTGGGTGGTGTGGGCGTGCGCGAGTACTTGGTCTACCTGTTTTTTTCGCAGCTGGGCGGCATGCCGCGGGAAGCCGTTCTCGCGGCCAACCTACTGGGCTATGTGCCCTTGATATTGTTGTCCTTGACCGGGGGCGCGTGGATCCTCTTCCGCCGCCATGGTCCTATGCT
>JBDSWM010000235.1:0-12009 GCA_039926685.1 Fibrobacteria bacterium | reverse complement strand
CCCACCTACAACAAGTTCAAGGAGGAAGTCTGGGATTTGACCGGAAAGCTCCCCCGCGGCAAGGAATTGCAGAAGCTGGCCAGCAAGCTGGATGACGGCCTTAAGAAGATGATCATGCCGGGCGGATTCTTCGAGGACCTGGGCATCCGGTATTTCGGGCCAGTGGATGGGCACAACCTGGAAGGGCTGATCGAGATCCTGGAAGCGGTCAAGAAGCGTCCGGGACCCAACCTCATCCACGTGGTCACCACCAAGGGTTTCGGCTGGGACAAGTCCGAAGCGGACGCCATCAAATGGCACGCCTCCAATCCCTTCGACATCGAATCGGGCAAGCCCAAGGCCGCGCCCGCCAAGACCCCGGGCCTGACGCAGGTGTTCGGCGAAGCCCTGCTGGAAATCGCCAAGCTGGATCCGCGCGTCATCGCCATCACCGGCGCCATGCCCGACGGCTGCGGCCTCAACATCATGGCCAAGGAAATCCCAAAGCGGGTCTACGATGTGGGCATCGCGGAACAATACGCCGTGACATTCGCCGCCGGAATGGCCTGCGAGGGTATGAAGCCCGTGGTCGCCATCTATTCCACCTTCCTGCAACGCGCGATCGATCAGATCATCCATGACGTCGCCATCCAGGAACTGAACGTGATATTCGCCATCGACCGCGCGGGCCTGGTTGGCCTCGACGGCCCCACCCACCATGGAGCGATGGATCTCAGCTATCTCGCCATGATCCCCGGCATGGTCATCATGGCCCCTTCGGATGAAAAGGAATTGCGAAATATGCTGTTCACCGCCATCAAATACGATGACGGCCCCGTGGCGGTCCGGTATCCCCGCGCCAGCGCCTATGCGCCCGACGAGAAGCTGCCTTTCCAGCAAATCCCTTTCGGCTTGCCCAAGATAGTGCAGGAAGGCGAGGACTTGTTGATCCTCGCCATCGGCAATATGCTGGCGCCCGCCAGGAAAGCGGCGGAACTGCTGGCCAAGGATGGCATCCGTCCCACCGTGGTGGACGCGCGCTTCGCCAAGCCCCTGGATCGCAAGGCCTATTCTGAACTGTTCGCGCGCCACCGCGCCGTGATCACCATCGAGGACAATGTCATCCAGGGCGGCTACGGGCAATCCGTGGCCCAGTTGCTTTCCGAGTCTGGGCATTTCGAAATCCCCATCCGCCACATCGGCCTGCCCGATGAGTTCGTGACCCATGGGGAAATCCCCGTGTTGCACAAGATCCTGGGCATGGACGCCGAAGGCATCCAGAAGGCCGCCCTGGAATTGATGGGCGAAAACAACCTCAACCCCAAGTCGACCTGATCGCATGGGCAAGGAACCGAAGAACAATAATGCCGGCGCCGATCATGACCATGCGGGCGACGATGATTTCGACCTCAGCGGATTCTCGGATCATTCCGTAAACGCGAAGCCCGTGGGCAAGCGCGAATCCGAAGCCAAGGCGGAAAGCGCCGGATCGCAGGAGGCGCCCAAGCGCGGCAAGAAGATCGTGGGGAAACCCCTGCGTTACGATCCCGCCAAGCCCCGCCCTTCCGCGCCGGCGGATGACCGGTCCTCCCGTGGAGCCGCCGATGAAGGACGTCCCGCGCGCGATGCCGGCAAACCCGGACGGTCCGGTGGCCAGGGGCCAAGAAGCGGCCAAGGGCCGAGCCAGGGGCCTAGAGGCGGAGCGGGCGGCGATGGCCCCCGGCCCCCTCGCGGCGGCTGGGAAAAGCTGCCGCAAAGGCAGAACTTCCGCGGCCGCGATGATGGCTTCGTGCCGCGCGGACCCAGGAATGCGGGACCCCGGGACACCGGCGCCCGCGACGCGGGCGCGCGCAATGCGGCCGGCGCCTCCAGGCCTTTCCCGAGCGCGGGAGCACCCAGGGGCTATGTGCCGCGTCCCGGCGGGCCCGGAGCCCCTACGCCCCGCGCCATGCGCACCATCGAACTGGCGGGCGGCAACCATAAACCGGTAGCGCCGGAGATACGTCCGTTCCTGCCCCTCAAGACCGACAAGGGCCGCTGGAAGGAAAGCCAATTCCTTTTGGAAGGCGCCAAGAACATAGCCGACGCCCTGAGCGTTTCCACCGGCATCATCCAGACGGTTTTTCTCGCCGAGGGATTCGAGGACAAAGACTTGCTGGCGGTCATCAAGAAAAGCCGCATCGAGGTCATCCCGATTTCCATGGACGATTTGCGCAACCTTTCCGATACGGAAACGCCGCAGGGCATCCTAGCGGTCGCGAACTTCGCCACCTTGCGCCCCGATTGGAACACGGCCCGCTACGTGACCATCCTGGACGCGGTCCAGGATCCAGGCAATGTGGGCGCCATTCTGCGCACCTCGCTGGCGCTGGGCATGGATGCGGTGGTCATGGGCAAAGGCACCTGCGATGCCTACAATCCCAAGGTGGTCCGCTCTTCCGTGGGCGCCCTGTTGCGTATGCCTTTCGAGACCGGCGAGGATATCGCGGCCAAGATGGAGTTCCTGCGCCTGAAGGGCTTTTCCATCGTGGCGACGTCTTCGCATGCGCCCACCACCCTGGAGAATGCCAAGCTGCGCAAGAAGGTGGCCCTGATCATGGGCAACGAAGGCGCGGGCACGGGCGCGACCTATCTCGACATGGCGGATGCGGTGGTGAAGATCCCGCTCAAGAACAAAGTGGAATCGCTCAACGTCTCGGTCGCGCACGGCATCCTGTCCTACCAGTTGCTGCACGGCCGGACCTGATCGAGGGGACGTCCCGGCATGGGCCGTTTCCGCCTTCCGCTCAAACCCGTCTATAATTCCCCCGTCATCCTCACGTTCGCCCTCGCGGCCTGCGTCATCATGGTCGCGGACGGATTGTCCGGCCATCGCCTGACGCCCGCCCTGTTCGCCACCTATCCGGGCTTCCGGTGGGCCTCGCCGCTGTTCTACCTGCAGCTGATCAGCCACGTGCTCGGCCACAAGAATTGGGCCCATGTGGCCGGAAACTTTTCCGTCATCCTCCTGGTCGGGCCCATCCTGGAGGAGAAATACGGCTCCGCCGCCTTGGTCAAGATGATGCTGATCACCGCCTTGATCACCGGCCTCTTGAACGCCGCCTTCTTCACCACCGGCCTGTTGGGCGCCAGCGGCCTGGCCTTCATGATGATCCTGCTGGCCTCCTTCACGAACCACAAAGAAGGGGAAATCCCCCTGACCTTCGTGCTGATTGTAGCGCTGTATCTGGCCAAGGAAGCGGTGCAGGCTTTTTCCCAGGATGACATCTCGCAATTCGCGCATATCATCGGCGGTCTGTGCGGCAGCCTGTTCGGTTTTTTCAGGGGCGTGGGGAAGGCCGGCAAAGCGGGAGGCCGGTAAGCGCGGAACGCCGTTTTCCCGCGCAGGCGCGAACGGCCTTACTTGCTACTTTACATTCCGCGGAACGGGCGGCAGGCGCCGCAGAGAAGGAATGGACATGGACGGGAACGGAAAAAGCAGGGTCGCGGTATTGGGCGCTTCGGACAAGGAAGACCGCTATAGCAATCTCCTCATCAAACGCCTAACCGCCAAAGGCCATAAGGTGTTCCCGATTAATCCCATCCTGACCACGATCGATGGTCTTCCGGTCTACCGGGATCTTACCGGGCTTCCCGGGGGAATCGACGTGCTGTCGGTATACCTGAACGCCGGCCGCAGCGATGCCCTCGCCGAGGAGATCCTGGCCTGCGGCATACCCCGTATCATCTTCAATCCCGGTGCCGAGAACCCGGCCTTGGCGGCGCGGCTGCAGGCCAAGGGTTTCCGGGTGGAAGAAGCCTGTTCCCTGGTGCTCGCGGGCCTCGACCAGATCTAGCCCCTGCCCCTCCCCAACTTATCTAGATTTCCCTGCGTCTGTCCCCCGGGAGAAGCTCGTTGGAGTGGTTGTCGGATATTGATGGCGCTGACAAGCTGGTCGTCGACCTCGTCCTGTACGTGTTCAGCATCACCGGTTTCGCACTTATGCCGGCCCATTTCGGCCGCAAGGTATGGCTGCTGGTAGCCTGGTTTCTGTTCCTGAACCTGGCTTTTCTCCTCGACTTGTGGGATTTCCCCGACTGGCACGCCCCGGGCCTGTTCATCGTGCTGGGCCAGCTTCCCTGGGTCCTGGTCATCCTGGATCTGTTCTTCAAGGGCCGCATCGCCCGCAAAATCCAGGAAGTGCCCATGCGCGAGATCCTGCTTTGGCATGTGATGCGTTTGATGGGGATCCATTTCGTGATCGGCATATACGGCGGCTACGCGCCGGAGGAGTTCGCCCTGCAGGCGGGATTCAGCGAGATCATCACGGCGCTGGGCGCCTTGGCTCTGTACTTCGCCTATCGGCCGGAAAAGGGCTGGTATCGCACTTTGCTGATCTTCTGGAACACTTACGGAATCACTTCCGTGCTTTCCTCCGACGCGAAGATAATCCTATCCAATCCGCATTTGCCCTTCTCCCATTTTTCCCGGGAGATTTTCCAATACATGACGTCCTATCCGCAGAATTGGGTGTATTGTTTCTGGTTCCCCATCGCCATAGGCATGCATGCGGCGATTTTCTATAAAATGTACCAGGCCCGTGGCGCGAAGACCGCCTGAAGGCCGGGCCGGGAGGTTGAAAATGAAAGTATCCAACGCCAAAAGATTCTTGCCGCTGGCGCTATGCGCCTTGCTGCTGACGCATTGTTCCTGCGATTTCTTTGGCACCACCGGAGCGCTGCTGATCTCTGAGGATGACGAGTCCAAGCTCGGCGCGGAGTTCAACGCCCAATTGCACGATTCGAGCGCGGCCTATCCCATCTATGCGGCGAATACGCCCGACCGGGTGGTATTCGACACCTATGTGAAGAATCTGGCCAAGGAGATCCTGGCCGCGGTTCCCAAAGAGGATAGGCCAGGATACGAGTTCACCTTCACCATCATCGATCAGGATGTCGAGAATGCCTTCGCCGTACCCGGGGGGTATGTTTACATCTATACTGGCATCATCAAGAAGATGCGGAACGAATCCGAATTGGCGGGCGTACTCGGGCATGAAATAGCCCATGTCACCCAACATCATTACCGGGACGCGATGGCGAAGGACGCGGCCCTGTCCTTGATCCTGCAAGCGCTGCTGGGGAACGATGCCGGGCAGCTCACCCAATTGGTGGCGGGCAGCTTCGCCAGCCTGGCCCAGCTCAAGGTTTCCCGCGACAACGAGTCCGAAGCCGATTATTACGGGACGAAATACATCGGCGCCGTGGGCCGGAACCCCCTGGGCATCGCCACCCTTTTCTCCCGTTTCGATGCGGGCGGTCCTGCTTCATGGCTGTCCACGCATCCCGCACCGGAAAACCGGGTGGGCGACGTAACGTCGGAGGTGAACGGCTCGACCACCCTGAAGGCGATCGCTGCGGACAGCGCCACCACGAATTTCACCGTAAATTTCACCGAGAAAACCAAGGTCCTCCCCAAGCCTTGATTTTCCGGCCCAGCTTCGTATTCCTCGATTTCGACGGCGTGATCATGGACTCCATGGGGTTCAAGCTGGAGTCCTATTGCCATGCTTTCGACGGGATGGGATTCGCCCGCGCGGATATACGCAAGTTGCAATTGGCCTTCGCGGGTTTGTCACGGCAGAAGACCATCGCCCTCATCTACAGGGAATTATCCGGCCGGGAAATGCCGGAAGACCTGTTCGTGGCGGCGTTGGCGCGCTTTGGCGAGCATGATGAGGACAGCCGCGCGCGCATGGCCTTGATGCCGAGCGCAGCGGAGTTCCTGGCGGCGGCCCGGGAGACGGGTGTTCCCCTGGCGGTCGTTACCGGCACGCCCCAGGCCGCCATCGATCGCACCGTGGCGCATTTCGAACTGGGACGTTTTTTCGTGAAGGTATGCGGATCGCCGCAGTCCAAACCGGAGCATTTGCGGTCGCTGACGGCGGAACATTCCCTGGACCCGGCGCGCTGCCTGTTCGTGGGGGACGCCATCAAGGATCAGGAAGCCGCCGCGGGCGCGGGCATTCCATTCGCCGGCATAAACAATGGCGACAATCCCTTCCGGACGGAAGATCTGCTCCTTGAGGTCCCGAGCCTGGGCGCCTTAATCCCTTTTTTGCGCGCTTGAACGGGAACGGACTCCTTTGCGCTCGGACGCGCCCGGGCCTTTCGCGCTCCGCGTGCCCCTCGTTCCCCGCCTTGCCTGTCGCACTCCTCGTGTAAAAGGAATTTTGCCCGCCGCCTCGGGAAAAGTAACTTTACCCCAGCCATGCCCCTGTATTCGGGCGGGCGGGAAAGGCCATCATGACCCTCACGTTCCTCAATAAGTTCGCCGGGAGGCCATCCCCCGGCCGAGGCAACCGCAAAATGCTCCGGCTTTCCTGCGCGTTCGCCGCGCTGTTTTCCGTTTCCGCTTTCGTGCAATGCGCGGGTTTGTTCAACAGCGCGGGGAAGCTCCTGGTGTCCGAATCGGACGAGTCGAAGGTCGGCGCCGAATTCAACCAAACCCTCACCAGCAATGATACCGTGAGAAGGGAAATGCCCGTGTTCGTCCCCAAGAACGCGGCCCAGACCGAAATGCAGAACTACATTATAGGGCTGGCCAAGGAGATAGTGGCCTCCCTGCCCGCAAGCGAGAAACCGTCCTATGCCTTCACCTACACCCTTATCGACAAGGACGTGGAGAACGCGTTCGCGGTGCCTGGAGGCTATGTGTACATCTATACCGGCATACTCAAGAAGCTGAAGGACGAATCGGAATTGATGGGGGTGTTGGGCCATGAGATCACCCACGTGACCCATCACCATTATCGGGAACAGGTGGTGGAGAACGCGGCCCTGAGCATCGCTTTGCAAACCGCGGCGGCGGCCACCAACGCCGGCCAGGTCACGCAATTGGCGGCGGGCGCCGCGGCGCAATTGGCCAGCTTGAGGTTCTCGCGCACGGATGAAACGGACGCGGACAAAGGCGGCACCAAGGCCTTGGGCCGCGTGGGCCGCAATCCCATGGGCATCGCCGCTTATTTCAGCCGCGCCCAGAGCATGGGCGTTCCCGAATGGCTTTCCGATCATCCCGGCAACGGAAACCGCGTGAAAGCCATCACCTCCATCGTGAACGGCGACGCCGGGCTGAAGGCCTTGGCCGCGCAGGGAGAGGGCAACAAATTCGCCCAACGCTACCAGAGCCACATTTCCGCATTGTGATGCCGGACGAGCGCGATGAAATATCCGCTCTGGGCCATTGCGGGCCCGCTCCTCATTGCCGGATTCGTGTGGTTGTCCGGATTCCTGTTGCCCCGAAAGCATGAAGCCGGCGCCTCCCTCAAAATGCGGGCTTCGCCAGAGGCGGTCTGGGCCGTGCTCACGGCCGTGGAGAATTACCCCGATTGGCGATCCGACCTGGCCGTTTCCGAAGTGATCGACAGCGCGCCGGCATTAACCTGGAAGGAGTCCGATGCCCGGGGCAGGACCATGGTGCATGCCGCCGGGCTCGGGCGCATCGCGGAGAAATGGGTCGACCAAACGGTGCGCGGGGACTTGCGGCAAAGCGGGGAAAGGGTTTTCCTGATCGTCCCCGATGCGGAGGGGGGCTCGCGGGTGGCCGTGACCGAGCGGGTGGAGTTGCGGGATCCATGGGCCCGCTTCCGGGCCAGATTCGTCACAGGTTATGCCGCCCCGCTGAAAAAGCTGCTGGAAGACCTGCGCAAACGCTTGGCGGAATGAGTTCCCGCCTTCTCACGCCTCTTCCTTTTCAAGTGATTCAGGCTTCCGCCTGCGCGTATTTTCCGAATTCGTAGTTCAAAGTGCGGCGCCTGGGCGTGAAGCCTGCTTCGCGGATGAACTTCACGGCGGCCCCCAGGGTTTTGAGACCGGCGGAGCGCAGCACGTTCTCTTCGATGACTATGCTGTTGATGTCGTTGGCTCCTGCGTACAGCGCCAATTCGCCCAAATCCTTGCCCATGCCCAGCACGCTCACCTCGATATTGGCGATATTGTCCAGGAACAAGCGGGACACGGCTATAAGGCGGAGGTATTCCCAACCCCGCACATGGCGCACCGTGAACTTCTTGGTTTGCGGCTGGAACACCCATGGGATGAAAGACAGGAATCCCCCGGTCCGATCCTGCTGTTCCCGGATCAAGGTAAGGTGCTCCACCACATCCTCCACCGTTTCCACCGAACCGAAAACGATGTTGCTCGATCCGGGCAGGCCCAGCTTGTGGCACTCCCCCATGACATGGCACCAGTCCTCGCCGCTGAGCTTCTTGGGCGAAAGGATTTGACGCATGCGATCGGTCAGGATCTCCGCTCCCGCCCCCGGCACCGAACCCAGGCCGGCATCCTTGAGGATGGCGAGGAGCGCGGGCAAGGGCATTTGCTCTTTGCGGGCCAGGCGCAGCAATTCCACCGGCGAAAACCCGCGCACATGGACGCCGTACTTGCCGGAGAGCATCCGCAACGCGTCCGTGTAATAGGAAAGCGGGAGCTTCGGGTTCACGCCGCCTTGGATGAAGATATGGTCCACGCCCAAGGCCAGGGCTTCTTCCGTCTTGGCGGCGATCTCGTCCAGGGAAAGCACGTAGCCGCGTTCGCTTTCGATCTCGTCCTTGAAGGAGCAGAAGCTGCAATCCACGTCGCAGAAATTGGTGTAGTTGATGACGCGGTAGGCGGTATAACTCACCGAGGCGGGATCATGCATCCGCTGCCGCATGCGATGGCCCGCGGCCACGATGGGGTTCCATTCCGGCGAAGACAGCAGCACCTGGGCTTCCTTCGGCGATAGGCGGTCTCCGGATACGGCCTTGTCCAGTATGGGAGTTATGGGGGAAGTCATGGGAGAGTGCAAAGTTCAAAGTTCAAAGTGAAAATTGCAAAATGAAGAACCGGGGAAGCCGGTGATTGTGGTTGTCCTTCTCTTAAACTTTGCATTTTGCACTTTTCATTTTTCATTTTGACTTTTTTCCTGGTGCGCTACGCACCCGCGGCTCCACGCGCTCGTCCCATTGCGCAGGATCTCCCTCTTCCAAATGGGGGCTTCGTGTTTGATGCGGTCGATTATGGCGCGCGATGCGCGATAGGCTTCGTCGCGGTGCCCGGCGCTGACGGCTATGACTATGGTGGCTTCCCCCAGTTCGACCCTGCCGAGGCGGTGGCGCACCGCGATTTTCCTGACGGGGATTTCCGCCCGCGTTTCGGCCACGATGGCGGCGATGATCTTGGCGGCCATGGAGGCTTGCGCTTCGTATTCCAGGGCGATAACGTCCTCGATCCCATCGGAATGGTCCCGCACCGTGCCTTCGAAAACCAGGACGGCTCCCGCGGCGGGATCGGCCACTTCGCGCCTTAAATCCGCCAAGGCGGCCGCATCGAGCGGAGCTTGCGTCAGGATAGGGGAGGGGGGTTCCATTCAACCGCCGCTGATGGGCGAAATGATGTCCACCCGGCAAAGGCCGTCCAGCATGGCGTTCGCGCCCACATAGCCTTCGTCCACGGCCACGCGGCTGGACAGGAACAGGGCTTTTTGGCGGGGATGTAATTGGGCCAGACGCTCCAGGATATCGCGCTCGCGGGCGGGAAGATCCAGGGAGACTTCTTCCGAACCGGTTTTCAGGGCTTCCCGGAGTTGGGCGTAATAGTTCACCTGGATAACGGGCATGTTTCCGAATTTAGAAAAGTTGCGATGTTGGGGCCCGGTAGGCGGAAACCGGGACATTCCGGCATTCCCCACATTCCAGAAGAAGGTGCTTTTCACCCCGAATCCGGCCTCCCTCCGTCGCAAGCCCTGTCGGGCCGGTTTACAACTTTTTGTCATTCCCGAATGCGATGCGGTTTTGGCCTTCTTCAGGAGCGGCCGCGTTATCGATTCCGGCGATTTGTCTAGTCCGTTTCACCGGACTTGAGTAGTATTTAGGTTGGCTAGGAAGGCCGTGTTTGGCCATGGTCGTTTGCGCATAGACACGGTTTTTCAGGATTCAGATTGTATCGGCTGGGGGTGTTCTCGGCCGTTACGGTTTCCCTTGCCATTCATCAGCAAGGGAACCAGGGGGCGAAATGCGTCGTTTCAGGTCGGTTAAGTTTTTTTTCGCGGCAGGTTGTTTTCTCATCGCCATGCTGGCGCAGGGTGTTTCCGCCCAGCCCACGGTGCGGGTGGAAAAGTCCTATGAGGATACGGTACGGATCCTGATCCTCTACAACAGCCAAGCCGTGGGCCAGGGTTCCTGCCCGGCGGCCACCCGGCCGGTAGGCCCCCTAACCAACACCTTTACGGTGAATTCGGTCACGGGCATTCCAAATGTAAAGGTCCTGAACGCGGAAACCACGCAATGGTCGAACGTGCAAGCCGCCTTCCCAGGCAAGCTTCCCCATGTCATCGTGCATGTCAACGCCGGCTGGTATACTACCAGCGGCCCCTATATAGAGGACGTACTGAACCGCGCCGCTGATCTCGCCATCGGTGTGGTCTCCATCGGCGATGACGCCGCGCAATTCGCCACCAGGGTATTCGGCTTCAACAACGTCGACAACGTTCCCGCGCCCATGGGCGATGCCAGGCAATACACCGCGAGCAACACCAAGTTGTGGATCAACCTGGACGGAAAATCGGATACCCTGCCCAAGCCCGGCGTGATCCGTAATACCGTGGACAGTCTTAAGGTCACCAAGCTGGATTTCAAGCCCTACGGGACGGACGCGGCCGGCGACTACCGCTGCCAGGCGGATGCTGATAAGTATGCGGTGCTCCCCGAGTTCCTGAACAGGCTCAGCTTTCTCGGCTTCCAGCGCGCTTTCAATGGAACCGATACCATCGCCGGCCCGCGGGAATTGCAGACCATCGTAGCCTTCCAGGAAGAGCAACGGCGCGGCGTGGCCCTGTCCTTCCAACCCCAATTCCTGTCCAACGTCAAGGCGGCCACGCAAGTGGTCTATGACGCCATCATCTACGCTTCTTACGCCCATTTCTACAACCTCATCGTCGCCACCCCCATCGCCGAACCCGGCACCAGCTCATTCCTGACCCAGGTGAACGTCACTCTGAAGACTTCACCCACGGATGCGACCATCTATTATACCCTGGACGGGACGGTACCCAGCCAGACCGGCGCCACCAGCCATGTCTACACCCCCGGCACCCCCATCGCCATCACCGGCAACACCACCATCAAAGCCATCGCTTACAAGACGGGCTGGATGGAAAGCGGCATAATGACGGAGACCTACACCAAAACCTTCAAGGCCTCCACCCTGGAAGTGGCCGATCAGAACGGCAGACCCCTCCCGGGCTACCTGAGCGATTTTAACACCGCTTATACGGTCCGCCTCAATACCACCCAGGCGGGTCTCAAGCAAGTCACCATCCCCGCCGCCACCAAGGCCGCGGGCGATGCGGAGACCTTGACCCTGAGCAATCCGGACAGCACTGGTACACTGTACATATTCACCGGCACCTCGCCCCTGGTGATCACCTCCACCGGCATCTCAGCCAACGCCAAGACGGAAGCCGCCGTCTACGATACCCTCACGGTCACATGGACCAACCCCAAGGACCCCAATGACAAGGCCGTGACCAAGGTGCCGGTGCGGCCCGCGCCCAGGCAGGGCTTCGCCTATTTCAGCACCAAGCCGGACGGATCGGATACCACCGATCAATTCCAGGGTACCGAGACCAAGATCTATCTGGTGGTATTGGATGAAGTATTGCCTGCCGGCGTGACGCCCAAGGTGAAGTTGGAAACCTCCCGTCTTATCGGCACCACGAACACTGCCGAGGATGTCGCGACTCTCCCGATGAGCGTGGTTTCGCCCGGGAAGTATATCGCCGCCATTCCGGTGGCATTGAGCCCCACCCCGGTGGCGGATTCAATCTTGCAGTTGCAGATAGGGGATCTGATCAAAGCCACGTATACGGATCCCATGGATACCGAGCCGCCCGCAGTGGCCAATGCCGGATTCGGCGTAGCCCCGGAAATCGACGCCAGTCTGCAGTTCACGGACAAGAATTACAATCCCGTCGCCTCAGGCATCTATTACAGCCCTGCCCTTGATACCCTG
>JBDSWM010000234.1:0-7001 GCA_039926685.1 Fibrobacteria bacterium | reverse complement strand
GCTTCCCGGGTTTTCCTCTACCGAGAATGAGACGAGGAAACGTCTTTTTTTCCCAGGATGTTTATCCTGGGTCTTAGCTTAATTTTCCCGTTCTTCCGTTTTCCGGGCCTAAGCACCTCTACCGGCGCGGAAGCGCTCTCTTCGGCCCTGCAATTATTGTAATACGTTGAAGAGTCGATCTCTCCGAATCTGTCGTTATAGGCTTCCCCTTTTTCCTCGCCGGAAATCATGATATCTCCGGAACCCGGGAACCAAAAAATCGCGTTTTTCCCGTTCATGGGGGTGGTAATCGAATCGCCGATCACTTGGAATCGAAAGCTGCTTTTGTCGTCAAGTACGCAATAAAATCCGCTGTCATTTTCGATGCGGACATACCGTTCGTATGGATCCGGATCATTTTTCCTGGCCCAATAGCCATCAACAAAAAAAGCGCCCGTATCCGTGAAGGAGCAAGCAATGGCGACTGCCATCCCGATCGAGTTTTTTTGGGTTCGGAACGATTTCATTTTCTACCCCTGTGCATGGCATCCATTTTCGACGCATCGTGAACGGATTTCGGAGACCCACAAAAAAAGAGAGGGCCTTTTGCGACCCTCTCCTTCACTAGACTTTGTATACATCGACCATAGCGATGCGGACCAACCTTACAGGTAACGGTTGACCAGGTTTTCCAAAGCTTCCTGGCGCCCGGACTTGTGCTTGGGATCCAGGTTCTGGGACAATGCCAGGTCGGCCAATTCGGCCAAGCTCTTCTTGCCGGACAGGATGCCGCGGCCGAGTTCGCCGTTCCAACCGGAATAGCGTTCTTCCACTTTCTTCTGGAGCGCGCCGTCCTTGATCATCTTTTCCGCGATGATGAGGCCGCGGGCCAGGACGTCCATGCCGCCGATATGGGCGTGGAACAGATCCTCGGCGTCGATGCTCTGGCGGCGCAACTTGGCGTCGAAGTTCATGCCGCCGGTGGTGAAGCCGCCGCCCTGCAATAGGGTAAACAGCACCATGGCCGTGGCGGGCACGTCGTTGGGGAATTGATCCGTGTCCCAACCCAGCTGCTCATCGCCGCGATTCATGTCCAGGCTGCCGAACATGTCGTTAGCGAGGGCATATCCCACTTCATGCTGGAAGGTATGGCCAGAGAGGATGGCGTGGTTCGCTTCGATGTTGACCTTGAATTCCTTCTCCAGGCCATGGCGCTGCAGGAACGCGTATACCGTCGCAGTGTCATAGTCGTATTGATGCTTGGTGGGTTCCTTGGGCTTGGGCTCGATGAGGAGCAGGCCCTTGAAGCCGATTTTATGCTTGTATTCGGCGACCATGGTAAGGAAGCGGCCGAACTGCTCGCCTTCGCGCTTCAAGTCGGTGTTGAGCAGGGTTTCATACCCTTCGCGACCGCCCCACAGCACGTAGTTCTCTCCTTTGAGGCGCAACGTCACGTCCATGGCCTTGCGGACCTGGGCGGCAGCGAACGCGAACACTTCCGGATCCGGATTGGTCGCGGCGCCGCTCATGAAGCGAGGGTTGCTGAACAGGTTGGCCGTGCCCCAGAGGAGCTTTACGCCGGTGCGGGCCATTTCCTTTTCGGCGTCGCCGACCAGGATGTCCAGGATGTTGTTGCTTTCCTTCAGGGTCGCGCCTTCGGGAGCCATGTCGCGATCATGGAAGGTGTAATAGGGCACGCCCAGCTTGGAGAAGAACTCGAAAGCGGCCTGAAGCTTGAGCTTGGCGGCTTCCACCGAGGTGGGATTCTTATGCCAGGGGCGATCGAAGGTGCCGGCGCCGAAGACGTCTGATCCGTTCCAGGCGAAGGTATGCCAATAGCAGGCGGCGCAGCGCAATTGATCTTCCATGCGCTTGCCCATCACCATGCGGTTCTTGTCGTAATAGCGGAAGGCCAGCGGGTTATCGCTCTCGGGGCCTTCGTAACGGATGGTCGGGATATTTTGGAAATACGATTCGGACATTTCAGGATCCTTTCAAAACTTTCAAAAAATTCGTTCAAGCCCCAGTAGAAAAACGCGCCTTCACATCCTGGTACAGGTTCCTGTACAGGGAAAGCTTTTCGTCGTAACGCTCCGACCAGGCGGCCTCGGGAGCGATGACATGATCCACGGCCGGCGCAGTGCATACCGCCTCCGGCTTCTCGCCTGTCAGGGCCAGGCGCGCCAAACGCGCGGCCCCGAAAGCGGGTCCGGCCTCGCCGCCCTTGCGGTAGGACAGAGGACGCTTCAGCACCGATGCCAGGATGCGGCCCCAGAGGCGGCTTCGGGCGCCTCCGCCGATCACGCTGATCTCGCGGATGTCCGCTTTGGCGTCCAGGAGCGCGCGCTGACCGTCCGCGAAGGCGAAGGCCACGCCTTCCAGGACCGCGCGGCCCAAGGCGGCCCGGTTGGTCTCATGCGTCAATCCGAAAAAGACGCCTTGGGCGAAGGGATTGTTATGCGGCGTGCGTTCGCCGGAAAGGTAGGGCAGGAAAATCGGGGTGGCGGCATCGGACTCGGCCGCGTTGCCCATGGAGGCTTCCACCTCGGCCAGCAGCGAAGCTTCATCGGCGGCGACGGTGAGGCGGGTAACCCAGGTCAAAGATGCGGCGGCGCTGAGGATCACGGACATTTGATGCCAGGCATTCGGCAGGCAATGGCAGAAAGTATGCACCGCGCCTTCGGGATTGGCGGAATAGGATCCGGCCGCGGAGAAGTAAACCCCGGAAGTGCCCAGGGACAAGAACGCGTCTCCAGGACGCACCACGCCGGCTCCGGCCGCTCCGGCGGCATTGTCGCCCGCGCCTGCGGCCACGATGACATCGGTGGAAAGGCCCCAATTGGAAGCCACATCCGCGCTCAACTTGCCGGTGGGCTGGGTGCCTTCGCATAGTTCCGGCATATTGGAGCGCTTGAGGCCGGTGGCCGCCAATAATTCATCCGACCAGGCGCGTTTGCCCACGTCCAGCCATAAGGTGCCGGAAGAGTCGGACATATCCGAGGCGTAGTTGCCGCATAGGCGTAGGCGAAGATAATCCTTGGGGAGCAGAACCTTCTCCACGCGGCTGAAGGTATCCGGTTCATGCTTGGCCACCCACATCAGTTTGGGGGCGGTGAATCCCGGCATCGCCAGGTTGCCGGTTATCTTGCGGCTGTTCGGCACGCGGCGCTCCAGCTCGGCGCATTCAGCTCCGCTGCGGCCGTCGTTCCATAAAATCGCGGGACGCAAAACGCGGTCCTGACGGCCAAGCAAGGTGGCTCCGTGCATCTGGCCGGAAAGCCCCACCGATTTCACCGCGGCGAATTCCTTCGGGCGGGCAGCCTTCAGCGCGAGCACGGCCTGGTTGGCGGCGGTCCACCATTCCTCCGGATTTTGCTCGGACCATAGCGGATGCGGACGGGAAACATTCAGAGAAGCCGATGCCTGATCGATCAGGTTCTGGTTTTCGTCCACAAGGATGGCCTTCACGGCCGAAGTGCCTAAATCAATGCCTAAAAAAGTCATGCGTCAATAATAGGAACCAGGACCGATTTAGGGTTGTAGAAATCAGTCAACCATAGGTACAAAATCGGCATTTCAAGTTTTTTTTGTACCGAAAGGTTTGTTAGAGTGGCTGAATTTCCCCTTTTTAATGAAGTGGGTCATTGAGGATCAGAATTAGGGAAAAATCAAATATGAATATGTCCGGGTGTACGGGGAAAGGGGATGACATCGCGAATGTTCCCCATTCCAGTTACGAATTGGACCAAGCGCTCGAAACCAAGTCCGAATCCGGCATGGGGAACGCTACCGAAGCGGCGTAAATCCTGATACCACCATAGCGGCCCTTCATGCATTCCCATCTCCTTGATGCGGGCGGAAAGCACCTCTTCCCTATCTTCGCGTTGGGCCCCGCCGATAATCTCGCCGATGCCAGGCACCAACACGTCCATGGCCCGTACGGTTCTGCCGTCCGGGTTCAGCTTCATGTAAAAAGCCTTGATGTCCTTGGGGTAGTCGGTGAGGATTACTGGGGACTTGAAAACCTTTTCGGTGAGGTACCGTTCATGTTCCGATTGCAGGTCTATGCCCCACTCCACCGCATATTTGAATTTCTCGCCGCTGCGCTTGAGGGTCTCAACCGCTTCGGTGTAGGTAAGTCGCTTAAAGGGGCGATCGAGGACCGCGCTAAGTGTCTCCAGAATGGTCGGTTCCACCCGTTGCTTAAAGAACTCCATCTCTAAAGGGCAGCGGTCCAAAACGGCTCGTAACAAGTGCTTAAGGAAATCTTCCGCGAGGCGGGCATCATCCTCGAGATCCGCGAAGGCCATTTCCGGTTCCACCATCCAGAACTCGGCCAGGTGCCGGGAGGTATGCGAATTCTCGGCGCGGAAGGTGGGGCCGAAGGTGTATACATTCCCCATGCTGCAGGCATAGGCTTCCGCCTCCAACTGACCGCTCACGGTTAGGTTCACGCCGCCCCCGAAAAAGTCCTGGGTGAAATCCACCTCTCCGCTTTCCTTGCGGGGCGGCTTTTCCATGTCCAAGGTGGAAACCCGGAACATTTGCCCCGCGCCCTCCGCGTCATTCGCGGTGATGATAGGCGTATGCAGCCAGAGGAATCCGCGTTGTTGGAAGAAGTCATGGATGGCCATGGACAGCACATTGCGCACCCGGGCGATGGCGGAAAAGGTATTGGTGCGCGATCGAAGATGGGTGAAATCGCGCAAATATTCGAAAGTCATTTTCTGTTTGCCGATGGGATAAACGGCGGGATCGCATGCGCCCAGCAGGGTCACTTCGCGAGCCTGAACTTCCACCGCTTGTTTACCCCCTTGCGACTGCACTTCAGTGCCAAGCACGGCGACGGAGGAACCCGGGTACAACTTGGCTATTTCACTGCCGTAATTCGGCAATTCGGCGGGTATGACGATTTGCAGATTCTGGAAATAAGACCCATCATTCACTTCCAAAAATGTCAGTCCGGCCTTGGACTCCCGCTTTGTCCGCACCCAGCCCTGGATGACCACACTCTCCCCTAGCCTGGGGCTGGTCAAGACTTCGCGGACTTTTCGTTTCGCAACGGAATCGGACATGCTGACATCCTTATCTAGATTGGTCTAAGCTATTGCGAAAAATAAACTTATGATAATAAGTAAATGTTATTTGTAAGCCATATGGTGGCCGGGAGGAAACTAGGCAATTGAGGATTTAGCGATGTATTCAGGCTGGCCAAAGGTGAATTGTCTATAAAAAGAGTAGATAATTTATTATCTTGGTAATACTCTCTCACGATTGATAACCAAGGCAACCTTAGTGAGTAACGCATCTTTGGAAATGGGCACCTCGGCGGATTCGCCAACCAGGAAATTTTCCCAAAAAATAGAAACCCTGGCTGCCAATCCCAAACATAGAGGGGCCTTTTTCACGGAAGACGCCCCAAGCAAAGACCTGGCCTTGGCCACGGCCAAGTACAAGGACATCAAAGTCTATTGGCTGGTGGATCCGCAAACCGATTTGATTTACGACGCCAAGTTCTTCTCCTATGGCGGGCCGGCCTCCGTGGCCTTGGGGGAAATGCTGTGCAGCTTGGTCAAGGGGATGAAAATCGATTCGGCCGTGGCCATCACCATCCCGCAAATCGAGACGCTGTTGCGAGACGAGCCATCTCTTCCAGCCACCGCCGCCCCGTCCGAGGAAGCCTTTGCATCCTTGCCTCCCCTGTTGGCCAGCGCCCAGGAAGTCTATACCTCGGCCAAAGCCTTGGCTCTGGCCACCATTACCTTGAAAGCCAGCCAGGACGGACAGCCGCGGCGATCCAGCTTCGAAGCCTTGACCGAGGCCGACAAGACCTGGATGGCGACTCCCAAGGACGATCAAATCAAGACCATCGAAACCATCATGGACAAGGATATCCGCCCCGGCCTCAATATGGATGGCGGGGATTTGATCATCCGGGATTTGGAAGACGGCCAGCGCCTCTTGATCAAATGGCAGGGCGCATGCGGAGGCTGCGCCTCCTCGACGGGCGCCACCCTGTCCTACATCGAGGACTCCCTGCGCAGGCAGGTATTCGGCGGAATGCAGGTCATTCCGGTGGAAGATTAAAGCGCCGGAACGCGGAAGAAGGCGGAGCATCATGGATAACGCAATCGACAAGAAACCCGCCCAGTCGGGAATGCCCTCGGTGGCCAACGGCGACGATTATAAATTCGGGTTCACCACCGATGTGGAGATGGAGAAATTCGGCAAAGGCCTGAACGAAGACGTGATCCGAGCCATCTCCAAGAAGAAAAACGAGCCGGCCTTCCTGCTCGACTTCCGCCTCAAGGCTTATAAGAAATGGCTGACCATGCGCGAGCCCAATTGGGCCCATGTGAAATATCCGGCCATCGATTACCAGGACATCGTGTATTTCGCGCAGCCTAAGCAAAGGCCCACTCTTACCGGCCTGGATGAAGTGGATCCGGAAATCCTCAAGACCTTCGAGAAGCTGGGCATACCCCTGGATGAGCAAAAACGCCTCTCAAACGTGGCCGTAGATGCGGTGTTCGACAGCGTCAGCGTGGCCACCACCCACAAGAAGAAGCTGATGGAACACGGCGTGATCTTCTGCTCCATCAGCGAGGCGGTGCATGAGTATCCCGAGCTCATCGAGGAATACCTCGGTTCCGTGGTGCCCGTGGGGGACAACTTCTACGCGGCCCTGAACTCGGCCGTTTTCACTGACGGCTCATTCGTCTACATCCCCCCTGACACCAAATGCCCGATGGAATTGTCCACCTACTTCCGCATCAACACGGAAGAATCCGGCCAGTTCGAACGCACGTTGATCGTTTGCGCCGAGAACAGCTACGTATCCTACCTGGAGGGCTGCACGGCCCCCAAGTTCGACACCAACCAATTGCATGCCGCGGTGGTGGAGCTGGTGACCCTGGACATTGCCGAAATAAAGTACAGCACGGTGCAGAACTGGTATTCCGGCGATCCCAAGACCGGCAAGGGCGGTATCTACAATTTCGTGACCAAGCGCGGCAAATGCC
>JBDSWM010000233.1:0-8974 GCA_039926685.1 Fibrobacteria bacterium | reverse complement strand
CGCCTGCTCCAGGAAGCCCAGCTCTTCATCGAGGCGGCGCATAGCTGCAATTTGCGGATGGGCGTGGCCGCGAACAAGGCCAAGGTCGGCCTGCTCGCGAACCTGGACAAGAAGGCTTAAAGGATTAAGATGAACCTGCAATACCTGAACTGGAAAATCTATCTCGAAAATCCCGCCGAGGCCGAACCGGACGAATGGTTCAAGGTGTTCAGCACCTGGATCCCGGACGCGCCGGAGATTTTCATCGACGTGGCCGACTACAAGCATGTGCCGGATGGGCCAGTGACCTTGCTGGTGGGCCATTACGTGAATTATTCCCTGGACGCCACCGGCCGCCGCTTGGGCCTGCTCTACGATTACAAGCACCCGCTGGAAGGCGTCAACGAAGAGAAGATCCGCACCAGCCTGCTGGGTCTGCTGCACGTGGCCAAACGCCTGGAAGAGGATGCCGGCTTCACCCATAAGCCGAAGTTCAACCCCGGAGAATTGCGCTTAATCGTGAATAGCCGCGCTCTGGCCCCGAATACTCCGGCCTCGCTGGAGGCGGTAAAGCCGGATCTGACCAAGGTGCTTGCGAAAGCGTTCGGCGAAGGCGGCTTCTCCCTGGAGCACCCTACCGATCCGCGCCAGCGCTTTTCGGTGCTGGTTAACGCCAAGGCTACCACCGACCTGGCCGGTCTCATCAAGCGCCTGGGCTGAGCCTCAGAGCAGGGAGGCCTGGCGGACGAACTCTCCGGCCGCCGTTTCCACCTTGACCAGGTATACCCCGCGCTTAATGCCGGCCTTGGCTTCCAGGTCCGAGAACAGGTATTGCGCGTCCTGGATGCCCTTGGTCGAATAGACCTTGTTGCCGTTGAGATCGAACAGGGTGAAGGTGTGCGCGCCCGGTTCTCCCACCTTCAAATCGAGTTGGGAAAGCCAGATTTTCTGGTAGCCCGCATTCCGGGGTCTGCCCACAGCTTTCGCGGACAAGGGCACTTTGCAATTTCCCTTATAAGTAACGCGCATGACGCCGGGATTGATGGTCGAGTTGTAGTACCCATCGTAATTCAGGATATACAACGCGCCGTCCGCGCCGTATTTGGCGCCGATGTAATTGCGCACCTTGAAGCCGCTGAAAATCCCGTTATCCACCCGCAGGGTATTGGCGATTTTGAGAGTGGTGCTGTCGATACTGGCTATGTACAGGCCGCCTTTCTTGGAAAAGTCGTAGAACCCCCCGATCAGCCACTTGTTATGGAAGCTGGGCGGGAACTTCACGTCCGAGTTCAGGCTGCGGTCGAAGAAGTAGATAGGGCCGCCGATGGCCACATTGACGGCCCATCCGCCCATGCCGTAGTTGAGAACGCCCGGCGTGGCGGGAGGCAAATCCTGGACGCCGCTGTTCATGGGGGAGGTGTTCTTGGGGGCGGCGGAATCCTGGCCATTGGCGCAAGTCCTCACGTTGTTGCCGTGGAAATAGGGGAAGCCGGTGAAGACGGGATGATCGGTGAGGTTGAACTCATCATTGCTGCCCGCATAGTTCACAGTGCCCCAGGCCAGCCAGCGCTTGGTGGGATGCACGGCGATTGAGAAATTGCTGCGCTCGCCCTTGACGTAGATTTCCGGGAGCACTTTCAGCGGATCGCGGTACTGGGCGACCAAGGCCGCCGGCTTGCCCTGCCTTTCGAACTCATCGGCCCAGTATTCGCCGAAATTGCCATGGGGAATGCTATACCCTTTAGCCGAACTGTCGGGATGGATGCGCCAGAAGCTGCCGCGCAGGCTGGCCGTATTGGAAGAACCCCATTCCGCGCTGCTGGTGCTGTCGGTTTGGGATAATACGCTATAGCCCTTGGTGCAGGAATCCACGCTCAAATCCCCGGAATTATTGCCTACCGCGCCCCACAGGTCGCCATAAGAATCGAAAGCCATGGGGCCGCCGCTATGCCATTCGTCGACGGTGTTGGCCAGGAATTTCATCAGCACTTTTTCCGAAAGCATATCCAGGGTGTTGTCGCTCTTGACCGTATACCGGGAAAGCTGCAATTGTTTGTTCTTCCTCACCAATTGGTTGGGGGAGTACCAGAGGTACAGCCAATGGTTGGTTTCGAAATTCGGATCCAGAACAATCCCCATCAGACCGTTGTCGGATACGCCCCTCACGTTGATTTTGCCCATCAAGGTGACCGTTTTAGCGGCTCCATCGAAAAACTTCACGTTGCCCAGGCGCTCCACGTAAAAAATATTGGTGTGATCGTAGAGGCCGTTCTTGTTGATCACCTGCACGTCCATGCGCGTCGGTTCGGACATGTCCGGATCCTTGACCGCTCCGTTATCGCCTCTGCGGTTGAGCATTTCCGTGGCCACGAAATCCGTGGACTGTACCGCGTCGCAACCGGGATAGGTCAACTGGGCCATGGCGGAGCCGGTGCCCAGGGCACCCAGCAACAGGTATTTCCAGCGGTCCATTCCCACCCCCTTTTGCTTTGACTTTACTCTAAAAGACCGGAAGATTTCCAGCCAACCCTCGGGTCAATGGAATGACCGAGCAGGCCGGAAACGGCGAGATCAGCGACCAACATGATCCCATATTGGAAACGGAGTTCCCGGCGTGATTCGTAATTCCATCCATTGCGCGTCTGAACCGAAAAAGCGCGTTTTTGAGATGCGCGCTGAAAATCGAAAAGTCATTGTTCCGCCCCCACCATCAGGGGCGGATCGATTGGGGGGAATTCCCCCCCTATTAGAGCAGGGAGGCCTGGCGGACGAACTCCCCGGCCGCCGTTTCCACCTTGACCAGGTATACCCCACGCTTGATGCCGGCCTTGGCTTCCAGGTCCGAGAACACGTATTGCGCGCCCTGGACTCCCGTGGCCGAGTACACCTTGTTGCCGGCCAGATCGAACAGGGTGAAGGTATGCCGGCCCGGTTCTTTCACCTTCAAATCGCGTTGGGAAAGCCATATGTTCTGGTAGCCCACATTGCGGGGTTTGGCTACCGCTTTCGTGACCACGGGCACTTTGCATTTTCCCGTATAGGTGACGCGCATGACGCTGGGATTGAGGGCCGAATTGTAGTATCCGTCATAATTCAGGATGTACAACGCGCCGTCCGCGCCGTATTTGGCGCCGATGAAGTTGCGTATCTTGACGCCGCTGAAAATACCGTTATCGATACGTAAGGTATTGGTCACCTTGAGGGTGGTGGTGTCGAAAGTGGCCACGTACAGGCCGCCCTTCTGGGAAATGTCGTAGAACCCCCCCAACAGCCATTTGTTATGGAAGCTGGGCGGGAACTTCACATCGGAATTCAGGCTGGGGTCGAAGGTGTAGATGGGGCCGCCGATGGCCACATTGACGGTCCATCCGCCCACGCCGTAGTTGAGGACGCCGGGCGTAGCGGGCGGCAAGTCCTGGACGCCGCTGTTCATGGGGGAGGTGTTCTTGGGGGAGGCGGGATCCTGACCGTTAGTGCATGTGTTCACGTTGTTGTTGTGGAAATACGGGAAGCCGGTGAAGATCGGGTGGTCGGTGAGGTTGAACTCGTCGTTGGTGGTCGAATAGTTCACCGTACCCCATGCCAGCCAGCGCTTGGTGGGATGCACGGCGATGGAGAAATTGCTGCGTTCGCCCTTGACGTAGATTTCCGGGAGCACCTTCAGCGGATCGCGGTACTGGGCGACCAAAGCCGCCGGTTTGCCCTGCTTTTCGAACTCATTGGCCCAGTATTCGCCGAAATTCCCCGCGGGAACCGTGTAACCCGGCCCATAGGTTCCGCTCTTGTCCTTGCGCTGGGTCGTGGCCTTATCGTCGGGATGGATGCGCCAGAAGCCGCCACGCAGACTCGCAGTGTTCGAGGGGCCCCACTCCGCGCTGGTGGAACTGTCCGTTTTGGACAAAACGTTGTTGCCCGCAGTGCACTGAGCCGGATCCAGATCGGCGGTGTTGTTGCCCACCGTGCCCCACAAATCGCCGTAGGAGTCGAATTGCATGGGACCGCCGGTGTGCCATTCGTCGGTGGAGCTGGCCAGGAGTCTCATAAGCTCTTTGGCCGAAGCCATATCCAAGGTGTTGTCGCTTTTGACGGTATAGCGGGCCAGGACCAATTGGCGGTTCTTACCCAGCAATTGGTTGGGGGTATACCAGAGGTAAAGCCAGCGATTGGTTTCGTAATTCGGATCCAGCACGATCCCCATCAGGCCATTGTCGGATTTGCCGTACACGCTGATTTTGCCCATCAAGGTGACCTTCTTCAGGCCGCCATCGAAGAACTTGACGTTGCCCAGCCGTTCCACGTAAAAAATGTTGGTGTGATCGTAGAGGCCGTCCTTCTTGATCACCTGCACTTCCATGCGCGTGGGTTCGGACATATCCGGATCCTGGGTGGCGCCGCTGCCGCCTTTGCGGCTGACCATTTCCGTTACGGCGAAATCAGTCGACTGCACCGCATCGCAGCCGGGATAGGTCAACTGGGCCATGGTGGATCCGGTCCCCAATGCGCCCAGCAGCAGATATTTCCAATACTTCATTCCCAGCCCCTTTGCTTTGACTTTACTCGAAAGCCTTGAAATTTTCTGCCCAACCCCGGGGGCGATGAAATATACCGATAGAATAGGCTACAAACCCCGAATTCGGATACCATCGGGATTCCAGTGTTGGAACCAGAGCTCCCAGCGTGATTCGGTAATTCTTCCATACTCGCGTTCGGCCAAACGGCAATTACTCCCGTTTCCGGGCACAGAACTTGCTTAAATTCGGAATTTTCTGATTCAAGCTCCGGTTTCGCAATAAATCTATGTCCGAATCCCAGGATTCGCTTCAGATTATTACCGGGGATTTAAGCTTTGGCCAGGGAAGATTGGGGAAAGGCGCGAACCATACCCCTTCCGGCTAAACCATGCGGCAGGGGTTGGGCGAAATGCGGTATGTGGGATTGCGCGGAGAGCTCCAAATCCCTCCCCCATATTCAATTTCATGCCCCAGCCCGCCCTGTACGTCGGCATCAGCGCGGAAGGCTGGCAGTCCAATCCGTATTACTCTTGGCTGGACGTCCCCCGCAAGCTGAACCCAGGTAACATCCAGGTTGCCCCGCCTTACGGAAGGCGGTGTGGCGCATGAAGAGGCGCCGCTGCTCGCACCGTAATACCCCGGGGAGGGGGAAACTACCGGGTGATGCCCGCGCATCAGCCAAAATTTCCTGGCCATGGCGAAGATTTACATCCTATGCCGGCCGGGATCCGGCCTCACTGCGATATTCAAAGCGTCACGGCCCGTTCCGAAACAAATCGTTCCGACCCTGATAACAAGGGGCCGGAAAGGGGGTAACTCCTGGGTTCATGGGCCGCCTCATCAGTCATCATCAAAGTAGAAGAATGCCGGAACTGATGGGACGGAATGGGATTATGAGAAAACCCGGGCTTAATGCCGCCGCGCGCGTCGATCGCGAAAAATCAACGCCCCCGTTGGAATAACCCGAATTATATTTAGCCACAATCAGTTACTTGGCGTTCGGGTAGGCTTTAGTCATGATGCGGGTTTAGGCGCGTGGGACAAAGGGTTTACCGGGTGGCTGACGTGTTCTCAAAGAAGGAATCCCAGATGAATATCTATGTCAGCAACATACCTTACCAGACCACCGAGGATGAGCTCCGGGACGCATTCGCGTCCTTCGGGAACGTAAGTTCGGCCCGCATCATCAAAGACAAGCTGACCGGCAAATCCCGAGGGTTCGGGTTCGTGGAAATGGTCAACGATGACGAAGCCCGCGCCGCGCTCGAAGGTATGAATGGCGCGGAGCTGACCGGCCGCAAAATCAACGCCCGCGAAGCCCGTCCCCGCGAAGAGGGGCCCGGCGGGGGCAATGGCGGTAATGGCGGCCAGGGTGGATTCCGGCGCGACACCCGCCCGAATACGCAAAGCACCAATCGGGGCACTTACTAACCACCGTCTGCCGCGGAACGGATCCCCCTTCCGCGGCATCGCTTCCACCGGGCGCCTGCCGGGGCTCCCTTTTCGCCATTTCGCCAGGACAAATGGGGTTTTACCCCAAAGACGCAAGGAAATCGGCGATTTGCTTGTGCAAACGGCGACGCGATTTTTTATGTTTCCGAAATGATACCAGCCGATCCTCTCTCCGTTCTGGAGGAAACCCAGGCGGATGCAGGACGCAAAGGTCCAGCCCGTCACGCTTTCTTCATAAGCACCCCCCGTAATCTCGAGCCTTTGCTGGAAGAGGAGTTGCGCGATCTCGGTATCACGGACGTTAAGCAAGCGTACCTGGGCGTGGAAGCCAAGCTTTCCCGCGAAGAGGTATATCGCGTAGTGTACGCTTCGCGGCTGGCTTCGCGCGTGCTCCGCCCGCTGGCCACCTTCCCTTGCCGCAATCCCGACGAGCTGTACGAACATGCGGTCAAGTTCAATTGGGCGCGCATCCTGAAGGAAGGCCAGACCCTGAAGGTGTCCGCCTCCGTTTCCGATTCCGCCATCACGCACAGCCAATACGCCGCGCTCAAGCTGAAGGATGCCGTGGTCGACAGCCTGCGCGAGCGCACCGGCGCGCGCCCGTCCATCGACAGGGAAACCCCGGACGTGCGCCTGGATCTTTTCCTGCGCCATGACCAAGCCACCATCAGCCTTTACTATTCGGACGGCATCATGCATCGCCGCGGTTACCGCATCCAGGCCGTGGACGCGCCCCTGAAGGAAAACCTGGCGGCCGCCGTGCTGCTGTTCTCCAAATGGAAAGGCGATCGCCCGTTGCTGGACCTGTTCTGCGGCAGCGGCACCTTCCTCATAGAGGGCGCCATGATAGCCACGCATACGCCCGCCGGATTCTTCCGCGAGACGCAAGGCTTCGAAACCCTGCCGGACTTTTCCGAATCGCTCTGGGAAAAGGTCAAGCTGGAATTCACCAAGGCCATCCTCCCTTTGCCCAAAGGGCTCATCACCGGCGTGGACATCAGCGCCCGCGCCATGGCCGCGACGCGCGCCAACCTGGCACGCACGCCTTGGCTGGATTTCGTGAAGCTGGTCCAGAAGGATTTCGCCAAGCTGGAGGGCCCTTACCCCGAGCGCACCGTGGTGGCCAATCCGCCCTACGGGGTGCGCCTGGAGGATACCCAGGAAGGCTTGCAGGAATTCTACAAGACCCTGGGCCAGTTCCTCAAGACCAAATGCCCCGGGTCCAAAGCCTATGTGCTGATCCCGGATAAGGAATTGGAAAAGGAAATCTGGTTCAAGCCCGAGCGCCGCCTGGTCATCGACAATGGCGCCTTGGAAGTGGGCGTTTCCGAATACTCCATCCTGCCGCCGCGCGAGGACGTTCCGGAGCGGCCCCCCAAGCCCCCGAAGGCCAAAGCCCAGCCGGAAAAATGATCCACCCGGAAAAATGATCGTCCTGATCACCGGCGCCACGGGTTTCATCGGCGGCCTCCTTTGCGAGCGCCTGGCCGCGGCCGGGCATTCCCTCCGCATGCTCACCCGTAATCCCACCGCTACGTCCCGCTTACCCAACCCCTCCGGGAAGGACGGCGCCCGCGCCTATGCCTGGGATCCGGAAAAACCGGCCCCAGCGCAGGCCTTGGCGGGCGCGGACGCGGTGGTCCATCTGGCGGGCGAAAGCATCGGGGCCTGGCCATGGACGGCCGAACGCAAACGGCGCATCCTGGACTCGCGCATCAACGGCACCCGATCCCTGGTGGAAGGCATGCGCGATCTCGCGGCGAACGGGGAAAGGCCCCGCATCCTGGTGGCGGCATCCGCCGTGGGTTATTACGGGAACGGCGGGGAGGAGAGCCTGGCGGAAACGCATGCACCGGGCCAGGGCTTCCTCGCGGAAGTGTGCGTGGCCTGGGAACGCGAGATATTCCGCGCCCGGGAATTGGGTCTACGCACCGTGGCCGTACGCAACGGTCTGGTCCTGGGCCGAGGCGGGGTATTGCGGAAACTCCTGCCAATCTACCGGCTGGGCGGAGGCGCGGTGTTGGGATCCGGACGGCAATGGTGGAGCTGGATCCATGTCGAGGATACGGTGGGGATCTTCGCGCATGCATTGTCGGACACGGAACTGGAAGGCCCCGTCAACGGGTGCGCCCCGCAGCCCGTGACCCAACGGGAATTCGCCCTGGCCCTGGCCAAAGCGGCGGGTAGGCCGTTGTGGCTGCGCGCCCCGGCCTTCGTCTTGGAAATGGCCCTGGGCGAAATGGCAGCGACCTTACTGGAAGGCCAGAAAACGGATGCGTCCAAGCTGGCTGGGAGGTATGCTTACCGTTACCGCACCTTGGACGCTGCCTTGGAGAACATCGTAACGGGAGGATGAACATGTCCGGCACGGCCCCCCTTCGCCACACGGTACCCTTTCGTCTGGCCTTCCCCATCGTGGCCGCTTTGGCCGCGATCCATCCCATCCCATGCTTCGCCGCCGGGAACGCGGCATCGGCTACCGCTTCATCGACCGCACCGTCCGCGCCGGAAAGGGTTCCCGCCTCCCCGTCTTTGCGCATCGATACCGCCGTCTATGATTTGGGAACCGGCGTGCTGCATTACGCCTTCACTTTCTCCAATCCAACCGATTCCGTCCTGTTCCTGGATTGCCAGGCGTCGCCGCGCGCGTCGCTTTCCGGAGGGGCTTTGGCGCTGAAGTTCGACCGCAAGGAGAACAAGGCGACCGATACCTTTTCCCATGCCGCCAATCCAGACAATCCTTCCGATCCAGCGGATAGCGCAGCGCCAGCCATGGACGCCAACGATTATCCGCCCCAACGCGTCGGCGCGCGGCAAACCTTCCGCGGCCAGCGTCGCTTGGATCGCTTGCTCGGCGATTATCGGGCGCGGCCCGGATTCTCGAGCCTGCAATTGCGGATAGCCGTCTACCCCGAGAGCGGCATAGGCGAGGATTCGCCTTATGACCTCGAAAGGCAATTGCACGCGGTGAGCAAGACCGTCAAGGTGGTGCGGCGGGGCAAGGTGCCTCCGCCGCCGAGGGTGATGAAGCT
>JBDSWM010000232.1:0-6342 GCA_039926685.1 Fibrobacteria bacterium | reverse complement strand
AGGGGCGGTTTTTTATTTCCATGGGCTGTTCAGAGTTATAAAGATTTGGGCTTGCGGGACGGCTAGGCGGTCGGCAGGTCCGGGCTGCGCGCCGGAACCTGGGTCGTCAAGGGCGACGTCATGCCGGGAAGCAAGCCGGCCACCCCTGCGATGCGGGGTTTGACACTGGCCGGCTCAGGCACCACTTCATGCGGCCGCACCACTTCGTGGCCGGGCGCTGGCTGGGGACGTAGTAGACGCTGCGGCACGGGCTTCAGATCCCATACCAGACCGAGCATCGCCAGCGCCTTGAGGCCGTAATATGTGATGTCGATTTCCCACCAGAAGAAGCCCTGACGGGTGGAATTGCAATAATGATGGTGGTTGTTATGCCAGCCTTCGCCCAAGGTGAGTATGGCCAGGAACCAATTATTGCGGCTGGTATCGGTGGTCTGGAAACGACGGCTGCCGTATACGTGGGACAAGGAATTGATGGTGGCCACGCCGTGGAAAAGGACCACGGTGGAAACCACGAACCCCCAGACGAACATCTGCAAGCCGTTGGTGCCCAGGGCCGGAAAATAGCGGTGCAATAGCATTCCCAATCCGGCGAGCAGGACGCCCAAACTCAAGGGTACGACCGAGTCGAAGCGGTCCAGGAACATGAGCTCGGGATATTTGGCGAGATCGGGGACGAGATCCAGGCGCGTCGCCACGTTCTTGCGGCGGCTCCACCACAGCATATGCGCGTCCCAGAACCCTTTTTGGGAGGGAGAGTGCGTGTCATTCTTGGTATCGGAAAAGCGATGGTGATGGCGATGATGGGCGGCCCACCAGAGCGGCCCGCGCTCGGCGGCGGAATTTCCCAACAAAGCCAGGACGAATTGGAACCAGCGCGAGGTCTTATAGGTTTTATGGGAAAAATAGCGATGGTAGACGCCGGTGATACCGAACATGCGGACGATATAGAGGAATACGGCCGTAGCAAAAGCCACCCAGCTGAAACCGACGTAGATCACGGCCAAGGTGCTGACGCTCATCAGTATGAACGGGAAGGGGAAAATCCATTTTTCCTGGTTCGCATGACCTTCTTCAAGCTTGGCTTGGGCATGGGTGTCGAACCAGGTCACGACCTTGGCGAAAAATGTGGGAGACTGCTGCTCCATGATAAGCCGTCCTTTTCAGGGTAGAATTAGGTCAAGGTTATGTACGGTACGCGGTAATTAAACCAAGTTTCGGCGGGCTTGCCTATGGGTCAGGGCCAAAACTTACATCTCTTTACACAAATACAACTTTTTACAATCTCCACGTTGACGGGGAAGGGGGTTTTCAGGGCTTTTCCCCGTTTCCCGATCCTCCTTTTCCTCATTTCGCCATGTTCAATGCCGCACGGATTTCGGATAATCACCGCGCGCGTCCGGATCATCCCGGTCCGCCACCGGGAGGTCGAATTTGAAGCTGTTGCTGTTCATTCCGCTTTGCCTTTCCCTCATCCAATGCGGCCGCATAGGCAAGCTGGGATCGGGGAAATACGCCGTGGCCGACCAGGAATACAGCAGCCAGAATTACAGCATGGAGAGGGCCTTCCAGGCTGGAGGCGAATTCACGGAACAGCATAGGGTTGATCATTGCCTGCTCATGGAAATGACCGGGAAATGGAAGCAGGATGGGGGCACCCTGACCCTGAATTACGACCAGATCCGGAACCGCCCGAATTGCCATGACTCGCTGACGGCATGGGGTAAGGACAGTTCCGAACTGAAGATACCCGTCCGCAATGTGGACGCCACTTCCTATGAATCCTTTTTGGCGGCTTCGGGCGGGAAGCCGGACAAGTGGATTAAGTGGTTGAAGACGGAGTAGTCGGTCTGGGCGGGGGCCTGGGGCGATTCCCGCTCAGGCTTGCAGCTATTCCGGGCGCTGGGTTTGCCGGCCGCTTCGGTTTTGCTCTTGGACCGCGATCGACATCGACTCTGACGGGGTCGCGGTGGCGCGGTCCGTCTGAACTCCGGGTCGTGGCGCAAAACCGATCCGGCCCGCTTTAAATTCGCAGGAAGCGCCCCAGGCCCCCGCCCTGCCGGGCCCGCCGTATTCACCGCTTTGGGCCGAGAAGAAAAGAGAAGAGAATGCTTACCGGAGAGAAGGGTTCGCGGGGCGAACCCCATCCCTGGTAAGGAGAAGACCAGGGGCGGGTTTTAAAGGCTTTTGGAGTGATGGCTATGGAATTTCCTGATCCAAGGAAAGCCAGGGCCATGGATGCTGATTTCGGGATTATCTTGGGAGGTTGAGCGCTGAATAGGCGCGTCATGGAGGAAACATGATTCTTATCGCAAATGCGAGGTGGATTGGGTCGGTTTTGGGATTGGCCCTGGTTCTGGGTACTGGCGATGCAGGCGCGGAAGCTTGGCAGCGCATCAAGCTTTATGACGGGAACAACGGGGAGGCCGGCACCTATGCCGACTTCAACCATGACGGTAAGACCGATGTGGCGGCCGGCATGTGGTGGTGGGAAGGTCCCGCCTTCACGGTGAAGCATGCCTTCGGGACGCGCACGGGTACGGCCCTGTATCCTTACGATTTCAATGGAGACGGGTGGACCGACCTGATGCTGTACTCCGGGCAAGGCGGCGAGGGGTACATGTATATCAATTCCAAGAGTACCGGCACCTGGACCTCGACAAAGGTTCTGGAACATACCGATGGGGAGAACCCGGATTTCCTGGACGTGAACGGGGACGGGAAGCCCGAAGCCTTCGTTTACGAGAACCGCAAGCTGGGGTGGTACGAGGCCGATTGGACCAATCCCACCGCCGCTTGGAAGTTCGTGTCCATCAGCCCCTATATCAAGACCAAGATCAAATGGTGCCATGGCTACGGTTTCGGGGACGTCAACAAGGACGGACGGCCCGATGTGCTGGAGGCGGACGGATGGTGGGAGAACCCGCCCCAAACCAAGGAAATCTGGACCTTCCATGCCTATATCTTCGGGTACCGGAACGGCATCAAGTATTTCCCCTTCGAGGACTTCCTCCTCTATGGGCCCGCGCATATGTACGCCTATGACGTGAACAAGGATGGCAAGGCGGATATCGTCAGTTCCGTGGATGCGCACGGATGGGGGCTTGCGTGGTATGAGCAGCTGGATACGAAACTTGCGGATGGATCGCCGGATTTCCGCAAGCATATGATCATCAATACGCGCAAGGAATTCGAGGCTGGAACCTATCCTGCGGCCTTGTCGCAAATGCATGCGGTCCTGCTCCGGGACGTGAACGAGGACGGGCTTTTGGACATTGTGACGGGTAAGCGCAAGTGGGCCCATGGCCGTGACCCGGTCGGCCCCGATACAGCTAAGCCCCAGAATGATCCCGAAGTGGCCGCGCCCGGGGTCATCTATTGGTTCGAGTTGAAGCGCGCGGGGGATCAAGTGTCCTATGTTCCCCATTTGGTGGACAGCGCCTCGGGCGTGGGCACGCAATTCGAAATGGGGGATATCGACGGGGATGGGCACCTGGACATCATCGAAGGCAATCAGGATGGGGCCAATGTGCTGCTGCAAAAGGGGCCATTCCCCACTCCCGTTTCCATCCGCGAAGATTTATCCCGGTGGCGGACGCCTCTGGAGCGGGGATTGGCGTACAGGGACGGGAACGTGACTATAGATTTGCCCGGACCGCATCGCGTGGAATTGATCGATATGGCGGGACAGGCGCGGTTTTCCAGGATTGGATCGGGGCCGGCAGCGTATCAGTTGGGCGCCGGCCGCGGGGTTTATCTCCTGCGCGTGGAAACGGCCGGGAGCCGGCTGGCGCGCAAGGTGGCCCTGTTCGGCAGATGAAAGACTAGGCCTTCAGGAGTCGGAATGCCGCTCCGCGCGCGCGGCGCTCCAAACCTCTTTGGCCGCATCCGCGTTCATTACGGCGATGCCGAGTCCCACGGCCATATCAGGCCAGATGGAAGGGTGGATCGAAGTGACGATGCCCGCCGCGATGATGGCGATGTTCGCGAATACGTCGTTGCGGGCGGAAAGGAACGCGGCCTTGGTCAGGCTCCCCGCATGCTTGCGATAACGCGAGAGCATCAAGGCGCAGGAAAAGTTTACGAGCAAAGCGCCGCCACCGGTAAGCGAGAGCGGAATCGGTCGCGGCGGCAGATGCAGATGGAATTGGTTCCAAGCGGTCCATAGCGTGGCCAAGCCAGGCACAAGCAATATCAAGGCTAGCGCCATGCCGACGCCGGCTCGGCGCGGCCGGCTCCAATCGAGCGCGATAAGGATCAGCAAATTCACCATGCCATCTTCCAGGAAATCGATGCTGTCCGCGAAGAGGGACACTGAACCGATGGCGCGCGCCATGGCGAATTCCACCATGAAGTACGCAAGGTTGAGGATCAAGACCAGGCGGATGACGGATTTCAATCGAATGCCTGGAACATAGCCGCCTTATAGAGTCGATTCAGAGCCGCTTGCGAACGGCCTGGGCATGATGGTGGAAGCCTTCCGCATCGGCCAGGGCGGCGATGAGGGGTCCGTTTTTCCGGATGGCTTTCGGGGTATAGCTGATGAGGCTGGTGCGCTTGTAGAAATCGTAAGTGCCCAGCGGGGAGAAGAAGCGTGCGGAACCGTTGGTGGGCAGCACATGGTTGGGGCCCGCGAAATAATCGCCCACGGGTTCGGAGGAATAGGATCCCAAGAAGATGGCGCCGGCATTGCGGATGCGGGCGGCTAGCGACTCGGGCTTGGCGGTGAGGATTTCCAGATGTTCGGGGGCGATGGCGTCGGCCAAGGCACAGCCGAACCTCCAATCGGAAACCAGGTAGATGCGGCCGAAGCGGGTCAGGCATTTTTCCAATAGCGCGCGTTTGGGCGAGCTTTCCACCTGCTGGGCCACGCAGGCCGCTATCCAAGCGGCGGCCTTGGCCGAAGTGGTTATGCAGATGGCGGCTTCATAGCCCGAACCATGTTCGGCCTGGGACAGGAGATCGGCGGCCACCCAGTCCGGATCCGCGGTTTCATCGGCCAGGACCAGGATTTCCGAAGGGCCCGCTATCATGTCTATGTCCACGGTGCCGAACACTTCTTTCTTGGCCAAGGTAGCGTACACGTTACCTGGACCGACGATCTTGTCGACCCGGGCCACTTTCTTGGTGCCGTAAGCCAGCATGGCCACGGCTTGGGCCCCGCCGATGCGGTAGACCTCTTCGATGCCGAGTTCCCTTGCCGCGAAGGCGATGGCGGGGTGCAGGCCCTTGGCCGCGGGCGTGACCACGGCGATTTCCTTGACGCCAGCCACGCGCGCCGGAACGGCGTTCATGATTAGGGTGGAAGGATAGCTGCCCGCACCGCCCGGCACGTAAAGGCCGACGCGCTGGAGCGGACGGATGATCTGGCCCAGGATCTCCCCGTCCGATCCCGTGAATCGCCAGGATTTTTCGGTTTGGCGCTGATGGAAACGGCGGACGTTGGCGATGGCGCCCTTGATGGCTTTCTTGACCTGGGGATCCAGTCCGTCGGCCTTCCTGTCGAGCTCGGCCTGGGAAACCGCAAGGTTACCCTGGAGGCCGTCGAAGCGCCGCGCGTAGGCCAGCGCTGCGGCGTGCCCGCCTAGCTTCACTCCCGCCAGGATATCCTTAACGGCTTTGCTGATTTCCGGGGAAGGGCTGGGTTCGCGCGAGGAGATGGCGCGCACATCCGGGTGCTTCAGGGTGGATACCCGGACGATGCGCATGGGCTGGGAAGGCTTCATGATGGAGCCAAAGTTAACAAATGCTGGTCCGGGACCGGCTTCACGGCTTGATGGCCCGGAAGCGCAGGCGGGTATAATCCGCCGTCCATTTGCCCGCCGCATCGCAAAGGGCGGGACGCAGGTCCTCTTGCACTTCGGCGAAGAAAGCGGCGCGTTCCGCCGGGTGGATGCCTTTCGTGAAATTTTCGGCGAAGGTCTCGAGCCAAGCGTGCATTTCGCCGGGCAAAGGCGTGGGCCGGGGGAAAACGGCGATGCTCTCCACCCGGAATCCCCGGGCGCGCAGCCTATCCCCGTATTCCTCCGCGGTGGCGAAGTACCAGGGATTGAGCGCCTTGAAGTCCTGGCCCCGATTTGCCAGGGCGCGTCCCAGCGCGGCGCGGATCAGCGCGACGCATTCGGAGCCGCCGCATTCGCCCACGAAACGGCCGCCGGGCTTGAGAGCGCGCCATACGCAATCGATGGCGGCATCCGGTTTACGGATCCAATGCAAGGTGGCGTTGCTGAACACGGCGTCGAACTCCTCGCTGAAGGCGAGCGTTTCCGCGTCCGCCACGCGCGCGTCCAGGCCAAGCTTACGGGCCGCCTCGACTTGCGCGGCGCTGGCATCGATGCCCAGTAC
>JBDSWM010000231.1:0-12425 GCA_039926685.1 Fibrobacteria bacterium | reverse complement strand
TCCACGGCCGAGTGCCGTCCGGCCGGTCTGGCGCAGGCCTGGCAACGGCAGGGCGCGAACCTGCTCAATTGCGCGGCCGGGACCTTCGTCCTGTGGTTGCTGGCATTCTCTTCAAGATGATCCGTATCATCCTGGCCGGCTACGGTTTCGCCTGGCGCGCGCTGCTCCCCATCGTGCGCGCGGCGGCCGGTTCGGATCGACGCATGCGCGCATTGATCGGGCGGGGATTCCTCCCGGGTAGCTGGCAGGTTACCGAGCGGCTGGCGGAGGGCATCGATTCGGCCGGGGAGGCTGCGGGACATGGCGGCGCGCGCGCGCTGTGGCTGCATTGCGCGTCCTTGGGAGAAGCCAAGGGTATGTGGGCTTTCGCGCTATCGCTGAACGAAGCGGAGGCCGTCCATCTCACCGCTTCCACCGGGTCGGGAGCGGCTTTCCTACGGCTGCAATGCCGGGACCTCGCGGCCCGGGACGGTAACGGGATGAGGCGGCTGACGGCGTCGATCGCCCCCTTCGATCATCCCGAGGTGGTGCGGCGTTTCCTGGAGCGCAGGCGTGTGCGCGGCCTATGCTTGTACGAGGTGGAGCTATGGCCCCACTACCTGGCGGGCTGCCGGGATCTGGGGCTACGGACTGTGCTGGTATCCGGCCGGCTCTCGCCGAAAGCGTTCGCGCGCTACCGGCGTTTCGGCGGAGCCGGAGCGCGCTTGCTGGACGGATTGGCCTGGATCCAGGCGCAAAGCGCCGCGGACCGGGATCGTTTCCTCGCCCTGACCGCGACGGAAACCGTCGTGGGATTCGACTATAAGGCGGTCCATTTTCTCACGCATTCCCTTCCGGCGGCATCCTCCCGGCTCCCGGCGCGTTTCGCTTTCGTCTCCCTGCATCTGCCCGAATTGCGCTTGCTGCTGCCGGGATTCGCTCCCCTCATGCGGCGAGGCGGCGTGCTGGTTTTCCCGCGGCGCATGTCCGAGGTCGGCGCTTTCCGCCGGCTACTGGAACCCTTGGGCTTCACGACATACAGCCGGGATCCGGGCGCCGGACATCTGCTGGTGGATTCGCTGGGCCTGGTGGCGGACTTGTTGCCCCAATGCCATTCCGCTTTCGTGGGGGGGAGCCTGATACCCTTGGGCTGCCATAATCTCTGGGAGCCTTTGGCGGCCGGTTTGAAGATCTACTTCGGGCCGTACGTGGAGAACCAGCAGGCCTCGGCCGCGCTCTTGCGGGAACGCGGCATCGCGGAAGTACTTAACGAACCTACCCGGATCGGCGCCGTTCCCTTGCCCGGACCCGAAATCCGGGCCGCCTGCGGCACCCTGCTCGCCGACCTCCAAGGCCGCTTGGATTCGGCGTTGGCGGACGGTTCAAGGAGGATATTTGTTACTTTCTACCCGAACGCAAATGCCAGGATTGCCGCGGATGCTTAGGCAGCCGGATCCTGGCAAGACAAGGGAATTACGGTGAAGATTTATCTGGCGTCTCCGCGGGGCTTTTGCGCCGGCGTGCAAAGGGCCATCAGCATCGTCGAAAAGGCCATCGAGAAATTCGGGGCTCCCATCTATGTCCGGCATGAAATCGTCCACAACCAGGCGGTGGTGTCGAGGCTCAAGGATAAAGGCGCCGTCTTCGTCGAAGAGCTGGAGGAAGTCCCGGTGAATTCCGTCGCCATCTTTTCCGCGCACGGCGTGCCCACCGCCGTATATACCGAAGCGGACAGCCGCAAGCTCCTGACCATCGACGCCACCTGCCCACTCGTCAAGCGGGTGCATTCCGCCGTCAAGCGCCACAACAAGAATGCCTTGCAAATCATCCTCATCGGCCATGCCGGGCATCCGGAAGTGGTGGGCACCATGGGCCAGCTCCCGGACGGGCAGATGATCCTGGTGGAAACGCCCGAGGATGTCTGGAAGCTGAATGACGTGAACGAGGAAGGTCTCGCCTATACCACGCAAACGACCTTGTCCATCGAAGAGACCAAGGACATCATCAAGGCGCTCAAGCAGAAGTTCCCCCTTATCAAAGGACCGGAAAAAGGCGATCTGTGCTATGCCACCACCAACCGCCAGCAGGCGGTAACGGACATGTCCAAGCTGGTGGACATCCTGATCGTCATCGGCAGCTCTAACAGTTCCAATTCCAACCGCTTGCGCGAACTGGGCGAGCGCATGGGCAAACCCTCCTATCTCATCGACGGACCCGGGGATATGCGCCGGGAATGGCTGCAACAGGTGGAAAACGTCGGTATCTCATCCGGGGCTTCCGCTCCCGAGGACCTGGTGCAGGACGTGGTCAAATGGATCCAGCGCGAATTCCCCGGGACCTCGGCAGAAGACTATGTCATCCTGGAAGAGAACGTGCATTTCTCCCTTCCGGAAATCCTGAACGCGACCCCGTAAGGCTTGCGGCTGGCTTACGCCGTTATTCCGAGCAAGGCATCCGGTTCCCGCCCCATGAAGAAAATCGCATTTTTCCTGAGCGGTCACGGCTTCGGCCATGCCGTGCGTAATTCCGCCCTTATCGAAGCCCTGCCGCCCGATGTGGAAGTGGACATCTATACTTCCATCCCGGAATCGTTTTTCCGGGACGAACTCCATAGGCCTTTCCGCGTCATCCCTTGCGAAATCGATTGCGGCTGCCTGCAAACGGATACGGTGGAAGTGGACGTGATCGCCACCTTGGCGCGTTACCAGGAGATCGATTCCCGGCGTGAGGGAACCGTGGCGGGGTTCGCGGCGGAGTTGCGGGCCGGCGGAGCGGATCTCGTAATAGGGGATACGCCGCCTTTGACCTTTCCCATCGCCAAAGCCGCGGGCATACCGGCCTGGAGCCTGTGCAACTTCACCTGGCTGGACATTTACGCTCCCTATGTGGCACAGCATCCCCGTTACCTGGGCATGTTCCAACGTATGCAGGCGGACTACGCCTTGGCCGAGCGACATATCCGGATTTATCCGCATATGATCAGCCAGGCCGCCCAGGCGGTCTGGCCCGTGGAAGCGGCCGGGATGTTGAGCCGGCCCGGCCGACCGGACCGCCGTGCCTTCGCGGAACGCTTCGGATTGGATGCGCGCAAGCGATGGTGCCTGGTTTATGTGGGAAGCTTCGGCTTGGAGGGCGTGGATTGGGGGCGCCTCGCCGGGTTTTCGGATTGGGAGTTCATGGGCCTGTACCCCTTGCAAGGGGCCCCGGCGAATTATCGTTACCTGAAAAAAGACTTGAGCTTCCGGTATGCGGATCTGAACGCTTCCTGCGATTTGGTGCTGGGCAAACTGGGGTACGGCTTGGTAGTCGAATGCCTGGTTCAGGCCAAGCCGGTGCTCTTTCTGGGTCGGCGGGATTTCGATGAGTTCCAATTGCTGAAAGCGGTATTGGAGCAGCGCGGTCAAGGCCGGGAAATCCCTCTGGAGAAGTTCCTGCGCATGGACATTGGCGAAGAAATCCGGGCCCTCACGGCGCTGCCCTACTCCCCTGTTCCGGCCACGGGGGTCAAGGAGATTCTGGAAAAAATGGGTTTTTGACCCGAAATCCTCGCATGTGGGCAGGAAAGCAGGCCAAACGCGTATCGGCATGCTAGCATTTTCCGGGGGTTTTTATTATGTTTTCCCGCCTAAGTTTACCGATTAAGACGAGGTTTTTCATGAGCCGCATTTGTGAAGTCACTGGCAAGAGAAGGCAAAAGGGCAACCAGGTTTCCCATGCCATGAACCATACCCGGAAGTTTTTCCAGCCCAATCTGCACAAGAAGCGCTTTTGGATCGCGGAAGAAAAGCGCTGGGTAACCCTGAAGGTCAGCGGCGCCGGCTTGCGCTTCATCGCGAAGAACGGCATCCAGGCCGCTCTGAAGCAGGTTTCGGAGCTGCAAAAAGCCGACTAAGCGGAATCATCGCTTGAAAAAGAAAAGCCGGCCCTCAAGGGGCCGGCTTTTTCGTTGCATCCGTTTTAACGGTTGGGTCAGCGAATACGCTCTCGATCCGTTTCCGCTGGAATGAACAGCGAGGTCAATATCATCAAGGCCATTCCCACCGTGATCAGGGAATCCGCCAGATTGAAGATGGGGAAGCTCCACGCCCCATTCCAATGGACATGCACGAAGTCCACCACATAACCATGGGTCAGGCGATCCTGCAAATTGCCCAGGGCTCCCCCCAAGATCAAAGCCACGGGCAGCAGGCGGATCAGCCCTTGCTTGCGGAGCCTGAATACCAAAGTCAGCAATGCCGCCAAGCCCAAGCCGGTCAGCCCCAAAATCAAGGGTTTGCGCCGGCTTTCCGGCATTCCTTGGAAAATGCTGAAGGCGATGGCCCGGTTTTCCGCATATCGGAACTCCAGCACTTTGGGCAATAAGGTCCGGGCGGGCTTATCCTGGAATTCGGATTGCGCCCAGCTCTTGGTGGCCAGGTCGGCGCGGCCACCGGCCAGCAAGATGCACAGCAGCACCAGCCAACGCAGACCACTGCGCAATCCCGAACGCGGGCCTAATGGAGTTTCCATGTCTTCTACAATATAGAAGAGGAGGGATTATTCGTCCCGGGAGGCCGTGACTTTGGCTTCCCGCATGCCTTGGCTCAGCAGTTCCGGCCAAAGGGAGCGGGGGGCGGTAAGGCGCGCGGTCTTCTTGAAAAAATCGAGCGCGAGTTGCTGGTTTCCATCCTCCTCGGCGAACTTCGCCGACCATAGCACGGCCAGATAATCGCGAGGGTTGCGGTTCAAGAGGAACTCCAGGATGGACGCCGCCATATCCTTTGATCCTTCCAGGCGATAGGCGCGGGCGCGATTGATATACACCTCATCCGATTGGGCTCCCAAATCGATGGCGGTTTGCAAAGGGGCACTTGCCGCGGCCAGGTCCGGGATCATGGCCAAGGCATTTCCCAGGTTTTCCCAAGCAGCGGCATCCTTAGGATGATATTGGGCCACGCGGCGATAATGCATGGCCGCTTCTTTGTAGTCGCGGGCGGATTGGCTGACGGCACCCAGGTAAGCGTTGGCTTCATCATGGGCCGCATCCGAACGATAGATGGCCCGATAGGCTTCGCCCATTTCCTTCTTCGCTTCCAACTTCTTGGCCACTTCCAGAAGTTCGCCCGCGGCTTCGCCCGAAAGGCTGTCCGCGCTCAGGGCAGCGGAGTAAGCGGTAAGCGCTTCCTTCAACTGATGCTTTTCCACAAGGCATTCACCCAAGCGGTTCCAGGCTTCGGCAAGCACTTGCCGAGACATCGAAGCGGGGGGGGATTTCAAGCCCAGCTCCAGGACGTGGATGGCCTTGTCCAGCTTGCCGTCGCGGGCCTGTTGAGTGCCCAGAAGGATGGCGGCTTCCGTCCAGGAGTCCCCTGGAGGCAGCACGCTGCGGGAAGACAAAAGTTCGTCGTATATATCCATGGCCTTGCGGTTCTGGCCTTGGCCCGCGGCCAGCGCGGCCAAACGCATTTTTTCTTCTTCCCCGGCCCAACCTTTGGCGGCCAAAGTCTCCAAGACTTCCTCTTCCTTGGCTCCGTAATGCAATTCGCGGTACATGTGCGCCACGGCACGCAGGGACTCTTTGTCGCCGCTTTGTGCGAAATGGGATTCATATTCGGCAGCAGCACCCTCGTAATCCTTCAGCTCCACCAGGCAATCGCCGCGCAAGCGCATGGCTTCCGGAAAGGCCTGGCGCGCGATCAGGAACTGCTCCGCGGCATGGGGATAGTCCTTGGCGGCATAATGCAGGCGGCCCAGCAGCATGGAGGCTTCCGGGTTCGTCGCATGCTGGGCTATGACCGCAAGCACGTCCTTGGCTTCTTCCCCGCGGCCGGCATCCAGCATGGCTTTGGCGGCGGTGAGCGCCATGGGGGCATCCTCGGGGGCTTCCATCACCATGCGCTTGGCATAGCCGGATGCCTTTGGAAAATTCCTCAGTCGCATGGCGATTTGCACCATGGCGCGCGCGGCTTCGCGATCGAACCCGTTGCTCAGGTATTTATCGCCGATGATGGAGGCCAGCATCAAGGAGGCGGGATCGCCGCAAGCGGTCAAGTCGAGGAATGCGTCCCGGCGGCCTTCCAATTGCTTGGGAGCCAAGGCCGAGAGTTGCGACCATGCGAGGCAAGCGTTCGGCTTATCCCCCGTGAGGCTGAATCCGCGCGCTACCTGCAAGGCAAGCCGCATGGAGGCGCCTTCCTTTTCGTATTTCTCCTTGAGCACCGGGAAATGCTTGATGATGAGGCTATCGCTTTCGATGGCATCGGATAAACGCGCTTGGTAGGTGGGATTGCCGGGAGAGGCCTGCAAGGCCTTTTCCAGATGCACGTACGCGCCTTTCCGATCATTCCTGCCCAACAGCAGCACGGCGTACTTGAAATGGATGGAGCCTGAGGCCGGAGCGGCCGCCGTGGCCTTTTCCAACAGGGATTGCAGGGCGGATTCCCCCGCGCTTCCGGCGCCTTCCAAATGCGCGATGGCGCGGTTCCGGGCCGCGGAATCGGCTGGATCCAGGAGCCAGGCATCGGTCCAGGCTTGCGCTGCTTCCAACTTAAGGCCCATCGATTCGTGGACTTCCGCGAGGCGCACGCTCAAGCCCTTCTCCTCCGGATGTTGGCTGCGGGCTTGCCGGTACAGCGACTCCGCTTCCTTGGCCTTTCCTTGCGTGAACAGCAACGCGCCCACGCGCAAGGCTGCTTGCGGATTTTTCGCGAGGATATCGGCATGCCGCCAGTAAATATCCTCGGCTTCGGCATAATGGAATTGCTGTTCCAGGCAAACCGCCAATTGCAATTCCACTTGGGTATCGCCGGGCTTGATTTCCAAATAGCGCTTGAACATCGCAATCGCGAACGGGTCATTTTGCCTGGATGCCCGGGCCGAATTCAGGAACCAGGTGGCGGCCTCGTAGCGGTCCCCCTTGGATAGGAGACCTTCTGCCATCAAACCCATGGCCAAAGCTCCCGGATGGGACAGGCTTTTGAAGCAGGGCATGGCCAAGGTGATGTCACCACGATCCCAATGCAGGATGCCTTCCGCTTCGCTCAGGCGTTCGTCTTTTTCGCCCCATTTCTGCCGTTCCTGGATGCGTGTAAGCAAGGCAGCTGTATCGATACCGGCGTAATTATGGGCCAACACCGGTTTGATATCCAGGAGCAAGGCGGTATCCCCGGAAATTTCCGTTAGTGCGGCGGCCGACTGGGGGAGGACGGAGTCCGGAGCGGCCATGGCCATAACCGCCATCATCAAAGAAGCGGAGCCAAGGATCCCAGGAAGTGTTCCGCGGCGGGTGCGGTTTGTCATATTCATACCCTTCAAGCAAAGAGTGAGCCCATTACAAGGCGACTCCTGGCTGGCCCGTGAAGGCTGGGATAAAACTAAATAAATATTTTTTTTCACAAGTAATATTTAAACCCTGGCGGTATATTGGGAAATTTGTCCCCAAGAATCGCTTTAATTCCAACAAAATCAACCATTGCCTCATAACCGCTCTGAAGGCGTTTGGGAGCGGACTTTCGGATCGGATCGTAAGCTTTCCCGGCAATGCGGGCTTATCCCGACATTGCGAAGGTTTAGACTTCGGATTGGGCGGGTTTGTTACCTGTTGTCAAACAGGGATCGATTCAGGGGCGGTTTACGCGAATTGGGCGAAGTTCAGGGGCGCGCCGTGCATGCTCTCGAAGGATTTTACGGCCTGATCCATGGCCAGGTCCTTGTCCTGGTACCGTTTGCGCAGGCAAGCGCACATGACTTCCTTGAGCACCTGGCAATCATAGGTGGCGCGATGCAATTCGCCCTTGCTGAGAGTCATGCCGGTTTGATCGCCTAGTTTGCGCGCTATTTCGCTGAGCCGGTGGGAAGCGTATTCGGGCATGATCTTGCGGATGAATTTCAGGCTGTCGATGATGGGATGCTGCGGCATCACCAGGCCTTGCTTGCGGATGGCCTTGCCCAGGAATGCGGCATCGAAGGAGGCGTTATGGGCGACCAGAATGGAGCTGAGCCCGCAAAAGCGGAGAAACGCCATGAGCGTGGGTTTCAGTTCCGGCGCATTTTCCACCATCTGGTTGGTGATGTTGTTGACGCGGGTGGCATCCTCGGGGATCAGTTTTCCCGGCTTGACCAGGCTGCTGTATTGCGCCAGCTCACGCGTGACGAGTTTCCCATCCTTCTTTTCGAAAGTGAACTTGATGCCGGCGATTTCGATGAGTTCTTCCCGGTCCGGATCGAGGCCGGTGGTTTCCACGTCGAAAGCGACCATGGTGACGAAGGGGAGCAATGGAACCTCCAGAGGGAAAGGGAGGGAATATAAAAAAGGAACCCCTCAGACGGCGGGGCGGAGCGGTTCCGCTTCCGCCATCGCATGGGCGATTTCTTCCACGCTGGCGGGGAAAAGCGCTGCGCCCACGCGGATGACGACCTTGGAGAACGGCCAAGGTATAACGCAACGATCCCAGGAATTCAGCCGGAAGCACGCCTTCGCCTCCACCCACACGGGCACGATAGGCGCCCGGGCGCGTCGCGCCAGCCATAGCGATCCCGGCTTGGCTGCGCGCCTTGGACCGCGCGGCCCGTCCAAGGCCATGCCCGCGCGCGCGTTTCCCGTTTCCAGGGCGCGACTTAAGGCGCGCATTCCTTCCAGCGAACCGCGGGTGGACGATCCCCGATGCACGCGGTAGCCGAAGCATTCGCAGGCTTCGGCGGCCCAAGCGCCGTCGGCGCTGCGCGAAATCAGGACATGGATGCCGAGACGGGCGAAAGCGCGGATGCAGATGGGAAGGTGTTCATGCCAAAGCAGGATAATGGCGCGTTCGGGAAGAGCGGCCGCGGGCAGGATCCGGGAAGGGGGATTGGCTGCGTATAGCCACTCCACCCGCAAAGACCGCAACCATAAGCCGCCCAGGCCCAGGAGCAATTTCCGCAAGGGTATCAGCCGGAGGAAGAGGAGAGGGAACCCGGTTCGGCGAGCACCCGGAAGGTCGCGACACGGTAAACGGCGGGCTGCCCGGAGAATCGCCTCAGGAAGTTCTGGCGGCGGAATTCGCTCCGATGCGCCTCGCAATATTTGGGATACAAAGCCTGATTCGGTATCAAGGTGATGGCGAAGGTTTGCCGGCAGCCCAGCAATTGGCACTCGCAGCTGCGCGAGACCGCTTGCCGGAAATTGTGCAGCAGGATCTGGTTATGCCGGGTCACGCGATCGATGAGGCCGCTATGCGGTTTCCCCATTTCGGCGAGGATGGCTTTTTCAACGTTCCCGTTGCTCATCTAGCTAGTATGCTTTCGGCCCCGGAGTTTGTCCAGGGGTTAAATGCCTTGGAATGAATATACGCGTTATCCGATTCGGGACTGGGGGAAATCGGCGCCACCGGGAAGGATTTTCCCCTTGACGGCATGGTGAAAAGGCAGTAGTTCCCGCCCGGGATCGCGGTGGCACGGGGCTTGCAAGCCGGGCGCCTGCCGTCCTAGGGTAACCCGTATGTTACGTTAGGATAGGGTTTCAGGCTTTGCGGCGCGCGGCCGGTTTCCCGGGGCGCTTGATCTGGCATGTCGGGCAGTGCACGGTTCCGCGCTGGGCGACCACGGATTTCCTGAGGGGCGTCCGGCATCGGCGGCAATCCTCTCCGCCGCGTCCGTATACTTGCAGCCTCTCTTGATTCGAGCCCGCTGTGCCGTCCGGCTTGCGGTAATCGGAGAAAGTCGTGCCGCTGTTGAGTATGCCTTTGCGCAGCACCTCCTTGACGGCTTCCAGCAAGCGCACTTGCTCCGGTTCCCGGAGATTGCGCACCGGGGTTTGCGGATGGATGCCGCTCCGGAAAAGCGCTTCGTCGGCATAGATATTCCCTACGCCTGCCAGGAAGGTTTGATCGAGCAGCAGGGCCTTGACGGGACGCGCGCTGGCGGCGGGGAAATGCGCTTTCAGGAATGGTTTGATGCGGAGTTCCAGCGGTTCCTCGCCCAGGCCGCTGAGACGCGGATGCCGGAGCCACTCGCGCGCGGGTGTCAGGAAGATCTTGCCGAAAGTGCGCGGATCGCGGAAGAGGATGCGTTCGCCGTTCCCCAGCCACAGGATCAGATGGGTATGCTTATCTACCGGGTGGACGCCTTTGGGTTTTTGCATGCCCGTGACGGTGCGGATGAAACCGGGGTTTTCTTCGTATTCCGCGGGTGAAAAAGTGAGCTGCCCGGTCATGCCCAGGTGGATGACCAGGGCGCAATCCTCCGATTCGATCACGATATACTTGCCGCGACGGAGGATGCGGGAGATGGTCCGGCCCTGCAAGGCCGCGGAAAAATTTTCCGGATCCATTTCCAGGAGCATGCGTCCCAGGCGCAGCTCGGCTTTCTCGATCCGCTTCCCTTCCACGTTGGGGAGGAGCATGCGGACGATGGTTTCCACTTCGGGGAGTTCGGGCATGGGTCGGCGTGGCCTATTGATCTAAAGAATGTAAATTTGAGGTTTACAACATACCAAAAGTAACGGAGGACCGGGCCCAAAGCCGCTTCCGCGACCGGGAAGGATTGAGCCATGCCTTCGCAGGCGGAAATTCCCAAGCCCCCCAAGCCCGAAAGCGCGGGGGAAGCGGAAACGATGCCGGTGGAAACCCGCATCATGAAACTGGAACTGCCTCCGGAAGGTTTCCGATTGGTATCCGGAAATTGCATATCCGCCGTCGAGGTGGCCTATGAAACCTACGGTTCCTTGAACGCGGCCAAAAGCAATGCGGTGATGATATGTTCCCCATTGACCACGGATGCGCACGCGGCCGGTTATAATCCCGCTTACGAGCGCGCCAAGGATCGCATCGGCTGGTGGGACGAGATGATCGGTCCCGACAAGGCCATCGACACGAACCATTATTTCGTGATTTCGTCCAACATGCTGGGCGGCTGCAAGGGAACCACGGGCCCAAGCTCCATCAATCCCTCGACGGGCATTCCTTACGGATCGGCTTTCCCCAAGATAACGGTGGAAGACATGGTGGGCGTGCAGCGTTTGCTGTGCCTCCAGTTGGGGATCGAAGTGCTGGAAGCGGTGGTGGGAGGGAGCATGGGCGGAATGCAGGCCTTGCAATGGAGCACCGCCTATCCCGACAAGGTGCGCAAATGCATCTGCATCGCGGCCGCGGCCTGCCTTTCCGCGCAGGGCCTGGGCTTCGAAATCATAGGCCGCAAGGCCATCGTCAACGATCCGGAGTTCCGCAACGGGGATTTCTACCAGGACGGCGAGATCCCGGCGCGCGGCCTTTCCTATGCGCGCATGATCGGCCATTTGACCTACCTGTCCGCCATTTCCATGCATGAGAAATTCGGCCGGAACCGCAAAGAAGGCTGGGACGAAGCGCGTTTCGAAACGGGCTTCGAGGTGGAAAGCTATCTCAATCACCAGGGCGATCAATTCGTCCGCCGCTTCGACGCCAACTCGTACCTGCATATCACCTGGGCCATGGATCATTTCGATCTCGTCGCCCGCTACGGGTCCCTGGAAAAGGCATTCGCGCCTTCCCAAGCGGAATACCTGCTGGTCGCGCTTTCCTCGGATTGGCTTTTCTTCCCGGAGCAGACGCGCGAGTTGGGCAAGGTTTTGTTGGGCCAGAAGAAAATCGTCTCCTTGGTGGAGCTGGAATCGCCTTATGGGCATGATGCTTTCCTCCTGGAAGTGGCCAACCTTTCCCAGGTCATTTACGGCTTTCTGGAGAAGCCGGCTTTCGAAAGCGCCGGGGCCGGTCAGGGCGGCCGGGGTGCCCATGCCCGGGACGCCGGGTCGGGCACGGGGCGGGACTTGCAGTCCCTGGCTTCCTTGATCGAACCCGGCAGCCATATCCTGGACATCGGATGCGGGGACGGCAAGCTCATCGACAGCATGTACAAGAGCCACGGAGTTACGGGCATCGGCATCGATATCGATCTCGATCATGTGGTGGAGTGCCTGCGCAAGAATGTGCCGGTATTGCAAAGCGATGCGGACCGGGGCCTTTCCCTGATCGGCGACGGCGCCTTCGACTATGCCGTGCTCAACCGCACCTTGCAGGAGGTGAAGAAGCCGCAATTGGTCCTTAACGAGATGCTCCGCACCGCGCGCAGAGGCATCGTCGCCTTCCCCAATTTCGCCTATGCGGGGAACCGGCTTTCACTGCTGGCCACGGGGATGATGCCGGTATCGGAGGCGTTACCCTACAATTGGCATGATACGCCCAACATCCATCTGTTCAGTCTGGACGATTTCCGTCAGTTGTGCGGCCGCGAGGGCATCCACATCGAGAAAATCATCTACCTGGGCGGCACCTTGCTGGCGAAGTTCTTCCTGGGAATCGGCCGACCCAACCTGGGCTCGGAATTCGTCATCGCCCGCATAGCCAAGGGGAAATAGGCGCGGGCCGGGCCTGTTCCGCCTCCCTTCCGCAGCCGTGATCAAAATGCCCAGGTATTATTTCGATCACAATGCCACCGCCCCCTTGCATCCGGAAGCG
>JBDSWM010000230.1:0-11188 GCA_039926685.1 Fibrobacteria bacterium | reverse complement strand
GAAGGAGGTGAGGAAAATCTTCTTCACATCCTCGGGGATGCGCTTGATTTCCGCCAATTCGCCGTCGAAGTATTTCAGATCGTCCACCATGGCCTTGTCCCACAGGCCCAGCTTCTTCAGCTTTTCCACCAGATAGGTGTTGATGACCGTGAACTCGCCCGAGAGGTTGCTCTTGACGTAGAGGTTCTTGTAGGTGGGCTCGATGGATTGGGACACGCCGATGATGTTGGAAATGGTGGCCGTGGGCGCGATGGCCATGGTATTGGAATTGCGCATGCCCCACAGCTTGATATGCTCGCGCACGGGCGCCCAGTCCAAGCTGGTCTTGGTGTCCATGAGCGTGGGCTCGCCGCGCTCCGCGGCCATGATCTCGATGGTGTCGATGGGCAGCAGGCCCTTGGACCAGGAAGAGCCCTGGTAGGAAGGGTAGCTGCCGCGTTCCTTGGCCAGCTTGGAGGAGGACAGGATGGCATGGTAGGAAATGATTTCCATGGACTTGTCCGCGAATTCGACGGCCTTGTCGGAAGAGTAGGCGATGCCGAGCTCGTACAGCGCGTCCTGGAAGCCCATGAGCCCCAGGCCCACGGGGCGATGACGCAGGTTGGAATTGCGGGCCTGCACCACGGGGTAATAATTCAGGTCGATGACGTTGTCCAGCATGCGCATGGCGATGCCCACCGTCTCCCCCATCAGCTGTTCGTCCAGCTTGCCGTCCTTGATATGGTTCAGCATGTTGATGGAGCCGAGATTGCAGACGGCGATTTCCGCCTCGCTGGTGTTGAGCAGGATTTCCGTGCACAGGTTGGAGCTGTGCACCACGCCGGCATGGCGCTGGGGCGAACGCACATTGGACGGATCCTTGAAGGTCATCCAGGGATGGCCGGTCTCGAAGACCATGGTCAGCATCTTGCGCCACAGGGTGAGGGCGGGCATTTTCTTGAAGGTCTTGATGCGGCCCTGGCGGGCTTCCTCTTCATAATGCTTATAGCGCGTCTCGAACGCTTTGCCGTACAGGTCATGCAGGTCGGAGACTTCATTGGGGCTGAACAGTGTCCATTCCCCTTCGGCCATCACGCGCTTCATGAACAGATCCGGGATCCAGTTGGCCGTGTTCATGTCATGGGTGCGGCGGCGATCATCGCCGGTGTTCTTGCGCAGTTCCAGGAACTCCTCGATGTCCATATGCCAGGTTTCCAGGTAGGCGCACATGGCGCCCTTGCGGCGTCCGCCCTGGTTCACGGCAACGGCGGTGTCGTTGGCCACCTTTAGGAAGGGGATGACGCCCTGGCTCTTGCCGTTGGTGCCCTTGATATGGGCGCCCAGGCCGCGCACGTTGGACCAATCGTTGCCCAATCCGCCCGCGAACTTGGAGAGCAGCGCATCGTCCTTGATGGCGCCGAAAATGCCGCCCAAATCGTCCGGGACGGTGGTGAGATAGCAGGAGGACATTTGCGAATGCAAGGTGCCGGAATTGAACAGGGTGGGCGTGGAGCTGGTGAAGCGGAAGGCGGAGAGCACTTCGTAGAACTCGATGGCGCGCTTTTCCCGCTCCACTTCGTTCAGGGCCAGGCCCATGGAAACGCGCATCCAGAAGGCCTGCAGCAATTCGATGGTACGGCCTTCGGGGGTGTGCACGAAATAGCGATCGACCAAAGTCTTGAGGCCCAGGTAGGTGATGCCGAGATCGCGTTCCGGCTTGAGGGCCTTGCCCAGGCGGACCAGATCGAATTCCAGCATGCGCGCGTCCAGCAATTGCGCGTCCACGGCTTCCTGCACGTATTCGCCGAAATAGGTGGCGTAGCGCTTGGTCATTTGCGCCTGGGTCAGGCGCTCCCCCAGCACTTCGTCGCGGATATCGTCCATCAGGATGCGGGCGGTGACGAAGCTCCAGGCCGGGTCTTCCTCGATATGGGCGCAGGCCACCATGACCATGGCCTTGCTGACGTCCTTCTCCGGGATGCCCGGGACCAAGTTGGCCAGGGCTTCCTTGAGGATGCGTTCTTCCGGGACCACGTCGGTATAGCCGACGCAGGCTTCCTTGATGACTTCTTCCAGGCGGGCGCGGTTCAGCGGCTTGACATTGCCTTGGGCATCGGTCACGGTGTATTCGATGGCGGGAGCGACGGGAGCGGCGTTGGCGCCTGTGCCGGACTTGGAGGCTTCGCGGGCGCGGGCGCGTTCTTCGCGGTACAGGACATAACGTTTGGCCACTTCCGGGCGGCCCACGCGCATCAATGCCAGCTCGACCTGGTCCTGGATATCCTCGATATGCCAGGTGCCGCCGTTGGGACGGCGCTTGACCAGCGCGGCGAAGACGAGTTCGGCGATATGCTGCACCTCTTCCATGATGCGGGCGGTGGGCGATTCCAGTCCCTCTTGGGCCAGGAATGCTTTTGTGATGGCCTTGACGATTTTCTCGCCTTTGAAGCTCACCACCGTGCCGTTACGGCGCTCGATCTGGTATTTCGCGGTATCAAGTCCTGCCTTGCCGTTCCCCGCCGTCCCGACCGAATCCGTGCTGCGTATCGACGACTCCTTCTCCACCATTGTCATGCTCATTGAACCGCTCTCCTTGTCCTGCTGATTTCCCGTTTGTCCCGTGGCCCCGGCCGCCTGTTCCAATCCTTCCGACCCGGAGCCCGGCCCGGCTGTTGGGGAGGGTGCGGGGTTGGGTTGGTTTCGGACTTTGGCAACTTATCGATTGAGGGAAGTGTAGTGTTTTTAAAATACGTTAGCAACTAGATCCAGGGTATTTTTTCGGGCCGACCACAAGATATTGTGTAATGGGGCTTAGAATGAGGTAAAACAAGGACTTAGCTGAAAGGGGTGCCCCGGGGACGGAAAAAGGCGTCCGGCGTGTTGCAAAGGATAGACAAAAAGGGGGTTCCGACCGTCAAATTTCTTTTCAACAGTATCCACATATAAAGAAAGCAGAACGGTTTGCGGGTTATGTTAATTCGATCTCTGAAAGGGAGCGAAAAATTAATTTTTACCCCTAATCTATTCACAATGCGAATCCGGCCGCCAGCCCCTTGAATGCCGGACCGAGCCGGCCTTTCCGTACTCCCGAACCGTAATCATGGCTTCTTGCCACAGGAACTGCCGGTGAAGTGGATTTGCTACTTTGATGCCATGAAATTATCGGTTTTTTCGCATCAATCCCGCGTTATTGGCTCAAAATCGCCACTTTTCGCCCTCCCCGAAAGGGTTCCCAGGGTCCTTTCCCTATCGGCTTGGATCCTGGGGGGCCTTACCAGCCTTATCTTCCTGACGGGCTGCGAGGAAAGCAAGGCGCGCAGCTATTCCGAAGTGGTCTTCAAGCCGCTGGCGGCGCCACCGGGCATGCCGGGAGCGATGGGACCTGGCGGCATGGGAAATGCCGGAGCCATGGGCGCGGGCATGGGGGGCATGAACACCAGCCCGGTGGACATCAAGGTAACCTGGGTGCTACCGGAATCCTGGCTGGTCAAGGATTCCGCCAACGCCATGCGCATCGGGAGCTTCGCGGCTTCGGATCCCAAGTTCGCGGACATGGGCGAGCATGACCCGAACGCCGTGGACGTCTCGGTGGTGCAGTTGGCCGGGGACGCGGGCGGGCTGAAGGCCAATATAGCCCGCTGGATGGGCCAGGTTGGCCTTAAGGCGACGCCGGAGGAAATGGAAGCGCTGGTCAAGACCGCGCCCCATTTCAAGACCAAATCCGGGCAGGACGGAATGTACGTGGACCTGACGGAAAGGCTCTCCGGGGACATGACCCAATCCAAATCCATTTTCGGCGCCGTGGTGCAGACCAATGAATACACGGTGTTCGTGAAAGGCATGGGCGAGATCTCCAAAGTGGTCGCGCAAAAGCCCCTGATCATGGACTTCTGCAAATCCCTGAAAATAGAGGGGCCGAAGTCATGAGCAACGGCGAACTTCCCGAAGGCGAAGCCCCTTCCTCTTACGAAACGGAAACCTCGCGGGCGCCCAGCTCGCGCGGCCTTTCCTGGCGCCAGAAGGCGGCCCGTTCCCCCATCACCAAGGCGCTGCTGCATCCGGCCATCACCCTGATGTGCCTCGTCATCCTGTTCGCCTTGATCTTCTTCGGCACCTTGTACCAGGCCGATCATGGCCTGTTCGAGGCCCAGAAGAAATTCTTCGGCTACGGCTTCGTGCTCATCGGCGGTTTTTTCCCGCTGCCGGCGGCCAGCCTGGTCATTTGGGTGTTATCCATCCAACTCGCCATCATGATGGCCTTCCATCTGCCCTGGAAGCTGAACCGCATCGGATTGTGGGTAGTGCATCTGGGCATCTTGGCCTTGCTGGTGGGCGGGTTCATCACCCAGGTGCTGGCGGTGGAATCGCAGATGACCTTGGCGGAAGGCGAGACGGGGCATTACACCACCGCCTACCATGAGTATGAGCTGGCGTTCTGGGAAACCCAAGGCGACAGCAACCATGTGTATGCGTTCGACGAGTCCATGGTCCGGCCCGGGAGCGAGCTGGACGTGGCCCCCTACCATGCGCGCATCAAGGTGCATGCCTACTACCTGAACAGCGACGCCTTCACCACGCGCGCCACCAACGGCCCCACCTATATCAACGCTTCCGGCATCGGCATGCTGGAACAGCGCAAGCCCGAGAAGGAAGTGACCCAGAACGCGCCCGGGATCATCTTCACCTTGCTGGAAAGCGGCAAACCGGATCGGGAAATCCTCCTGTACGGACCGGAGATCCAGACCTTGATGCTCACCATCGGCGGCAAAAAAGTGGCGGTGCAATTGCGTCTCAAGCATTATCCCCTGGGATTCTCCCTGCACCTTTCAGACTTCATCAAGAACGTCCATCCCGGCACCGACATCCCCAGCAGCTTCGAGAGCTATGCGGACCTGGGCGAAGGCGGGACCACCCGTCCTGTCAAGATTTGGATGAACAATCCCCTCCGCCACGCCGGCTATACCTTCTTCCAGGCCTCCTACGCCCAGGCGCAAGGGATGGCCAACAAATCCACTTTCGCGGTGGTGACCAATCCCGGGCGCGTGATGCCCTATGTGTCCAGCCTGGTGGTATTCGCAGGCCTGCTGCTGCACTTCCTGATCAAGCTCATCCCCTTCATCCGCAGGGAGTCCGCCAAATGAGAATCCGTTCCTCCGTAACCGCTGCGTTACTCTGGGCCGCCTGCGCGGCCGTCCCTGCCGCCGTCTTGGCGGCTCCGGTTTCCGGCGCCGCGCCCGTAATGGAGAAAAGCGGCCAGCCCATTCCCGACATGGACCGCAAGTTCGACTCGCTTTTCGAGGCCTCGCAAAAGCAGCCTGCCCCGGCTGGTCAGGAACCGCCCAGCCAAGAGCCGGGCGGCCAGGAGCCGGGCGGCCAAGGGCCGGGTGCGAATCCGCACGGCCATGGATCCATGCCCTCCCTGCTCCCGGAAATCGGCCCGGTCCCGCCTTCATCCGTGCCCGCCGTGGGCGCGCTGGAAAGCGTGCCGGTATTGCATGAAGGCCGTCTGAAGCCCATGATCACCTATTCCCGCCATATGCTGCTGCAATTCTCCGGGCGCACCAGTTATGAAAAGCTTTCGGCCATGCAGGTGATGACCAAGCTTCTGTTCGCCCCGGAAGTCACCGGCGATTACCGCATCTTCCTCATCAACAATCCGGAAGTGGCCGAGGCCCTGGGCGTGGTGCCGGAAAAGCACCGGCGCTATAGCTTCAAGCAATTGGAAAAGGCCCTGCCCAAGCTGCAAGAACTGGCCGAGAAGGCCAACGCGGTGGCGGACGAGAAGCGGGATCTGGTGCAGAAGGAAGTGCTGCGCGTGTTCGGGAACCTGGTCGAGTACGTGAACATCACGCGCACCTTCAGCTTCGCCCTGCCCAATGCGGCCTATGCCGTCAAGCTCCCGGAGACGCGCAAACAATTGGAGTTGCAGCCGGATCTCGATCGATATTCCTTTTGGGATCTGATGACGAGCGCCCAATCCATCGCCGCCATCCTGCAAGGCATCGGTAACCGCACGGAAGCCCAACGCACGCCCATGGAACGGGAAATCATCTCCCTGTCCCAGGCCATGTACCTGAACTCGCAATCCCTGCACCCCTCCCCATTCCGCATCTTCCCCCTTTCGCCCGCCGTGGCCGCGAGCACGGGGCAGCCGGGTTGGGCGAGTCCGGCGGAGCTGGTGGCCGTGCCCGAGCAATTGCAGGCCTACCACAAGGAACTGGGCGCCTGGAGCGGGGCCGCGGCCGCGTATCGCAAGGGCGATCAGGCCTCGTTCGATAAGAATGTGAAGGAATACCTGGCCGCCATGGACAACCGCGCCTATGAGCAGCTCTCGCAAACCCATTTCCCCTTGGAAGTGCTCTACCAGAAGGGCGAGCCTTATTTCTGGGCCCTGGTCCTGTATTGGTTCGCCCTGCTGGGCTGCTTCGCCTTCTTCCTGACCCGCAAGCGCTGGTTGTACCAGGCCTCGCTTTGGCTGTTCCTGGGCGGATACGCGATCCATGTCATCGGCATCGTGTCACGCATCATCATCATGAAGCGTCCGCCCGTCACCTCCTTGTACGAGACCTTCCCCTTCGTGGCCGCCGTCGCCATACTGGCCGCCCTCTTCATCGAGCGCTTCAACAAGAAGGCCATCGGCCTGCTGTCGGCTTCCCTGCTGGGCGTGATCCTCCTGTCCATCGCCAATCGCTATGCGGCCGAAGGCGATACCATGAAGATGCTGGTGGCGGTGCTCAACAGCAATTTCTGGCTGTCCACCCACGTGGTCTGCGTCACCATCGGGTATTCCGCCTGCCTTTTGGCCGGCGCCATCGGGCATGTATGGCTCATCCGCGCGCTCATCCCCGGGGACGCGACCAAGCCGGAACGCCTGAAGGAAATCGCCAAGATGGTTTACGGCACTTTGTGCTTCGGGCTCCTGTTCTCCTTCATCGGCACCGTGCTGGGCGGCATCTGGGCCGATCAAAGCTGGGGCCGCTTCTGGGGCTGGGATCCAAAGGAGAACGGCGCCTTGCTGATCGTCGTCTGGTGCGTCATTATGCTGCATGCGAAACATTGGGGTTACGTGCGCAACCGCGGCATGGCCCTGGGATCGGTATTCGGCGCCATCGTGGTGAGCCTGGCCTGGTTCGGCGTGAACCTGCTGAACGTGGGCCTGCATTCCTACGGCTTCACCCAGGGCGCGGCCACCAAGCTCTTCGTCTATTGCGGCAGCGAACTGGCTTTCATGCTCATAGCCGGCGTAGGACTCCATTTAGGATGGGGATCGAAACCCCGCCCTCCGAAACCCCCTGCCGCGTCGGAACGCTTGGGAACAGCGACCTAGCCCTTTACCCGCGGCCAGTCTAAACTGGCCTACCTTTGTGGGGGGCGCTTTGGTTTTTTGGATAGCCTTGACAACTCCTGCCCCGCTGGCCCAATAAGCAAAACACTTTCTTGACAAACTTGCGCCATTGCGCGCCTAAAAAGGAAGCAGTTCTCCTGGCTCCCAATGTTCACGGGCCGCAAAACCGCGCTCTCGCCGTAAAGCCGCTCCATCCCTTATAATATCTGACGAAAAGGGAGAGGTTAGGCATGACGCAGCGAAAATTGAAATCGGGCCGGGGCGCCATCTTCCATGAAAGCGCTCCCTTGGCCGCGACGCTGGCGGAAGTCCTGCCGCAGCGATCACCGGATTGGACGGCTAGCGCAGAGAAGCCTGTCTGGGCGGACATACTCATCGACGAAACCCTGGACATCCATTTCCAACCCATCGTTTCATTGAAGAAAAAATCCATCGTGGGGGTGGAAGCCTTGGCCCGCCCGCAGAACGGCCGCGGCGGACGCGGGGTAACACCGCTGGAACTCTTCGCCTGGGCGGCCCGCAACGGCAAGACCGTCGACCTCGATCGCCTCTGCCGCCGCAAAGCGCTCAGCGCCTTCAGTCCCATCTCCGATTCGCCCCAGCATCCCCTGTTGTTCCTGAATTTTGAAACCTCCATATTGGACATGGGAGTGCTCGGTTCCGGCGTGCTGGCCAAGGCCGTGCGCGACGCGGGCCTCTCGCCTTCGGAAATCGTGATCGAGATCAATGAAAGCAAGGTCATCGACGTGTCGGCCTTGCAGCGATTCGTGGAAACGCATCGCGCCCAGGGCTTCCTGTTCGCGCTGGACGATTTAGGCGCGGGCTTTTCCAACCTGGCCCGCATCGGGCCGCTCAAACCCGAGATCCTGAAATTGGATCGCGCCTTGATCGAAGGCATCGACACCGATTTCCATAAACAGGAAGTATTCAAGGCCCTGGCGGGCTTGGGCCGCCGCGTGGGCTCCCTGATCCTGGCCGAAGGCGTGGAAACGGAAGCGGAAGTCTCGACCTGCGTGGATTTGGGAGCCGACCTGGTGCAAGGCTATTATTTCGGCCGTCCCGCCTCCCCGGAAAACCTGTCCTTGGAATTCGTGGATGCGCATGTGACCGAGGCGGCGGATAGCCAGCGCCGCAGGGCCGCGGAGCGCTTGGCGCAACAGCGCGTGCAAACGGAAATGCGCTTGAGCCTTATGGAAGATCTGGTCGCGGATATGGGCGGCCAGGATTATCCGGATTTCCCCATCGCGATGGCATCCCTGGCCCAGCGTTCACCGGATATCGAATGCCTCTACGTGCTGGATGCCCAAGGCTTGCAGGTCACGCCCACGGTGACGGCCCCCTCCCGCGACAGCAAACCCTGGACGCGGCTTTTTTATCCGGCCGTCAAGGGCGCGGATCACTCTTCCAAGGAGTATTACTACGCTCTGGTGGAAGGCGGCCCGCTGCTATGCACCACGGAAGCCTATCTTTCCCTGGCCACCGGCAAGCTGTGCCGCACGCTCTCCTGCCGTTTCCGGGACGCGCAGGGCGTGCCTTTCATACTCTGCCTGGATATCGACGTAGCCTAGCCGCAGTCGCGCCTGGCGTCGGGAACTAGAGTGCTTAGCGGCGCCTGGTTGTAGACGGTGGCGTGTAGCGACACCTTGTTTCAGACGGTGGCGCGTATCGGCACCTATTACCATAATGAAGCGCAGAACTCGTCCAAACGGCGCTTCTCGGACTCCCCGCTGAACAGGAAATCCAGGCCGAGATAAACGAACAGGCCGTCCTCGTCCATGCGCATGCCCCTTACCCGGCAGGCGATTCGCAATTCATGCACGGGTGAGCCCACCGCCAATTCAACCCGGCTCTCCATTTGCAGGGCCGCGCGCATCTTGCTTCCCGGACGGGTCAGCTCGTTATCCGTGAGGACGTAGAAGGATCCCCCTTTCGGGTCCAACGTGTCCAGCAAACCGTCGAAGCGACGATTGGCGAGATAAAGCCGGACCGGGCAGAAGGTGCTGATTTCTTCCGCGGAACCCGACATTGAGGCTAATCCATCCATAGGTACTTGCAATCAATTCTAGGAGTGGCGGTCGCCGCCGCCCACCCAAATACGCATGGCGTGAAGGTGGGATTTGGACAAAATGTCCTACTTGGGGATTTTCATGGCCGCTTTCGCAGCCGGTCCGGGAACGCTTGACTCCGGCGCCGCCGGATTCGCAGGGGATTTATTCCGATCCCGGATACCGTGAAAAAGCACGCGGACCCCGTCGCTATTGGCTTCCGGCCCCCCTTTACGCTCCCGACCACGTCACCTGCAGGTTACCTAAGGCGCGGGACCGGCCTGAACCCGGCGAATCAGGGGGCGGCAAACCGCCCTGGGAGCCTGCCGCATGCCTCCCCCGCAAAACGGATGAAAACGGGCCTAAGGAAATCGGAAAAGGGAGGGGGAAGGAGGGGAGAAGGGACCGGTAGGTGATGGGAATCACATGGCCGGGAAAACCATTATTTGATGGGAATCCCCGGGCCTTGCCAAGAGGGCAGACCCGGGGATAGGCGCTTAGGCCGCGATTTCGGTGAGGGAACGGCTTTTGGCCTGCAGCATGGACGGCGCGCCTTGCAGGAATTCATCCACCGCGCGGGCGCATTCCCGGCCTTCGGAGATGGCCCAGACCACGAGGGATTGTCCGCGGCGCATGTCGCCGGCCGCATAAACTCCCTCGACATTGGTTCGGTACCGGCTGTCGGCCTTGATATTCCCGCGCTCGTCCTTTTCCACGCCCAGCTGGTCCACGAAGTTCTTCGAATCCGGGAACAGGAAGCCCATGGCCAACAGCACCAGGTCCGCCTGCATGAAGAACTCGGAACCGGGGATTTCGGCGGGCTTGCCGCCTTTCCATTCCAGACGCACGCAGTTGATGCCTTTGAGATTGCCTTTTTCGTCCTTGACGAATTCCTTCGACTGCACCGACCAATCGCGCTTGCAGCCTTCCGCCTGGGAAGACGAGGTGCTGAGCATGCGTGGGCCGGGATGGGTGGGCCAAGGGGTCTCCGCCGTGCGCGTTTCCGGGGGCTTGGGCAGCAATTCGATTTGCGTGACGGAGGCCGCCCCATGGCGGATGGAGGTGCCGACGCAGTCGGATCCGGTGTCCCCGCCGCCGATGACGACGACATGCTTGCCTGTGGCCATAAGAGCTTCCGACTCCGGAATCTTGTCGCCCTGAACGCGCTTGTTGTTCTGGGTCAGGAAATGCATGGCATAGTGTACGCCGTTGGCTTCGCGGCCGCCGATGGGCAGGTCGCGGGCGATGGTGGATCCGCCCGCCAGCACGATGGCGTCGAAATTCTGCTTCAAATCGGAAACGGGAACGTTCACGCCCACATTGGCGTTGGTCACGAAAGTGACGCCTTCCTGTTGCATGATCTCCACGCGGCGGGCCACATGCTTCTTGTCGAGTTTGAAGTCCGGGATGCCGTAGCGCAGCAGGCCGCCGATGCGGTCGGCGCGCTCGTACACGGTGACGGAATGGCCGGCTTTGTTCAGCTGATCCGCCGCGGCCAGGCCCGCGGGGCCGGAACCCACCACGGCCACGCGCTTTTCGGTGCGTGACAGGGGAGGCTGCGGCACCATCCAGCCTTGCGCATAAGCGTAATCGATGATGGATACTTCGATGTTCTTGATGGTGACCGGGGGCTTATTGATGCCCAGCACGCAGGCGGATTCGCAGGGCGCCGGACAGATGCGGCCGGTGAACTCCGGGAAATTATTGGTGGAAAGCAGCGTCTTGAGCGCGGCCTGCCATTTGGCGTTGTATACCTGATCGTTGAAATCGGGGATGATATTGCCGAGCGGACAGCCGGTATGGCAGAAAGGCACGCCGC
>JBDSWM010000229.1:0-16770 GCA_039926685.1 Fibrobacteria bacterium | reverse complement strand
AAAGCGCCAGGTCGACGATTTCCGGTTCGATGGCGGCATTGCGGATTTCCGTGGTTCCCTGGGCGGTGGCCGCGGCCATCATCAGGTTTTCGGTAGCGCCCACGCTGGGGAACGGCAGGGTGATGCGCGCGCCGGTAAGGCGCTTGGAGCGGAAATGATAAGCCCCGCGCTCATAATCGATCTGGGCCCCCAGCGCGCGGAAGCCTTCCAAATGGAAGTCCACCGGGCGAGGGCCTATATCGCAGCCGCCCATCATGGGGATCTCCGCTTTGCCGAAGCGGTGCAAAAGTACGCCAGCCAGAAGGATGGGGATGCGGTTCAGCCCCGAATATTCCTGCGGCACTATCTGGGTGGTGAGATTGGCGGCATCGATCTCCAGGACGCCTTCCTCTTTCCGGTGGCTGATGGCGCAGCCGATGGAAGCGAGGATCTGTTTGGTGATTTCCACGTCCCCGATTTCGGGCACGTTATGGAGCACGGATTTACCGGGAGCGAGAAGGGCGGCCACCATTTGCTTGGTCACCGCGTTCTTGGCGCCCCGGATGCGGATTTCGCCTTTGAGATAGCTTCCGCCTTCGATTACGAATTTTTTGGCCATGGCTCAAATGTACAAACTGACCCGCAAAATCCTGTCCCGCTTGCCGTCTCGGCCCGCCACCCTATATGCTGGGAGCATGAGTGGAATAGCTGGAGTAAGCGGAGTTCAAAGCGGCGGATCGGCCCAGGATCTGATCATGCTCAAAAAAACCCAAGACTTGATGAAGCAGCAAAGTTCGCAGTTGCTGGCGGCGCTGCCCCAGCCTGCTGCTCCTCCCGGCCCGCCCGGCGTCGGCGGCAAAATCGACCTCCAGGCCTGAGCGCTTCAGGCCGCCTCCGATGCCTGCCCGCTTCCTTGCGGGCTTTCGGTGATCCGGATTCCCCTTTCCAAAACCACCACGCACCATAGCCCCATCAGGGGCAAGAGCGGAAACACCTGCAGCGCAATGACGCTGACCAAGGACATACCGCCCGGGGAAAGCAGCGCGAAAGCCAGACAAGCGTGGACTGAGACGGGAATAATGCGCCGCGCGCGCGGCAGGGGTTTTTGCGGGCGTCATCAGGTGGCTTAACTTCCAATTTCCGCAAGGCCATTGTCCAAGGTTTGGACGCCTGCAAACCTTGCTTACGCCCACAGCGGACTTTACCCGGGGGCTAGGAGAGCCATCGGAACCGAATTAAGAACGAAAAGCGCCCATTTCCGCCTGATTCCAGGCTCGAAGACATCCCTTCCGGATTGGCCCGCCTTTTGATTTAGGGATCCGCATTCAGGCGGCTGTCCCGCCTTCAGGCGGCTGTTCCGCCCCGGCCGAATCGGCGCGGGCGGGATTCCGGAAAGGCAACTACGATGAAACGCTTACTAGTATCGGCTCTGCTTCCCCTCTTTCTCTCCTCTTGCATGATGGTCGATCTGCAATGGGCGCAAGGCAATGGCGTGGCGGTCACGGAAATCCGCAGCCTGCCCGCTTTCGAGCGCATCGATCTCCAGGGACCGGTGCATGTCATAGTCAAGACCGGACCGTCCTATTCGGCTTTTGTCACGGCCGATGAGAACCTCACCGGTTATTTCCAGACCGACGCCTTCGCCGGCACCTTGACCATCTGCATGGCCGGGGGGATCCAGCCTTCCGTGGAACCGGAAATCACCATCGTGATGCCGGAACTGCGCACCCTTACGCATAACGGGAATGCCTTGGTGGAAATCCAGGAAGATGGCGGCTTTCCGGACGTGAACCTCACCTTGAACGGAAGCGGGACCATCTTCTATTCCGGGACCGCATCCACCCTCACCGCCACCTTGAACGGCTCCGGTACCATCGAAATGGAAGGCTATGCGTCCTTCCTGGATGCCCGCGTACGCAGTAACGGGGAATTGCATGGGGAGAATCTCTTGATGGGGGATGCGGACGTGGAAATGAGCGGATCCGGCCTGGCATTGCTGGACCTGGACTATCAATCCACCTTGAACCTGGAACTGACAGGATCCGGGCAAGTGGAATGGTGGGGCTCTCCCGCCTGGCTCAATTATCATCTGGACGGGATCGGCAAAGTGGTTGAGCATCGCGGGCTCCCTAAGAAAACCGCGGGCGCCAAGATCGCGGCCAAGCAAGGTGCGGCCGGTGCGGCCAAGAGGGGCGCTACGACCGGTGTGACGGGAATGCCTTCCGCGGGGCCTTATGAGACGGTGAGCGGAAAAGGCGCGGGGAAAAACGCCGCCAAATGAAAAAATGCTGCCGCAGAATCCTGCGGGCCTTCAGGCCCCCAAGACCCGGCCCAGGCGGGCCAGGTCCGCATCGCCGGGGAATTCCCGCAAGCCCCCTCCGATCAGGATGCGCGCCTGGTCCAGGCGGCCCAAGTGGGCGATCAGCAGGCAACGCAAGAATAGGTAACGTCTACGATACTCAGGCACGCCATCCCCATCCGCCCCTTCCAGCCAAGCCAAGGCTTGCGCATGTTCCCCTTTTTCCAAATCGAGTTGCGCCAGAGCCAAGCGCGCGTATGGCTCACTAGGCGAGTTCTCCAAGGCGGTCAAAGCCAGCCGGCGGCCTTCCGCGGCGAAGAAATCCACCAAGGGTCCGGGCAGTTCCAAACGCGACAAATGCTCATGCGCCCCGGCCAAATGCGCCAGCAAGGGACCGCGCGCCGCCGGGCCCGGAACCGGATGGGCAAGGGCTTCGGTGATGCGCGCCACCCGGTGGCCGATCAGATGCGTGTTCGCGATCCTGGCCTGCCCGCGCCGTGCCATCGCCTCGGCTTCAGTGGGATGGGATAAGGCCCATTCGACTTGGGCCCTAAGATCCCCGGCGTCGCCTTTTTCATAGACCAGGAAATCCTTTCCCGGTTCGCCGAAGTCCCCCAGAGAATGGGAAAGGCGGTCCGTGATCAGAAGCGCGCCATTGCCCATGGCTTCGAAAAACCTGAAGTTCAGATCGTCATCGGCGGATTGGTTGAAAACCACCCTGGCATCTCGGTACACGGGGTCGCATGGGCCTTGAACGGCATGCACCGGCAATCCCATGGACTTGAGCCGATCCAAAAAGGCGATGCGATCGGGATTGATGGCCGGATTGAGGGTGCCCACGAAGGCCACATCGTGCCGGCGGCCGTTCCAAGGGAGGAAGGCCGGTTCCCCAGTGAAGCACAACGGCAGCCACTCCACTCCGGTGCGGAAGGCGCCCAAATCCCCAACGCGGTTTTTCTGGGCGCAGAACACCACATCGAAAAGAGGCGCGTAATGCCGGTGCCATTCCCAATGCAAATGCGAATCCAGCGCGTACCAGGCTTTTGGGATGGGGATGTTTTCCAGGCCAAGATGGGGAAGCGGGCTGGAATCATCCACTTGGATGATCCAATCGGGCGCGAAAGAGGCCGCGATTCCTGCAAGCGCCAGGCGCGCTTCGCCGGGAGCCCGAAGGAAGTTCGTTTCCGAGTCTTGCGGGTGATCGAGGAAACCGGGGAAGCCTAAGGATCGCACCTCATGCCCATGGGCGCGGAGGGCCTGCGTCAACATCTTTCCGCCCACGGTCAAGATGCGCATGGTCTCAGCCTTTTTGGAAGCGGGCCTTCAATCAGCCTTTATCCTTGGACTTCTTGAAGGCGGGCCTTCACTTTTAGCCTTTATCCTTGGACTTCTTGAAGGCGGGCCTTCACTTTTAGCCCTTATCCTTGGACTTCTTGAAGGCCTTGGCGAAAAGCTTTTGGTCGCCCAGGTAGCGGTTGGCTTCGATGACCTGGTTGTCGTTCTTGAGTTCGAAAGTCGTGCGCGCGTCCTCGCCCAAGGCCGCCCCCAGTAATTCCGCCTTCAATTGGTAGGTGATATAGTCGAGGTTCTTTTCGAATTCCTTTTCGGTCTCGGCGCGCAATACCGCCTCCAGCGCTGCGGTGGCGCCTTCCACTTCGGCCTTGTCCTTGGCGCCGGGCAGGGTGTCGCCCCGTTCCACGCGTTCCTTCTTGACGATTTCCCGGAAATTGTCCAAGGCGATTATGGACGCGCTCTTGAACTTGGTGAAGGTCGTGTCCGTGTAGACGAATTTCTTGAAATCATCCACGATGTCCTTCGTCACCACGAATTCCGGGGTGATCTTGGTCTTCTTGTTGATCTCATACCTCTTCTTGATCACGTAATTGAAGAACATGGTCTTCCGCAGCAGCTCGGTGGAGAAGCGGGTGTACTTCCGTCCCGGCAGGATCACGTCCGGGGTGATGCCCCCGCCGGCCAGAACCTTGCGCCCGGCCTTGGTGAAGAAAAACGCCGTGTCCTTCTTGGAGGTGTCCCCCGCCGCGGCCTTGAGCTTGAAGCGCACCGCGTTCTCCGGTTTGTTGATGCAGCGGCCGGCGGGTGTATAATAATAAGCGGTGGTGAGCTTCAGGGTGTTCTGCTGGCCGTCCAGGGGCAGGATGGTCTGCACCGATCCCTTGCCGAAAGAGGTCTCCCCCAGCACAACGCCGCGATCCCAATCCTGGATGGCGCCGGCCACGATTTCCGAGGCCGAGGCGGAGTTCTCGTTCACCAGCACTACCATCTTCTTCGTCCAGATGGGATTGCGGCGGCTCTTGTATTCCTGGTTCTGGGATTTCACGCGGCCCTTGGTGTACACCACCATCTGGCCCTTGTCGAGGAAAAGCTCGGATACGGAAATGGCCTGGTTCAACAAGCCGCCCGGATTCACGCGCAAGTCGATGATGAGGGACTTCATGTCCTTCTTCTTCAGCTCGCCGATGCGCGCTTCCAGGTCCTCCGAGGTGCGCTTGGCGAACTGGGTGATCTTGATATAGCCCACCGAATCGTTGATCATGGCGCCGTAGGGGACGCTTTCGATCTTGATGATTTCCCGCACGATGTTGAATTCCATCGGTTCCGGCATGCCTTCGCGCAGGATCTGGATTTTCACCGGGGAGCCCGGTTTGCCGCGCAGCTTTTCCACCGCGTCGTCTATGCTGATGCCCTGGGTGCTTATGGTGTCGATGCGGATTATCTTGTCGCCGGCCTGCAGGCCCATGCGATGCGCCGGAGTGCCCGCCAGCGGGGAAACCACGGTGAGGATCTGATCGCGGATGCCGATTTGGATGCCCAGGCCGCCGAACTCGCCTTCGGTGTTGACCTTGAGATCCTCGTAATCCTTGGGGGTGAAATAGGCCGTATGCGGATCCAGGATGGAACGGATGCCGCCTATGGCCGCGTCGACGAGTTCCTCGGAAGAAACGTCCTCGACATAGTTCTCATTGATCTTGGTGACCACCTTGTCCAGGCGTATGAGGTCGGAATAGAACTTCTCCCCGCCGGCCTGAACGCGGTTGCTTATGAAAGCGAAACCCGCGATGAGAACGCCCACGGTTGCATAGTAGAACTTGCTCTTCTTCATCTTTGACCCTAACCCGAACGGTAATCCGGACCTGTGACTTAAGATTCTATCATCTGCCAGGGAATATTGCGATATGCCTTCAGCGGAATATCAGGGAATGTACAAATTTCGCAATTCGGCGTATTTCAGCCATCGGCCAGTAAGACGGTTAATTTCGCGAGAAGGGCGCGATGCACCGTTTCCGGAGGCTGGCTTCCGTCCACTACCGTGAAGCGATCCGCGTTTTCGCCCGCGATGGCCAGATACCCGTTCCGGACGCGGCCGAAAAAAGCGGCGCTTTCCCTTTCCATGCGGTCCGCGCCACGTCCCGCATCCGCGAGCCGGGCGCGCATGGAGGCCACCGGCAAATCCAGCAGGAAGCTATGGCTGGGCCAAATGTCGCCGCATGCGATACGGAACAATTCCAGGATGGGGGTCGGATCCATCCCCCGCCCGTAACCCTGATACGCCAAGGTGGACCAGCCGAAGCGATCGGCGAGCACGGTTTTTCCGGCCGCCAAGGCGGGCGCGATTACTTCGGAAACCAATTGCGCGCGCGCGGCCGAGAATAGCAGAAGCTCCGCGGCCGGCACGATGGCGTTTTCAGGAGCGAGGATCAATTGCCGGATTTTATCCGAGACGGGAGTGCCGCCGGGTTCGCGCACCGTGAGCACGTCCCGTCCCTGACGTTTCAGCGCCTCGGATAGTAGCGCCAATTGCGTGGATTTCCCGCTCCCGTCCACGCCTTCCAAAGAGAAAAAGCCGGGCTGGACTGGCGGCCGGAAACCCACTCAGGCATCCGTTCCATGGCATTTCTTGAACTTCTTGCCGCTGCCACAAGGGCAAGGATCATTGCGGCCGATATTCTTGATGTCCAGCGCGGGGCCGGGAGCCGCCATGGGCCGCGCTTGCGCCGGACGGGGCCGCGAAGGCTGGGCCGGTGAAGCCTGGATCTGCACGGGAGGCAATTCTCGCGGACTCGAAGGCACCGCATCCTGGGACGTTTCCATCACCGGGCCGGAACCCGGTTCGCCCGGCATGGTAAACGACATTTGGCGCATGCGCTCCATTTCGATTTCCCGGGCGCGGATCATGGCCTCCTGCTGGCGGCGCAGGAAATCCGGATCGATATGCAGGATGCGCTGGGACACGTCCATGGCGATGCGCTCCAACGTGGTGGCGAACATCGCGAAGCCTTCCTTCTTGTATTCCTGCAACGGATCCTTCTGCGCATAGCCGCGGAAGCGGGTGGCGTCGCGCAAATGATCCATGGCGTACAGATGCTCGCGCCAGAGATGATCGATGACGCCCAGTAATACCTGGCGTTCGATTTCCCGCAATTGCTCTGAGCCGATGGCGGTTTCGATGGCGGCATATTGCTTGTTCGCAAGTTCAACAACCTGATCCAGGGTCTGATCCGTGCTCTGGTAATGCAGGGCATCGTCTGCGATGGCATAGTCGAAGTTGAACGCGCGCTTCAATTCCGCATACAGCTTGTCCAGCTCCCAGTTCTCGGGATAGTTGCCGGCAACGGCGTATTGGGAAACCACCTGCTCGACGGCTTCCTCGATGCGGATCTCGATTTCGTCCTTGATCTCCTCGCCCTTGAGGATGCGGCGGCGCAGGCCGTATACCACCGTGCGCTGCTTGTTCATCACGTCGTCGTATTCCAGCAAGTGCTTGCGGATCTCAAAATTCTGGCCTTCCACGCGTTTCTGCGCCGTGGCGATGGCGCGGTTGACCAGCGGATGGGAGATGACTTCGCCTTCCTCCACGCCCAGGCGGTCCATGATGCGCGAGATGCGGTCCGATCCGAAGATGCGCATCAAATCGTCTTCCAGAGACAGGTAGAAACGGGATTCGCCGGGATCGCCTTGCCGGCCGGAACGGCCGCGCAGCTGGTTGTCGATGCGGCGGCTTTCGTGCCGCTCGGTGCCCAGTACGTACAGGCCTCCCGTTTCCGTCACGCCTTCGCCCAGTTGGATATCCGTACCGCGGCCCGCCATGTTGGTTGCGATGGTCACCTTGCCCCGGGTTCCCGCCTCTTCGATGATGCCCGCTTCCCTTTGGTGATGCTTGGCGTTCAGGACCTCATGGGGCACCCCGGCCTTGAGCAGGAAGCCGCTCAGCTCTTCGGATTTCTCGATGGACACGGTGCCCACCAGGACCGGCTGGCCCTTGGCATGGCGTTCCTTGATGTCCTCGACGATGGCCTCGATCTTCTCGCGCCGCGTCTTGTAGATCAAATCGTCCTGATCCTTGCGGACCATGTTGCGGTTGGTGGGGATCACCACCACGCGGAGCTTGTAGATCTGCTGGAATTCCGAGGCTTCCGTATCGGCGGTGCCCGTCATGCCGCCCAGCTTCTTGTAGATGCGGAACAGGTTCTGGAAGGTGATGGTGGCCAGAGTCTGGTTTTCCCGCTGGATGGGGACGTTCTCCTTGGCTTCGATGGCCTGGTGCAGGCCTTCCGAATAACGGCGGCCTTCCATCAATCGGCCCGTGAACTCATCGACGATGACCACTTGGCGGTTCTTGACCATGTAGTCCACGTCGCGCTTGAAGATGACGTGAGATCGCAGCGCCTGCTGGACATGGTGCACCCATTCAACGTTGAGATCGCCGTACAGGTTTTCCAGCCCGAGCTTCTCTTCGCAGACGTTGACGCCTTCTTCGGTGAGCGAGACGTGCTTTTCCTTCTCGTCCAGGGTGTAATGCGTGTCCTTGACCAGGTAACGCACTACCTCGTTGGCTTTCTTGTATTTGTCCGTGGACTGCTCCGCGGGACCGGAAATGATCAGGGGCGTGCGGGCCTCGTCCACCAGGATGCTGTCGACCTCATCGACGATAGCGAAGTTCAGCTCGCGCTGTACGCAATCTTCCAGGTTATGCGCCATGTTGTCGCGTAGGTAATCGAAGCCGAATTCATTGTTGGTGCCGTAGGCGATATCGGAATTGTAGCTGGCCTTGCGTTCCTCTTCGCTGAGCCCGTGCACGATGATGCCCACTGTGAGGCCGAGGAAACGGTATACCTTGCCCATGGTCTGCGCGTCGCGCTTGGCCAGATAGTCGTTCACCGTCACCACGTGCACGCCTTTGCCTTCCAAGGCGTTCAGGTATACGGGCAGCGTCGCTACCACCGTCTTGCCTTCGCCCGTCTTCATTTCCGCGATTTTACCCTCATGCAGAACCATGCCGCCGAGCAATTGCACGTCGAAGGGACGATAGCGGAAGGGAAACCGGCTTTCGGGATTCAGTTTGCGGATTTCCGCGTAAAAGGATCCGGGGAACAAAAGGGTATGATGCGCCACGGGAGCGGGGTCGCCTTCCGGGCCGCCGGCCAGCTTTTCCCGCGCCTCGAGCACCAGCTTTTGCGAGCCGCCGGTGAGCTTGGAAAGATCGAAATTCAGCTCCGGGTTGAGCACGTTAAGCATACCCAGCCTGCGATCGGCCGCTTCCCGGCACACGGCGAAGGCTTCCGGCAGCAAATCGTCCAACGTCTTGGCCTCGGCCAGGCGCTGGCGGAACTCCACCGTCTTGGCGGCGAGAGCCTCATCGTCCAGCGGCTCCACGGCCGGGCTGAATTGGTTGACCTCTGCGACCCTGGGCATCAGGCGTTTGACCTCGCGCTCATGGCTGGTCCCGAATATCTTGGCGAGAATGGAGTTCACAATCATGGCGGATAAATTAGGAAAAAGGGGGCAGAAGGAGGGGTTAGGGGCTAGGGTTTAGGGGTTAGGGAGGGAAAAGAGCTCTTTATTTGGTTTTCCCCTAACCCCTAGCCCCCAATCCCTAGCCCCTTGATGTTCAAAGCGATGTCCCATCGGTTACCGGAAATGCCTCAAGTCGGGGCGCTGGCGCCAGTCTTTACCGCACCACGGCGACTTTCCCTTTGCGAAGCAGCTTGGTCCCTTCCCGCATGATGGAGTAGATGTAAACGCCCGTGCCGACCAGACTGCCGCTGCTGTTCATCAAATCCCAATCGATGCTGGTATCGAACTTCTTGCGGGCCTGCGCCTGAGCGTTGGCTTTCCGGGAATCGTAGACCAGGTCACCGGTCATGGTATGCACGCGCAAAGTGATGTCATTGCCGGCGATGTATCCGCTCAGGGTATTGAGATTCTTGAAGGTGATGCTGCCCTTTTCCCGATGCCGGGAATCCGCGAAGCGGTAAGGATTGGGGTATACGTAGAAGTCCGCATCCGCCGTGACGAAGGTGAACCGGTACGCATCGACGCTATCCCGCTGATCGTACAGCCAGCTCGGGAAATCATCGCCGTCGCCGTCCAGGGACAGTCCGGATGAGTCCAGGATGCCGCCCGAAAGCGAAATCGTCACGGTATCCAGCGCGGGGAGAAAAGGCCGCGTGCGGAACAGCAGGCTGGAATCATGATCCGCCAAGGACAGGAACTGGAAATCATAGACTTTGCCGGATCGGAATATGGAAGAGACCTTGATGGCGCGGTTATCCGCGGCCTTCAAGGCGTTCAGAGACAACAAGGTCAGCGAATCCGCTCCCTGGGGCGGACCCTTGGCCAGCTTGCGGCTGAAGCGCACCTTGATGGTTCCCTCCGGGTTCCATCCCGTGGCGCCCGGGGCGGGCTCGGAGGCGAGCACGCGGAAGCGGCTGGTATCCACCCTGACCTGGAACACCGTGTCCAAACTTCCAGGATTGAGAACCTTCCGATTCAAGCGTAAATCCAAGGCATTGCCCGCTCGGTCCACGATATCGTTGGAAACGGCAATGTGGAGGATATCGCGGTAGATGAAATACCCGGGCCGGGGCAGCGCCTTGAGCGAATCGGAAGCCTTGGCATACCTGGGAGTGAAAATCAGGGTATCCGCCAGGGAATCGGATCCGGCCGCCGAGATTTTGGCCAAACCGGAGGCCCGGCGCCGATATTCATAGTCTCCGGGGATTACGGAGAAGCCTTGCGGGTTTTTCACCGAGTCGAGATAGGAATAGACCCTGAATACCCTATCCGGCCGGGTGAGGCGCACGGTTTCCGAAAAAACCATGGCAATGTTGGAGCGCGCCGGCACGAGGGCGGGAAGGCCGGCGGCGTTGAATCCGGAACCCGTACCCGGTGCCCCCGGGACCTCCAAGCGTACTACCGGAAGATCATGATGCTGTAGCCGGAAGGGGATTTTCAGCACTGGACTGGAAAAATCGTTGGTACCCACCAACAAGGTGTCCGTGAGGATGGAATCACCCCGCAGCGAGTCGCTGAAGAAATGAAAATCGAATTCCAGGGCAGAGGCCGCCAGCAAGGAAATGACCTGGCCGGGGGCGATGGCGTTCACATTAGTGGCCCCCGAAAAGCTCAGGCTTTCCGCCTGGGGAGGGGAACCGCCGGACCATTTCAATACCACGGTCAGCCACTTGCGATCATCGTTCTTGGTGGCGACGGAGGTGATGAGCAGCGGGGCCGTGCCCTGGCTGAGGATTTCCGCCTTGACAATGGTGTCATGCACATCCGCGTTGATGATGAAATCGATTCCGTTCTGCAAGGCGTTGAGGGCTTGGGAGAATCCGGCCGCGCCGGTGCCGGAGGTATCCAGGACGGGATATTCAAGGCGGATTTTGCGCTCCAGGAACGCGCCGAACGCGTCCGTGATCCTGACCGTCAGGTACTGATCCTGGAGGGTGAATGCATGCGTCAAAGAGGAAGCCTGGGAGGAATCGGTCTTGAGATAACAGGAGAGCATTCCTTCAGGGCATCCGGGCGTTTTTCCCCAGACGCTCCAGCTCACGGAAAGGGAGTCCCCGACGGCGTCATCGGAGTCGGAAAACGCACCTTTGATCACGGAACTCAGGGCTAAAGGCACCACCAGGCCGCTATCGGAGCCGAAATCCTTCACCTGGTCGTAAGGCCCGACCTTGAGGACCCCATCCTTCGCCAAATAGGAAAAGTGGAAGAGCGAATCCACCTGGGGGGAATGATTGGTCCTTACCAGTATCCTGAAGGTTACGGTAGTGTCCTCGTCCGCCGCGCTGGCCACCAAGGTGTCTATGGCGGGCGACAAGTTATCGGGTGAAAACCGGAAGCTGAGGGAATCCCCCACAGGCAGCACGCGGGTTCCCAATTGGGTGGAGTTGCGCAGCCAGGCGGCGCTTACGTCCGCATCATTGCCGTCCGCATAGCGGATTTCCACCGTGAGCGAATCCCCCGTTTGGATGGCGATCATGCCGCCGTCCACGGGGACGAGAGTGTCGGCACCCCCTCCGCCCGGGAGATACACGTTGGCCGAATCCAGGCCGCGGTTGCGGTAGACGATCAAGGTTTGCGAGGGCGGGAGGTTGCGGAAAGCGAAAGAGAGCGGCAAAGCACGGCTGCTCCAGCCCTGAACGTCGACGGTTGTGAGCGAAAGGATCAGCGGGTCCGCCAGCGTGTCCGGGGGCAGCAGGCTCAGGGTCGCGGAAAAATGTCCCGGGGATGTCCGCGTTCCCGTCGCCGTCTTCAGCACCGTGTTCCCGAGCGATATCCTGAATTCCATCCCGTCGTCATCTGCGTCGAATCCCGAACACACTATCCGCAGGGAATCCTTGCGACGCAGCAATTGGTATTGCGCGGAAGGGTCATAGGCCGCCCAGGCGAGGCTGCCCGTTTTGATGGAATCCACCGCGGGCGTGCCCGGCTTGATATTGTACTCGATATCGAGGCTTTTCAGCTTGGGCGTGGTGAGATTGGTGGTTCCGGTATCGCCGGTAAGGGTGGAGAGCATGTCTACGCTGTAGCGATAGAACCCGGCCGCGCTTTTTCTCGGGGACGGCAGGGATTGGAAGGCCGCCCCGGGGCCGGAAAAAGCGTTGGTGGCGGAAAGGGCGAGCTTGAGATGGGTTTTGGAAGTATCCGCGACCGTGGGGCGGAAAGGCAGGAACACCACCGAGTCCGAAGCCGGGTTGAATACGAAGGCCGGGACGGCGGGATTCTCCACCTTCAGGATTTTGCTCACGAAAGAAGCGGAGTCGTAATAGATGGGGGTATTGCGCACCAGGGCGAGCTTGGCATGCGTTCCGCTATCGTAAGCCGCCACTACGTTGCCGGCCGGGTCGATGGCCACGTTCGCCGCTTTGAACCAATGCATCCGAGTCCAGCCCGGGGCCACGCCCGTGAAGGTGATGTTTTCCGAAGCCAAGTCGATATCCGTGCGACCCGCCACCGTGAAGGTATTGCCGCTTTTGGCGAAAATGCTTCCCATCATCCTGCGCGGACCGCCCGTATTTGAACGGGAATACCAGGCCACGGTCACCCGGTTTTGCGATACGGCCAAATCCGGGAAGAGGCAGTATTTGTCTCCCGCCGTAACGGTCACGGCGGATCCCAGGGTACCGGCCGGCAAGGCCAGGGTTTGCGTGAAGATGTCGCTGAACCCGCCGGCGGCCGCCGCATAGGCGATGAGGAAGTTCCCGCGCGTCATGCTCGCCACGGCGTAGGGCCGGAAGAGATGGGTGATGCTGTCGTTATAGGCCACGCCGGCCCGCACAAGCACAGGTCCCAGGATTTGCGCATGCGTGCTGTCGAATGCCGCATAAAAGAGGTTGGTCGTTTCGCGCCATATCACCACGGTGTTCCCGGCGGAATCCGCGGCCACGGCGAAGTCTTCGGGAAGGGTGGTGCGCAATACCTGGGGCGAAACCACCGAAGTGCCGGCGGCGATATCCTCCCAACGCACTTGGAACCTGCCGGGAGAGAAATTCGTTTCATACGCCAGGACGGTTTTGTCGCCACCGGAACCGGGGATCATAGCGGATGAAATCTTGCCGAAAGCGCCTGTGGCCGCGGGTGTATCCGGAGGAACGTAAGTCGCAGCGGAAATATCCAGATGGGTGATGCGCCGCACGGGACCGAAGCCGACGCCGGATGACCAATAACCCGCGTATTTGTTCCCTTCGGCGGCGAAATTGAGATAGGTGGGGGCGGGCGGATTCCCGTTGTTGACCGAATAGTTGAACTTGGGCGGAACCTCGGTGTTCACCTCCTGGTTCGCGAGCACCTTGGCGGAATCGGACACCGCCGCCGTATCCGGGCTCAAATCGATGATGCGTGTGACGATGTTGGCGCGCGGGGTCTTTTCCGGAAGGTTCGGCGCGCTACCGGCATCATGTGTGACGCCCTTCCACATCATGTACATAACCTTGAATTTATACTGCCCCGTGGCGGAAACGAAAGGGCCTGAGCCCACGTCCCCGTTGTTGTAATGGCCATCGCTGAGGCGTACCGTCCTGACGGTGGTGTAGCGGTAGCGTTGCGGCTGCAGCAAAAGGGAGTCGCCCCAGCCGGGATCCAGCCGGAATTGATCGCCGGCGGCGGCCGAGCTGTCAGCGCGGAAATCCGTGACGCTATGCACCACGGCCAAGGCCGGCGCGGCGGCGCATAGCCCTAACCAGAGGGCGAGGCTTCGCATCCGCATCAGACCAGGCGAGTGAAGGGGAATGAAAACCGGCTTCTCATTGCCCCATCTCTTCCTTCAGATCATGTTCCTGCGCCGCCGCCCGGCCCAGGTAGCGCGCCGAGGCCTCATCCAGGTTGGCGTATTCCAGGCGGTTGCGCTCCACCCTGTATTCCGCCTTGCGCCGCTCTTTCAGCTTCTCCAACACCTTGCGTTCCTGCATCGCCTTCATGAGCAGATCGGATTTCTCCTTCAGCCGCCCGCCTTGAACGGCGATTTCGCCTTCCCGGCCTGAGATGAGGGTCCCCATATGCCGGGCGTATTGCAGGATGCCCAAGCGGCCGAGATGATCGATGAGAGGCTCGCTTCCTTGGGTATCCGATTCCCATAGCCCCCTCAGTTCGCCTTGCAATTCGGCCAGGCGGGATCGTAGCTCTTCCAGGGCCGCCACTTCCACGGCCAGGGCTTTCTTGGCCGCTTCTTCCTTCCAGCGCTTCATCCGCAGCACCTGCTCCAGATCGAACGCGAACCTCTTCATTTGATGGCCCCCGCCATGGCGGATATCCTATCCAGGGTGGACTTGAGCTCGCTCTTGTCCTCGACGCTTTGGATCAGGAACTTGTCCACCTCGGGATGGAGGGAAATGGCCATATCCAAATGCGGGTTGGAGCCGCGCACGTAGGCCCCTAGGTTCACCATGTCTTCCGCATCCGCATAGACTGCCATGGCGTTTAGCAGCTTGCCCGTGGCCGCCCTATGTTCCTTGGAGGTTACGTCGGACATGCAGCGGCTGACGCTCTTGAGCACGTCGATGGCGGGATAATGGTTGCGGTGCGCCAGCGAGCGCGAGAGGACGATATGGCCGTCCAGCACGGAACGCACCGCGTCCGCCACCGGCTCGTCCATGTCGTCGCCTTCAACCAGCACGGTGTAGATGGCGGTGATGGATCCGGTTTTGCCCATGCCGGCGCGCTCCATCAGGCGCGGAAGGAAGGCGAATACGGAAGGGGTATACCCGCGCGTTGAGGGAGGCTCGCCGATGGCGAGGCCGATTTCCCGCTGCGCCATGGCCAGGCGGGTGGATGAATCCATCATCAGCATCACGTCCGCCCCTTGATCGCGGAAATATTCGGCGATGGCGGTGGCCACCATGGCCGCTTTCAGTCGGATCAGGGCAGGCTGGTCGGAGGTGGCCACCACCACCACGGACCGGGCCAGGCCTTCCGGGCCCAAATCCTTCTCCAGGAATTCCTTCACCTCGCGGCCCCGTTCGCCGATCAGGGCGATCACGTTTATCTGGGCCTGGCAATTGCGGGCAATCATGCCGAGCAATACGGACTTGCCCACGCCGGATCCGGCGAAAAGGCCCACGCGTTGGCCTTTGCCCACCGTGCGGAAACCGTCGATGGCGCGTATGCCCGTGATCATGGGCTCGGAAATGCGGCGGCGGTCCAGCGGATTGGGCGGATCATTGTTCACTTTGCCCTGCACCGGGAGCAGCATTGGGCCCTTCCCGTCGATGGGCTCGCCCAGCCCGTTCAGAACGCGTCCCAGCAATTGCGGCCCCACCCGCACGCTGAATACCTGCCCGGTGGCCATGACTTCCATGCCCGGTTTCAATCCGTTCAATTGGCCCAACGACATGAGCAAGGTGGTCTTGCGCCGGAATCCCACCACTTCTGCCTGGCCCACTTGCGCGGCGCCGTCGAACACGGCGCAAATCTCGCCCAGGCTGGCGGAAAGCCCGCTGCTTTCCATCACGAGACCTATGACCTGAACGATTTTGGCCCTGATGGGCGCCAGGCACATGGCCTCCAGGGCCTGGGCATAGGGCGAAAAGACGTGATCGTCTGTCAAGGGCCTTCGTCCCCGACCGAATCCGGCCCCTTGATGGCCTGCGCCTTGGCCGCGAAAATGCGCTTCAATTCCTCGTCGATGCGGTTGGCCAGCGCGTCCGCCTGGATGCCCACCGAGGTGGAATCCGATTCCACGAAGCAACCGCCTTTGGCGATGCGCTCGTCGGATACCACGCGGATATCCTTCATGCCCGCGTCCACCGGCAACCAAAAATCCTGGTTCTCCTGCACGGTCTTGAAATCGGCGGGGTTGACCTTCAAGGTGATGGTGGTGACCTGGCCCAACGCGGATACGGCCTTACGCAGGAGCGGCAACACCGCTTCGGCATGATCCTGGGCCAGCCCTTCGAAAACGCGGTGCACGGAAGCGGAGAACAGCTCCAGGATCTGGCCTTCGAATTCCAGGAACAAGGAGGCCTTTTCCCGGGACAGCGCGTCCAAGGCCATGGCCGAGTTCCCGCGCAGCTCTTCCAGCGCTTCCATGTATTTCTCCCAGGATCGCTTTTCCCCTTCCCGCAATCCCTCCTCGCGGCCCCGCGCCTCCGCCGCTTTGGCGGCATCCTCGCCCGCCCGTACGGCCTTTTCCAACGCCTGCTTATGGGCCTGCTCGGCCTTGCGGGCCTGGCGGCCCAACTCTTCGACCTTGAGATCGGACTCGCTGGGTTTCGGCATGGCCCTTCCGGGCATGCTGAACGCCGTCATGGGAAAGCCCTTCATGCCGGTATCCGACACCGCGCCCCAATCCCCCTGCTTCACGACCCGGGCGGGCCCGTCGGGCGGGGCGTCTTGCTTATCGCGGCCGGACAACCCGCCCGCCTGCATACCGAATCTGGATTCCACTTAAGGCGCTCCTTGCATCCCCTAAACCACGATTTCGTCGTCGCCGCCGCGTCCGGAGATCACGATCTCCCCGTCGTCTTCCAGGCGCCTGACGATGTCCACGATGCGCTGCTGCGCGCCCTCCACGTCCTTCACCTTTACCGGTCCCATGAAGGCCATGTCTTCCTTCATCATCTCGGCGGCGCGGCTGGACATGTTCTTGAAGAACTTGTCCCCCACCGTATCGCTGGCGCCCTTCAGGGCCAGGCCCAGCTCCTTGGTGTCCACTTCCTTGAGCATGCGTTGGATCCCGCGATCGTCTA
>JBDSWM010000228.1:0-4786 GCA_039926685.1 Fibrobacteria bacterium | reverse complement strand
ACGACGCGCCTTCCGAAGGCGGGCGCGATCGCCGAGACGGTGCGCCGTCGGCGCGCGTCGGGTGGTCCGGCCGAGTCGGCGTTCGCAACCCTGGTCGGGCTCGAACTGCGCCCGCGCCGCCTGCGTGAGGCGGCGGCGATGTGGCAGCAGCTGAGCGACGCCGTGGGCGACGACAAGCGCGACTCCCTGTGGTCGCACCCCGACCTCATCCCCACGAGCGACGATATCGACGACCCGAGCGCCCTCATCGCGCGCATCCAGGGCGGAACCCCCAAGCCCCTGAATCCGTATCCGGACGCGGAGACCTTGAGACTGTGCGCGATACGGCGCACCGAATCCATGCCATCGGCTGATACGGCGATGGTTTTCCTGGCTGTCTTCAAAGCCTCGATGCTGGCGGGCAAGCTTCCACGGAACCATTGCTTCACGTCTTCCATGATTATGCCGGCCCTTCCGCGCGCATCATTCCGCCACTCCCTGATCGGCGGCTTCCTCGCTATCCTGGAAGCCGAGATGCCGGAATGCGAATTCCGCATGCAGGCCGAAACCGGCATAAGACCGCCCCGCCAGCCGGCCGTACAACGCGGTTCCGGCCACGCGCATACGATGGTATTCCCATAGCTTCAAAGCCATTCCCAGCCCCGCTTCCGTTTCATGCCCGATTTCGGATCCGTTCCAGGTGAAGATGGCCTTGGGAGCCAGATGCGCCCGCCAAAGGATGTCAGGATCGGGAGCCCAGGCCATGGACAGCTCCAGGTAGGCCCGCTGCAGATTGTCATCCCTATCCGGGGGTTCCAAATCGGATTTCAATTTCAAGCGGCGATTGGCATCGGGCATCTTCACCGCCGCGCCTACTCCGCCTTGCCAAGCCACGCGCCGGAAGGATTTGAGGTATTCATAACGGAACTGGTACAGGTCGCCTTCATTGTGGGCCGGAATGCGGATATCATTGCCTTCGTCCCCGTAAAACACCGCCTTGGCGTCCCAGCGATGGCGCCCGGCGCGGGTCTGGTAAACCACCCTGCCGCTCGCGTCGAAATAGGCCGCCGGGAAAAAAGCCCTGTCCTGCATCAAATGGAAAAGCGTGGGACGGGCATACCCGAAGCTGCCCAGCAAGGTCCAATTGGTCCAGGCATAGCGGCCGAAAATCGCGCCTTGCAGCGCCCTTGGGGACAGGAAGGCGGAATTGGGCATGGGGCTATATCCGTTCGTGGCGCCGTACAATGCCAGGGAGTCCGCCACGGCGATACTGTCCCCGTAAAGAGGGATATTGCCTCCCAAGGTGGCGTAGAGGTAATCGGGCAGCACCTCCACGCTGGCTTGCAGCTTAAGGTCCAACGGTTCGCGATAGGGTTGCGACAATCCCGGCGCCAGGGTTTCCCGCGATCGCAAGCCGATATGGAACCAAGCGAATGTCAGCGACTGGATGGTGAACCCCTGGTAGAAGCTGATCTGGTACGGTTGGCTCCCGGCCGCTTCATCGGCGGGAGATGCGAGGTAGAACGCGTCCACGGAGCTGCGCGCAATCCATGGGAAGCCATGCTCTTGCGGGGATTCGGCCGAATCCGCCCTTTGCCCGCGCGCGCATCCGGCCCATAGGAGGATGGAAACGAGCGCCCGCGTCCATTTCATGGGCCTAGCCGATCGGGGCTGCAGAGGTAGCAGCCCGACTCCTGGGAGCCGGTATGGAAGGTGCTCCCGAATTCGCTCCACCCTTCTTTCTCGGAAGAGAGAACGTCCAATTCCAGGTCGATTTCCCGGGCTTCGGACGCCATAAAGGCCTGAACGGATTTATCCGCCGTGCGTAAGGCCGAACCGGCCCCGAAGAATTTCCCGGGCAGGAACATGGCGAAGGAACGCGAGCCGCGGGCAGGATCAACCGATTCGAAATCGCGCAGGATCCGATCCGCCCGCGATTGATTCAAGCGTTCCTGCTTAAGGGAATAGCCGCGCGTACGCCCCGAACGCAAAGCGCCGATTGCGACGGGTTCCTGGGAACTCAGCAGCGGTTGCGCCGCCATGCTTCCCTTGACCACCTCCATGGTGGAAGTGCTGCCTTCGTGGCGGAACATCACCGCTTGCGGCTGGCCGCGGGCGATGAAGGATGGCGTCAGCACCACGCTATTGTCCTGGAAGGCGAGCAATCCCAGTTTGCGCCAAATGCTGTTGCTGTCCAACGATGCTATTTCCCCCAGTTTGCGCCATATCATGTTGTTGCTGTCCAGGGAGGAGACTTGGCCCAGTCCCCTCCAGACCAGGTTGGAACTATCCATGGCCGCCACCTGGGTGAGCGTGCGCAAAAGCAGGTTGCTGCTGTCCATGGCAGTCACCTTGCCGATCCCTTTGAGCAGCACATTGTTGCTGTCCAGGGATGTGACCTTTTGCAGGTTCTTCAGGATGAGATTGTGGCTGTCCAGAGAGGTGACTTTGCCCAGGCCCTTCCAAAGCAGGTTGCTGCTGTCCAGCGCGGCCACTTGGGTCAATGTCCTCCAGATCAGATTGCTCTGGTCCAAGGCCGTGGCCTGGCGGAGCCGGCCTTCCACGGAAGCGGAATCCACGCCTTTGAAGATCCCCAAGCTGCCCTGGTTCAGCTGCAAGACCTTGGGAAGCAGGTAGGTGTAGGAGGAATTGGGATAGAGCACGTAGTTGACGTTCTCCATGCTGACCACCAGCAGGCGGGGGGCGTCGCCGATGATCAAGGTGGTTCCCGCCGGCACTTCCGAGATCGCCCCCTTGCGAAGGATGGCAAGACCGCGTATGAGCATGGCGGGATTGGCTGGCACCTTCAACTTCAGGATGCCCAGGGCCGGGGCATCGGCCTTTCCCGAGAAAGACGCTTGGAAGGGGCGGACGATGGCCTGGGAGAACAGCTTCCGCTTCTCCCCCGCTTCCAATAGGATGTGCAAGGTATCCGGCTCCCCGATCTTGGCGGTGAACATGTTCACCGTTTGCAACTGGCAGCGGTATTCCTCCTTCAATTCCGCGCATTCGGCGATCAAGCCCCATTTCACCTGGTTCGTGTTCATGGGCGAGAGGAGGGCCTGCTGCGCGATACCCCCATTGGCATGCGCATAGTCCAGGGAATGGGCGTTCTTTTTACGGAGATCGAAGACGAGCAGGGAAGTATCATCGGCGAGGGACTGACCCATGTCCCGGGAAAGGCCTTCGTTGAAAACGGAATCACGGCCTTCCACATAGGCGCCGAGGACGCTCACGGCGATCTTCCCCGAAACGGGCGCCGATGAAGCCAAAATCAGGAAAGCGAGGATTTGCGAGGCGCCGCGCCGCCGGTTCCGGGTGGAATTCACCTGGATATTATAACCCTCCCCACCCCGGGAGAGGCAACCCGATGGAAAAAGCGGGTTATTTGCCGGACAGGGCTTTGGAGCGGGATACGGCCGCTTCCACGGCGGCGATGAGGATGCCCTTGAAACCGGCCGATTCCAGGACATGCAATCCATGGATGGTGGTGCCGCCGGGTGAACTGACCTTGGCCGACCATGAGGACGGGGACTCTTTGCCGCTTTCCAGCAATTTGAGCGCGCCCTTGGCGGTTTGCAGCACCAGCGATGTGGAGACGTCCCTGGCCAGGCCCGCTTTTACTCCCGCCAGGATCAGGCCTTCCAGGAATTCGAAAACATAGGCCGGCCCGCTGCCGGAAAGCCCCGTGACCGCGTCCATCTGGCCGCTGGTAACGCGCACGGTACGTCCGGCGGCCTTGAAGATATGCTCGGCCAGGAGCAAGGTGGCTTCCGAAATGCCGTCCGTCTGGATGGCGGTGGCGCCTTCCCCCACAGACAAGGGCAGGTTGGGCATGACGCGGACGATCTGGTAGTCTTCCGGGAAGTATGATCGGATGGTTTCGCTGGTGACGCCGGCCATCACGCTCAGGACCACGCGTTCCTTGTGCCCGCTTTGCGGCTTGAGGCCGGGGGCGATATGGTGGAAAATCTGGGGTTTCACGGCCAGGACCAGCACATCGCAGCGATCGGGGAGGTCATGGGCCTGGACCATGGTTTGCACGCCCAGCTCCCGCTTAAGGGTTTCCATGGCGGGCGCCAGGGTATCGTAAACGTAAACATCCTTGGCGGCCGCGGTGCCGGAAGCGACCAGAGCGCGCACCAGGGCGGCGCCCATGTTGCCGCAGCCCAGCACGCCGATGTTCTGGAAATCAACCATTCATGGAATCCAGGAATTCTTTGTTGGTCTTGCTGCTCTTGAGCTTGTCCACCAGGAACTCCATGATTTCCACCGGGGAGAGGTCCTGCAGATAACGGCGCAAGATCCATACGCGACGCAAATCGTCCGGAGTCATCAGCAATTCTTCCTTGCGGGTGCCGGACTTGAACACGTCGATGGCGGGCCAGATGCGCTTCTCGGAGATGCGGCGATCCAGGATCAGTTCCATGTTGCCCGTTCCCTTGAATTCCTCGAAAATCACCTCGTCCATGCGGCTGCCGGTTTCGATCAGGGCCGTAGCGATGATGGTGAGGCTGCCCCCGCCCTCGATGTTGCGGGCGGAGCCGAAGAATCTTTTCGGCTTTTGCAGCGCGTTGGATTCGAGGCCGCCTGACATGGTTTTGCCTTGGTTACCGGCGAGCGCATTGTAGGCGCGCGCAAGGCGCGTGATGGAATCCAGCAGGATGATGACATCGCGCTTGTGCTCGACCAGACGCTTGGCCTTTTCGATAACCATTTCAGCGACTTGTACGTGACGCGTGGCGGGCTCGTCGAAGGTCGAGGACACGACCTCGCCCTTCACCGAACGCTGCATGTCAGTCACTTC
>JBDSWM010000227.1:0-18743 GCA_039926685.1 Fibrobacteria bacterium | reverse complement strand
GCTTGCGCTTGCCATCGCCATATTCGGTATGGCCTTGGATGCGCGGCAGCAAATCCTCGACTTGGCAATTGATCCAACTTTTCTGGGCCAGGATGGTCGCCAGTTCCTTGGCGTTCTCGGGCTTGTCGCACCACATCTGCGCTTCCATGACGGCCTTGATCAGGGCTTTTGCGGCCAAGGGATGGGCATCTACCCAATCCTTGCGCATGCCGAAGGACTTCTCGGGATGATCCCTCCATATCTCCTGCGTTTGCACGGCGGTATAACCTATGCGTTGGTTGATCAGCTGCTGTCCCCACGGTTCACCCACGCAAAAGGCGTCCATGTTTCCTACCCGCATATTCGCCACCATTTGCGGTGGCGGAATCACGATGGTGGCAACGTCCAGGTCTGGATCGATGCCGCCCGCGGCCAGCCAATAGCGGATCCAATAGTTATGGGTTCCGGTGGGAAAGGTCATGGCGAAGGTAAGCGGTTTGCTCCCCTTTTTTTTCGCGGCGTCAATCCAGGGCCGGAATGGGGACGCATCCTTGCCGATTCCGTCTTCCATGTATTTTGAAGCGACGGAGATGGATTGATTGTTGTAGCTGAGACGCGCCAATATGTACATGGGGCAGGGCTTATTGCCTTTGGTCACCAATCCCAAGGTCAAGGCATAAGGCATGGGCGTGAGGATATGCGCGCCGTCGATGCCGCCATTGCCCGAACCCAATTCCAGATTGTCGCGCACGGCGCCCCAGGACGCCTGCTTCAACACCTCCACGTCCGGCATTCCGTACTTTGCGAATAGGCCCTTTTCCTTGGCTATGGCCAATGGCGCGAAATCGTTCAGCGCTATGTATCCAAGCTTGGCCTTGGTGACTTCCGGTTTAGGCGCTTCAGCTCGCGACGAAACCGGCGCCAGCGCCATGACGGCGAAGGCGGCGGCCAGGCAGGCTGAGACCCAGGAACGCTTGGGCGCGTTCGGCTTGGAAACGGTGGAAAGGGTAAAGCTAACATCCGGCATTATCTGGCTCCTGGTTGATATCTGATTACTCCGCGCCATGGCGCGGACATGTATGGCTGGTGAAAAGGTGCGGTCCCCCGGTAGGAGGGGACATGCAGGGCATGATCCTACCGGGGGATGGGGATGGGGAGCATCCCCTCCCGTGGCCGGGAATGCCTTTCCGCGGTTGGACGGTAGGGCGGCCTCGGGAGTCCGCTGGGGAGCGGTGTGATAGTTGGGAACGCACCGGGTGCGACCCATTCGGCTTTCGCCTACGCCACTTTTACCAATCCAAAAGACCGACCTCATGGGCATACTCCTCCGGCCACTTGCAATAGGGCCGCGGCTCGTATGTCCAAAAGCCCGGGCGGACCGGAGTAAGCATAGGCTCCGCTTTTGCGGTTCACCCTGGCGCACATGCGCCCATGCTTATCGTTGGCGGCAGAGCCAAAACCCACAGGGCTTCGGTCTTATTGGTCCGTTGAAACCACTGCCGCTAACAATCAGTTGGCGTTTAACACGGACAGCGAATGAAAAAGCAAAGCGCGTACCAAGACTTGTTACGGTCTATTTTTCGCAATTCCGGGGGTAACACCTGGATTTCCACCGGCCGAATCATTGATTGGCACCATGTGTGATTTTTTGGCCGACAATTCCTGACAAGGATGCGACTACGGATTGATGGAACCCTTCGAGGCAAATGGCGGACAGATCCAGCCCTTCCGCCAAAGTAACATCCACGTGACCCCATAGGCGCATTTGATCCAGATACCAGCGGGCATGGGTTTGGGAGGGAAGATGGGGAGGCTGCGACCGGAAGCTGGTAATGCCGGCAGGATAGTCCTTGGGAAGATTGGGATCATACGCTCCCTCGAGCGCGCCCTCCACCACGGTTTTGGGCGTGTTCACATAGTGTTTGGAGGCGATGATCTCCACCGCCTCGGCGCGGTTTTCCCGATCCTGGAGCCAGACGGATGCCTGCGACAAGGCGCGAATCAAACGCGAGTGCTCAAGGGAATGGCCGCGATGCCAGGCCGTGCGCACGCCCAGCACCTTTTCCCCCAGTCCGGGCATCAAAGTACCGCCTTCCGCCACCAGCCTCCCGAGTTTGGACGCGGAAGCCCTGCGGCTCCAGGGTTCACCCGCGCAGAAGCCGTCTATCTCCCCCTTGCGCAGCCGTCCCACCATTTCCTGGGGAGCGATGATGGTCAAGGAGATGCGCTGGCCCAGGGACAATCCGCCGCGCGCCAGCCAGGATCGCAAGAAGTATTCCTGCGTGCCGCGGGGATAGACCACGCCCAACCGCAAGGATATTTCCGGCCCTTGCGCCAGCCAGCCGGCTAGGCCGGCCGCATCGCGTACGCCGGCATTCCAGAATTGGTTGGCGAGGGTGATGCCGTTTCCATTATGGCTCAGGGTGAAGGCATAGCATACGGGCGGCTCTTCCGTGGTTTCGCTGAGCGCGAATTGCAGGGGCATGGTGATGAGGCAATGGGCCGCATCCCATTCGCGCGCCAGGAGTTTTTCCTGTACCTGAGCCCAGGATTGCGCCTTGCGCAGCTCCACGTCCAGGGAGTGGAGCCGGAAATAGCCCTTCTCCTGCGCGATGGCGAGAAGGGCGCAATCCACCAGCGGTACGAAACCGATTCTGACCACGCTCGCCGGCATATACTATCGACTGCCCACCGCCGTCGGTAACTATACCCGCGCTTGCGCCACTTCCGGGGAGCCCCAGGTGGCGCGCCAACGCACTTTGACCTTGAAGAGAATGACGAAAGCGCCGGCGCCGAGCAAAGCGTACATGAGAAAGCCCAGGCGATAATCGCCCGTCCATTGCTTGGAAGCCCCGAGCGAGGAGGCCAGGTAGAACCCGCCTACGCCGCCCGCCATGCCCACCAGGCCGGTCAAGGTGCCGATCTCGCGCTTGAAACGCTGCGGCAGCAGTTGGAACACGGCGCCATTGCCCATGCCCATCGCTATCATGCCGAGGCCAAAGAATACCAGGGACAGCGTGAGCGAAGTCGGGAGCAGCGCCACGCCCAGCATGGCCAGCACCACCACTACATACATGGTCTGCAAGGCGCTTACGCCGCCGAACCGGTCCGCCACCGTGCCGCCGATGGGGCGGAACATGGAACCGCAGAACACGCAACCGGCGGTGAGGTAGCCCGCCACGGAAGGAGCCAGCCCGAATTGGCTGTTGAAATAGATCACCAGGCTGGAAGCCAATCCCACGAACCCGCCGAAAGTGACCATGTAGAACAGCATGAACCACCAAGCGTCGCGCTCCTTGAGCACCTGGATATAGCGCGAAAGTTTCTGCGGGGGCGGCGTGCCGGGAGCGTCCTTGGCCATAAAGGCATAGATCACCATGGTGATGGAAAGCGGTATCAGGACCAGGCCGAACACATTGCTCCATCCGAAATGATTGGCGAGCACGGGAGCGAACAAGGCGGCGAACACGGTACCGGAATTGCCCGCACCGGCGATGCCCAGGGCCAGGCCCTGCGCTTCGGGCGGATACCAGCGAGAGGCCAGCGGCAAGGCGACGGCAAAGGAAGCGCCCGCCACGCCCAGACAAACGCCAAGCATATATACGGCATGCAAGCTATGCAGACCGAACAACCAAGAGCAGAGCAATGCGGTGAGCACCGTTCCTTGCCCGATCAATCCGGCCTTCTTGGCGCCGATGCGATCCACCAGCAAGCCCATGAAAACCCGCAAAAAGGCCCCCGACAATACCGGAATGGCCACCATCATGCCCTTCTGCGAGGGCGTCAAACCCAAATCCTTGGCAATGTGGACCCCCAATGGACCGAGCAATACCCAGACCATGAAGCTCATATCGAAATACAGGAAAGCGGAAAACAATGTCGGCGCATGGCCAGCTTTGGCAAAATCTTTTAAACGCATGTATGGAATCTCCCTGGCAACCTTCTAAAGCAAACCCTGCGCCAACCCTAGGGACAGTCCGGCGCTTTGTTCGTTATGAGACGCAGGGAGTGGCCAATTTTGGCGACAATGGCAACATTGCGGGGTAGGCCCTATATAGTACGGAAGAGGCCCCGGCTTTTTCCCGAACCCTCCCAGCGGCCTCGCCTTCCTTTTTCGAGTCCAATAAAAACCCCAAAATTGACAGGGATTGTAATTCCACTGATTGACAGAATATGACTAATGGAAACACAGAGGAACATTTAACCGCGATGCTAACTCCATTTTCGCAAGGATTTGCTGTAAACCCCTGAAATAGGTCATGGTACGACCTTTGCAATGAATCAACTGCTCACAAGCCAACTGTCTCCGGTCCGTCCGAACCTTTGGCCATTGCAAATTCCCCTGGCAACAGGAGGAGAGGCTATGGCACAGGACCTAGCCGGCGAAGTTAGACCGCCGGGAGAAGACAAGTTGACACCCACGAACGCCCTCGGAACCGCATTCACCGCTGACCAGAAGCAATATCTGGAAGGCTTTCTGCGCGGCCTGGTCGCGCAGTCGGAAACAGCTTCGCCGGCCAACACCGCGAGCGACGCGCCGGCAGTGGATGTTTCGCAATTGCCGCCGGGCAAAGAGGCGCAATTAGCCTGGCTCGCGTCCGGCAAGCGGCTTTCCAAAGAAGAGAAAATCAAGTTCGACGCCGATCCGCTGGACGCCTGGCCGCGCATCGCGGAGCTGTCCGCACTCGGCAAGCTTCCCGAGGGGGAGGATATCTTCCGCTTCAAGACCCATGGCCTGTGGAACGTGTCCCCGGCCCAGGAGTCGATGATGTCGCGCCTGCGCTTTCCGGCGGGCTATGTGCGCGCCTACCAGGCGGAAGCCGTTGCTGCCGCGGCGGAAGCCTATGGCGGGGGCTACGTGGACATCACCACGCGCGCCAACCTTCAAATCCGGGAGATCCCCGGCAAGCATATGGCCTCGTTGCTGACCGACCTGCACGAAGCCGGCATCATCCCCCGCGGTTCGGGTGCGGACAACATCCGCAATGTCACCGGGAATCCCACCTGCGGCATCGACGCGGGCGAATTCTACGACGTGCTGCCGCTTTGCCGGCAATTGCATCATCACATCCTGCATGATCGCAGCCTGTACGGGCTGCCGCGAAAATTCAACGTGGCCTTCGACGGCGGCAATTCTATCTCCACCCTGGAAGACACCAACGACATCGGTCTCAAGGCGGTTCGCGTGGAAGCGGATCGCGCCGCCGCGAATGGCATCGCGGAAGGCGTCTACTTCCGCGTGGCCCTGGGAGGCATCACGGGCCACGGCGACTTGGCGCGCGACACCGGATTGCTGTTGCTGCCGGAGGAATGCATCCCGGTCATCTCGGCCATGATACGCGTGTATGTCATGAACGGTGATCGCGGCAATCGCAAGCGCGCGCGCCTCAAATATGTGCTGGATTCCTGGGGCTTCGAGAAGTTCCTCGCCGAAACGCAGAAATCCCTGCCGTTCCCGCTCCGGCGCCTGCCGGCGGCGGAATGCCGCTTCGCGGCTCCGGTGGACAAGGGCGGACATCTAGGCATTCACCCCCAACGGCAGCCCGGACTCTGCTATCTGGGTGTGGACGTGCCTGTGGGACGGCTATCCGTCCCACAGTTGCGCGGCCTGGCCGCCTTGTCCACCATTTTCGGTTCCGGGACCCTGCGCCTCACCGTCTGGCAGAATCTGCTTATCTCGGATATCCCTGCCGAACGCATGGACGCAGCGGTACAGGCCCTGGAGGAGTTGGGGTTGACGCATGAACCCGATCCCATCCAGGCCGGCCTGGTGGCTTGCACGGGATCGGAAGGCTGTAAATTCGGCATGGCTCCCACCAAATCCACGGCGCTTGCCATTTCTTCCCATCTACGCGGGCTGCGCGATCGCCTGGCCCTGGATGCGCCCGTCAATATCCATCTCACCGGATGCGCGCATTCCTGCGCCCAGCATTTCATAGGTGATATCGGTTTGATAGCGGCCAGCGTGGATACGGAAGCCTATAAAGGCCCGGGCTTCCATGTTTTCATCGGCGGCGGCTACGGCCCCGAAGGCCGCATGGCGGCGCCTGCGCGCCGTTCAGTCCCCGTGGCGCAAGTGCCCGCGGAAATCGAACGCATACTGTCCCTGTACCTGGGCAACCGCCGTTCCCGCGAAACCTTCACCGCCTTTACCATGCGGCTGACGGACGCGGAAATCACCGCTCTATTCACCGATGACAGCGCCGGCGAATCCATTTTAGCCATCAACGGCGCGGCAGCGACCGCGTCCACGGAGAAGCGATAATGCTCAAATCACCCGTCCTTCCCGAATCGGCCCCTTTCAGCACGGAACAGCGGATGTGGCTCAACGGCTTCCTGGCCGGGCTTTCCAACTCGTCCCTCACCGCCATGGCTGGATCCGGCGCACCGGCGGCGCCGGCCCCGGTAGCCGCGGAGTTACCCATGCTGGTGCTGTACGGCTCCCAGTCTGGCACCGCGGAGGGCCTGTCCCAGGCCCTGGCGGACAAGGTCCGCGCCCACGCGTTCGCGGGCGGCGCCGTGCGCCTGCAGCCGCGCGTGGTAGGCATGGAAAAATTCAAGGACATCTCCTGGTCCTCGGAAACCCGCATCCTGATGCTGACCAGCACCTGGGGCGACGGGGACATGCCCGACAATGCCGTGGCCTTCTGGGAGTGGCTAAAGGGATCGGACGCACCTTCGCTGGCGCATGCCAGCTTCGCCGTTTTGGCCCTGGGCGATCACAACTACACCCGTTTCTGCCAGGCGGGCAAGAATCTTGACGGGCGGTTCGCCGGGCTGGGAGCCAAGCGCTTGCTTCCTTTATGCGAATGCGACACCGATTACGAGGCGAAATCTGAATTTTGGATGGACGAAGTCATGGCCGCATTGGCGATCCAGGTTTCCGCCGAGGCACCGGCGGCGGGTGCCGGTTCCCCTGCCGCACCTGCGCCGCATACCAACGGATCCACCCCGCATAACGGCCATGCCGTCCCTGCTCTTTCCGGCAGCGCCGCCACTGCCAAGACGCCTTCGGCTTATTCGCGCAAGAACCCTTTCCCCGCCGCTTTGCTGGAAAACCATCCCCTCAACGCCAAGGGATCCTCCAAGGACACCCGCCATATCAGCATCTCCTTGCTGGGCAGCGGGCTGGAATACCGCGTGGGCGACGCCCTCGGCATTTTCCCGCGCAATTGCTATGAGCTGGTAGATCGCATCATCCTCACGCTCAACTGCCTGGGCAGCGAGAAAGTCACCCTGGATGGCGGCGAGGAAATGACCCTGCGCACCGCCCTCATCAACAGGTTGGATTTGCGCCGCGGCTCCGAACGCCTGCTCCAGGTGCTGCAAGAGGCCACCCGCAATCCGGGCGACAAGCGCCGCCTGACGGAACTGCTTTTCGCCGACGGCGCCAAGGCAAAACCCTACTTGTCCGATCGGGATTTGCTGGATGTGCTCCAGGATTTCTCCCATACGCGCCTGGACGCGCAGCAATTGGCATCCACTTTGAGCAAAATCGCGCCCCGCTTGTACTCGATTTCCAGCTCCCCCAAGGAGAATCCCGGCGAAGTGCATTTGACCGTGGGCGTGGTGCGCTATCAGGCCGGCGGGCGTTTGCGCCGCGGCGTGACCTCCACTTTCCTGGCCGAACGCGTGCCCTTGGGCATGACCTTGCCCGTCTTCGTGCAACCGGCCGCGCATTTCGGCCTACCCGCGGAGGCGGGGAAACCCGTCATCATGGTCGGGCCCGGCACCGGCATTGCCCCATTCCGCGCCTTCCTGCAGGAACGCCGTAACCTGGGTGATACGGGCAAGAACTGGCTCTTTTTCGGCGACCAGCACCGGCAGTACGATTTCCTTTACAGCGAGGAATTCGTGGCCATGCAGGCATCCGGCTTCCTCACCAACCTGGATCTGGCCTTCTCGCGCGATCAGGAAGAGAAAATCTACGTGCAGACGCGCATGCTGGAACGCTCCCGGGAGCTATTCGCGTGGCTGGAGGAAGGCGCGCATTTCTACGTTTGCGGCGACGCCAAGCGCATGGCCAAGGATGTGGACGAAGCATTACAACAGGTGATCGCCAAGGAAACGGGGAAGGATCTGGAAGCGGCGCGCGCCTATCTGGCCCGCATGAAGGACGAAAAACGCTACCAACGGGATGTGTATTAGATGAAGCCCGATCCCCTTCCCTCTTCCCAGCCTCCTGGATTTCCGGCCCCGGCCAGGCCGTCGCTCGCGCGCTTTATGGGGGATGGGCCTTCGCTTATCGAGGCTTACCTGGAGGACCAGCAGAACCTCACCGCAGTGGAACGGTTTTCCCAAGCGCATGATCGCATGCACGATCTGAACGGAGCCGCCCTGGCCGGTGGGGCGACGGCCGCCAGGTCGCCGAGCCTGGAAAGCCACTATAAGGATCTTTTACCGCTGGAAAAACCCCGCCCGGGTCAGCAATACGCCTTCGAAGTGGACCTGGATCGATGCTCGGGCTGCAAAGCCTGCGTCACCGCCTGCCACAACCTCAACGGACTGGACACGGACGAGACATGGCGTTCGGTGGGGCTTATCCACAACGTGATCGGCAAGCCTTTGCAGCAGACCGTCACCACCGCCTGCCAACATTGTCTTGAGCCCGCCTGTTCCCACGGTTGCCCGGTCAAGGCCTATGAGAAGGATCCGATCACCGGCATCGTGAAGCACCTGGACGACCAGTGCATCGGCTGCGAATATTGCATTCTGAAGTGCCCCTACGACGTGCCCCAATATCATCACGGCAAGGGAATCGTGCGCAAATGCGACATGTGCGTCGGCCGCCTGGAGGTGGGCGAAGCGCCCGCTTGCGTGCAGGCCTGCCCCACCAAGGCCATCCGCATCACCTTGGTCGACCAGGCTGAAGTGCGCAAGAATTTCGCCGAATACGCCGCCCTGCCGGGCGCGCCCGATCCCGCCTATACCCTTCCCACCACGCGATATAAGACCGTGCGCAAATTCCCCGAAGGGATGGAAGCGGCGGACGCCTATAAGGTCAAAAAGGAAAAAGCGCATTATCCGCTCATCTTCATGCTTACGCTTTCCCAAATGGCCGCCGGATTCATCGTCGCCCTGGAAGCGGGTTCGCTCACGGGCCTCCTCCCCATGGATCCGCTGTTCCAGGCCGTATCGCATGTGCTCGGCGCCGCCTTGATGCAGCTCGCCATCGCCATCAGCGTCATGCATCTGGGCCGTCCCTTATATGCCTTCCGCGCTATGCTGGGATTCCGCCGTTCCTGGCTGAGCCGGGAAATCGTGGCCTTCGGACTCATGGGCGGCCTTGGCGCCCTCGCCGCCGCCGCCACGGTGCTTTCCGCCGTCGCCGCCCATATCGGTCCGGCCTCTTCCCTGGCGCCTTGGTCCCGGGCCATCGCGCTTTGGGGCGCGTACGGATCGTCTCCTTGGTTGCGCGTTGTCCTGGCCTTTTCCGCCCTCCTTGCGGTGCATTGCTCCGGTATGGTTTACCGCGACACGCCCCGGGCCATGTGGGCCACGCGCCTCACGGCCGGGAAATTCTTCCTGTCCGGCGCGCTCACCGGTCTGGCGGGAATACTGCTGGTGATCGCCGGCTTCGACGCATCGGGAGCCATCCCGCTGACGGGTACCCTTCATCATCTGGCGCGGGCGCTCATCCTGGCATTGCCGCTCGGCATCATCGCCAAGCTCGGTTGCGAAGCCGGTATCCACCGCCACCTGGACGATCAAGAAGCCAACCCGCTGAAGAAGGCCGCCATGCTGCTGCGCGGCGAACTCCGTTTACAGAACATCTGGCGCTTCAACGCCGGTTTTGCGGGAGGGTTCCTCCTGCCGGTGCTGTGGCTGTACCATGGTTATACCGGAACCGGTTCCTTCGATGTGATCTTCGCGGCCCTGGCCGCCACCCTGCTGCTGGCGGGGGAGTGCCTGGAACGTTACCTGTTTTTCGCGGCCTGCGTGCCGCCTCGCATGCCCGGCGCCTAAGCGCCTTCATAGCGGGAACGGGACAAAAAAACTATACTCCGGTCACCGGAGGGGATTTCCGATCATGGATTTTAAGGACAAGTTCTCCGATCTGATGCGCCAGCGGGAGGGCCGCCTCACCCACGAAATGGTGCTGACGCCGGGGCGTTTCGGGTTGGGTAAAACCCCCGATCGATTGCAACCCGATTCCACCACCTCCATGGTATGCGGATTCTGTTCCACCGGGTGCGGCCTCAAGATCCATATGAAGGACGGCAAGGCCGTCAACCTCACCCCCGATCCCGATTACCCCGTGAATCTGGGCATGGCCTGTCCCAAAGGCTGGGAAGCGCTGACGCCTCTCAAGGCGGACAACCGGGCCATCATGCCGATGGTAAGGGACGAAGACGGAAAACTCGTTCCCGTGGAATGGGATGCCGCCTTGCGGCTGTTCACCGACAAGATCAAGGCCACCATCGCCAAATACGGCAAGGAATCCGTGGCTTTCCTGAGCACGGGGCAGATCCCGATGGAAGAACTGTTCATGCTGGGCGTGCTCACCAAGTTCGGCATGGGCCTGCTGCACGGCGACGCAAATACCCGGCAATGCATGGCCACCTCGCACGTGGCCTACAAGCAATCCTTCGGATTCGACGCGCCCCCGTTCTCCTACAAGGATTATGAGGAATCGGACGTGCTGGTCTTCTTCGGCGCCAACCCTTGCATCGCCCATCCCATCATGTGGGAACGCGTGATGATGAACCCCCGCAAGCCCGAGATCATCGTGGTGGATCCGCGCCAGACGGAAACCGCCTTGGCGGCCACCAAGCATTATCCCCTGCTGCCCAAATCCGACCTTCCGCTTTTGTACGGGCTGGCGCATATCCTTATCCGCGAGGGCTGGATCGATAAGGCCTATATCGAGGCCAATACCACCGGATTCGCCGAATTCGCCGAGCATGTGAAAACCTTCGGCCCCGCCGCCGTGGGGGCCATCACCGGACTGGGCGAAGCGCGCCTGATGGAATTCGCCCGCTCCCTGAAACCAGGGAAGCGCGTGTCCCTATGGTGGACCATGGGCGTGAACCAGAGTCATGAAGGCGTGCGCACGGCCCAGGCCATCATCAACCTGGCCCTGATGACGGGCAATATCGGCAAGCCCGGCACGGGAGCGAACTCCATCACCGGCCAGGTCAACGCCATGGGCTCACGCCTTTTCAGCAACACCTCCGGACTTCCCGGCGGCCGCAATTTCCAGGACGCGCTCCATCGCCAGGAAGTGGCCAATATCCTCGGCATCGATGTCGAAGACATCCAGCGCAAGCCCGGCCTCGCTTATGATCAAATACTGACGGGGGTGAAGGAAGGCCGCATCAAGGCATTGTGGATCATCGCCACCAATCCCGCCCATTCCTGGGTCGATCAGGAAGAGTTCCGCCGCGCCGCGCAAAAGCTCGATCTGCTCGTGGTCCAGGACATGTACCATGACACCGATACCGCGCGCCTGGCCCATTTGATCCTGCCTTCCGCCTGCTGGGGCGAAAAGGAAGGCGTGGTCATCAACTCGGAACGCCGCCTGGGCCTGTTCAAGAAAGTCTCCCCCGCGCCCGGCCAGGCCCTCGCCGACTTCTACATCTTCAAGCTCATCGCCAAATACTGGGGATGCGAGTCGGTATTAAAGGACATGGACACGCCCGAGCAAACCTTCCAGGTCATGTCCAAGCTCAGCGTCGGCCGCCCTTGCGATTTTTCCGGCATCCGCGACTATAAGATGATCGATGAGGAAGGCGGCATCCAATGGCCTTATCCGGCAGTGGCGTCGGCAGTGGCGCCGGGCCCGATGCCCGCCCTGGCACCGGACGCATCCGCCGTGAGCACGGCCAGCAAGGCCAACCCCGCCCTACCGGCCGGCCCGGCCCCCATCGGCAAGGAACGCCGCCTTTTCGAGAACGGCCGCTTTTACCATCCGGACGGCAAGGCCAAATTCCAATTCGGCCCCCCCCAGCCCATCCCTGAACCCGTAACCCCGGAGTTTCCTTTCGCCTTGCTCACCGGGCGCAGCTCTTCGGCCCAATGGCATACCAATACCCGCACCGGCAAATCGGCCGTGCTGCGCAAACTCTACGCGGTGGACTCCTACGTGGAAATCCATCCCGATGACGCCTCCCGCCTCAAAATCGCCTCCGGCGATTGGGTGATCGTGAAATCCTTGCGCGGCCAAGCGCGCGCGCGCGCGGCCGTCGCCTCCACCGTGCAACCCGGCCAGTTGTTCATGCCCATGCACGACGTGGAAGTCAACCGCCTGACCTTCCCTTCCTTCGACACCCATTCGCGCCAGCCATCCTACAAGCATTGCGCCGTGCGGATCGAAAGGGAGCAGGCCTGATGCAGCAAAACCAGGAGTTGCAAAACCAAGCGGACGGCGATTCCGCCTTCTTTGGTTTCGAGGCCGATTTCGTCGATTCCCTGCGCTGCATACCCATGGCGGTCCGCCTGCGCTTGGACGTTACAGGGATAAAACTCAAACTCAACGAATGGGCTAAACTTGGCCAAACCGACCGGCTAGCGCTGGCGAGGACTTCCTGCCGCGACCCGGCGGAAATGCGGGCCTACAACGAGGCGCTTTCACGCCTGGTGGAAAAGACCTCCGGCTCCCGCCCCTCGATGCTTCCGGAACTCCCCGAAGCCATTTGGGAAGACCCGTCCCAGGTGCCGGCGCAAGTGGCCGAACAAGCTCGGGCCGTGGGTCTAGAACTGCCGCAACCTGCTTGGGCGGCGCTCCATCCCCTGCAGCGCTTCGCCCTCACCAAGCTCAGCCGTCCCGGCCACGAAAACCGTAACTTCCTTCCGGCGATGCAGGAATTCGGGCTGGCTTCGGCCAGGTAGAACCCTAGCAGCCAGACCGAGTCCGTAAAGTTACCCTGGTTGCCTCGGAAGAGGTAAATTATTTCCTCTCCTCTACCTGGAAACGGAAATAAAATCCTGCCATGAATTCGAAAATGAAAAGCATTCTGCTAACAATCGGCATTCTTGCTTCGTTCCCTTTCGCGCAGCAGTCCGGAAAATGGGAAGCCACCAATTTCAACTATGCCGCGAACGTTTCAAGAATCAACGATATCTTTTTCTTGACTCCCACCCTGGGCTGGGCGGTCAACGGTATCGGCCAAATCCATAAAACATCGGACGGGGGGAATACCTGGACGAAGCAACTGGACAAGACGAACCTTACCCATTTCCGGTCGGTGGGTTTTTTCGATTCGTTGACCGGATTCGCTGGCGCGCTGGGTTGGGGCGACTCCATCGGGCATCCGAATGATTCCAAGGATTCCGTCATACTGTATAAAACGACTGATGGAGGCCTTAACTGGCTTCCGGAGCCGCAATTGACCAGCAGCGTGATTCGACGGGGTTTTTGCGGCATGCAGGTGTTTAACGATTCGACCCTCTATGCGGTCGGCCGGGTGCGCGGACCGGCATGGTTCTATAAATCGACGGATCGAGGACGAACCTGGAACGCGAAAAACATGAATGGTTATGCGGCGGGGTTGGTCGACGTTCATTTTTTCACCGAGGATAGCGGCTTTGCCGTCGGGCTCACCAATGTAACGCACCAACAATCCCAAGCGATAATCCTGAAAACCGCCGACGGAGGGGATACCTGGGATACAAGCTATGTCGCCACCCGCACGAATGAATGGGCCTGGAAAGTCGTGTTTCCATCCCGGAAAACGGGCTATGTCAGCTTACAGCGGGACGGTGGCCTTTCTCCCGTCTACGTTTTGAAAACGACTGATGGCGGAGCAACCTGGACTCCAAAGCAATTCTCCGCAACCGGATATTTCATGCAAGGGATCGGCTTTCTCAACGACACGCTGGGATGGGCAGGGGGATCCACGGCTCAGCCGAAACAAACGACGGATGGCGGGGAAACGTGGGTGCCGCTGACTATCGGAAACAGTTTGAACCGGTTCCGGAAAATAAATGATTCGCTCATGTACGTATCAGGCGCGGGCGTGTGGAGATACTCTCTTGGCGAATCAAACGGCATCAGTAAAAAGGCCTTCGACGCCCAGCGAAAAACAAAAATGAATATCTCCATTCCATTCAATCCTCAGACGAAGGTCCGGTTTTCCATTCCGGAAGACGGATACGTTACGATTTCCGTTCATGATTTGAAAGGGGCACTGATTCGTACCCTGTTCAGCGAATATACGCGTCAAAAGTCGCTCACCCTTTCATGGGATGGAAGGAATGAAGCCGACGAAGAGGTGCCTGTGGGAAGCTACATTTATTCATTACAAACAAAAAATTCCAGGGAATCAAAATCCATAGTTTTGAGCCGGTAAAATCCGGTTTTCATTTCACTAATGAATCGGCCAGGGTATCGGATTTGGCGCCCTTACCCACCCCTCGCCCCGGCCTCTAGTTCAGCCTTTAGCCCCGAATCCCCATTTCCAATTCCCTGACTGTGAAATCCTCCAGCGACGCGAATATCCTGTCCGCGATGGCATACTCCTTACGGCCGAGGTTATGCGCTTCCGGAACCGCCACGCAGAACATGCCCGCCGCCTTGATGGCTTGCACTCCGAACACCGAATCCTCGAAGGCGATGCACTCGCCCGGCTCGACGCCCAAACGCGCGGCCGCGGACAAGTACACGGCGGGGTGGGGCTTGCCATACGCTTCCCCTTCCGCGGATACCAAGGCCTGGAAACTGCCGCTCACCCCCAAACGCTCCACCGCCGCGGTGATAATCTCCGGCATGGACGACGATGCGATGGCCAGCCGACAGCCGGCCAGGCGGCAAAACTCCACCGCTTGCAAGGCCCCCGGCTTGGCCTGGCCCGAGGCGAGCATGCGCCCGCGGACCAGATCCAGCAGTTCCTGCCGCAACGCCGCCGGATCGATTTCAGACCCTGGAAAATAACCCCGCCAGGCCAGGATGGCCTCATGCATGCGCATCCCCGTGGTCGCCAATTGCATCGCCTCGGTAAGCTCCAAGCCCCGCTCCCGGAACACCTTCATCTGCGCCCACATCCATACCGGCTCGCTATCGATCAGCAACCCGTCCAAATCGAAAATCGCAGCCTTGTATTTGCCCATGTCTTCAATTTAGGCCGCGGCCCCAATAACGGCAATCACCTCCGCATTGCGCTCCCCGTCCATCCGGATTCCCGTCCCCGCTCCCATGCGTGAAGGAAAGCAAGGCGCGCTCCGCGATTCCCTCTTACCTTATGGAGAGGCCAGGATTAAACTCAGGTTATGTTGTAGGGGGCGCTTGATGATAGGGAGGAATCGCATGAAACCCGCCACTTGGCGCCTGGCCCGCAGGCTCGGGGCGGGAGCGGTTTTTAGCGTCGCTTTAGCCACGGTCGGGATCGGAGCGGCAAACCCCGTGATGGGGACGGCTTCCGCCAGGCTTTCCGCCGCAGGCGATTCGCTCGCCTTCGTGCATCCGGGCATGCTCCATCTCCAGTCGGATATCGATCGCATGCAATCCATGCAGCTCGCCAAGCAGGAGCCCTGGCTTTCCGGCTGGAACCGCCTCATCGCCAACTCCCACGCTTCCGCCGCCTACTCCCCCCGACCCGTGGATACCGTTTACCGCGGCACGGGAACTCCGGAGAATTACTCCAGGCTTTACAACGATGCCGCCGCCGCTTACGCGCTCGCCTTGCGCTGGCGCATCGCTTCCGGCCCGTCCGAAATGGCCGGCGCCCATTCCGATGCGGATACCCTTTACCGAGACGCCGCCCTCCGCATCCTGAACGCCTGGTCTTCGACTTTGAAAAAAATCGACGGCACCACCGATAAATTCCTGGCTGCCGGGATATACGGATATCAGTTGGCCAACGCCGCGGAATTGATGCGGGGCAATGACCATTGGGCCGATGCGGATTTCGCCCGGTTCCGGAACATGATGGATACGGTTTTCTATCCCATGAACCACGATTTCCTGGCCGATCATCACGGGGCCTGCATCTCGCATTATTGGGCCAATTGGGATCTGGTCAATATGGCCTCCATGATCAGCATCGGAATCCTGAACGACAACCGGGCGATTTACGGCGAGGCCGTGGAGTATTTCAAGCATGGGGCCGGCAACGGATCCGTCCAGAACGTGGTCTGGTACCTGCATCCAGGGGGATTGGGGCAATGGCAGGAAAGCGGTCGCGATCAAGGCCATGCCCTGCTGGGTCCCGCCGTGCTGGGCGCCTTTCTGGAAATGGCCTGGCATCAGAGCGACGATTTATACGGCTACGATGACAACCGGATCCTGAAGGGCTTCGAATACGTCGCCAAATACAATCTGGGCGATTCGGTGCCGTACCGGACCTATGATAATTGCGACAAGGTCAACCAGACCGCCATCTCGCCCGATTCCCGCGGCGGCATGCGGCCCGGATGGGAATTGATCTATAACCATTACGTCAATCGCAAAGGCATCCCCGCGCCCTATAGCCAACGCTACGCCGAACTCGTGCGTCCGGAAGGCGGCGGCGGCGACTACGGCCCCAACAGCGGCGGCTACGATCAATTGGGCTATGGCACCCTCACGGCCACCCTGAAGCCCGCAGGAACGGCCCTCCAATGGAAGGTCGGAAATCCCAAGCCCGGAAAGAAGGCCGACGCGTCCCGTCGCGAATCCGCCTCGTTGCCGCCCCTTTTCCTCTCGAACACGGAGGGACGGCTAGTCCCTATGCATGCTCCTCGCGCAACCCCCGTGTTCGCGATCCCGCCCCCTCCCCGCTGAAGTACGGCCCTGCTGCCCTAAAACGTTATTTGGGATATTCCTTCGGGTCCCGTCATTCCTTCCAGGTCCCATCACTTTCATCTCCTTACAATCGCTTCCCCCCTTACGATCCGGGGAAAAGATCCTTATGCTTTCCATGGACCGCCAAAATCATGGATCCGCCGGTTTGGGAAAAACCCGAAAGAGGAAATCGCCAATGAGAACGCATATCGCCGTGGCCGTAAAGGATATCGAAGAATCCGTGGGGGAATACACCCGGCTGCTGGGCCAAGGACCCGACCTGGTGGTTCCAGGGTCCTATGCCCTGTGGAGAACGCCCGCCCTGAATTTGTCCATCCGCAAAACCGGCGAGGGGGCGGGGACGGTCAGGCATGTGGGATTCGAAAAGGATGAGGCCGAACGCTTCACCGAATACCGCGATTGCAATGGTCTGCTTTGGGAAACCTTCAATAAGGACCATCAAGCCGAAGAGATCAACACCTTTTGGAAAAGCGCGGACTATAAACCACGCTAGAGCCAAAGGATGGACCCACACATTTAGAATGGGGAAACCGGCGCCCGGTGAAACACAAAAGAGGCTTTGAATGAACCGTAAAATCCTGTTGTCGCTCAGTTTGGCGCAAGCCATCGCATCCACGGCCATGGCCGGAACCTTCATGATGGGTTCCCTTCTGCTGGTGGAATTGTCAGGTGAAAAATCCGGCTGGGCGGGCGTTCCCTCCGCCCTCATCCTGTTGTCGTCCTCCTTGATCGTCTATCCCATGGCCAATTGGAAGGACAAGCACGGATACAAAGCGGCGCTCAGCCTGGCCTTCGCCTCCGGCGCGATAGGCGGTTGCCTGGCGGCCGCAGGCGCGGCCTTACAATCCCGTCTCCTCCTCATGCTCGGCTTCACGTTCGTGGGATTCGCCAACGGCGCCATCCTCTTGAGCCGATTCGCCGCGGCAGAAATCGTCAGTCCCGGCAACCGGGGCAAAGCCATGTCCTTCGTCATATGGGGAGCCACCTTGGGCGCCATAGGCGGACCCATTTTGGCTCATGGCGCGGAAAGCCTGGGAGCCGGCCTCTCGGCCCCCAAAGCCTTTTTCCCGTTCTTGGCGATAATCGCCGTCTACGCGCTGGGATTCATCTTCATCCGCCCGAACATTCCCATGGAGTTCAAGCCTCCAGCGGGATCGGTCCCTGCGCCAGCCGTCGCACCGGGTCCGCGCAGCCACCTATTCTATTCCATCGGCAGCATGCTCTTCGGGCAAATCGCCATGGTCTTCCTGATGGCCGTGACTCCTGTGCATATGCATCACCATAATCACACCACCGGCGCCATCTCCATGGTCCTTACCGCGCATTTCCTGGGCATGTACGGCATGTCCTTCCTTTCCGGTTGGCTGGCGGACAAGATCGGCCGGGTTCCCGTCATCAATATCGGCGCTTCGCTTCTGATTTCAGCCTGCCTGCTCGGAATGTACTCCGCATCCATTCCATGGGTGCTGGCCTCGCTTTTTCTGCTGGGGCTTGGCTGGAATTTCGTTTTCCTTTCAGGATCCGTCCTACTCTCCGACTCCTTGAAAGGGCGCAACCGCGGTCGCATCCAGGGGGTATCGGACGGCCTAGTCAGCCTCAGCTCGGCCGGATCCAGCTTATCCAGCGGTCTGCTGCTCGCCGCGTTGGGATTCCACGGTATCGCATGGATCGGCATGGCGCTGGCGGTGGTGCCGCTTTGCTTGTTGCCCTTAATATGGCGCAATCGAAAACCGGCGGCTGCGTAGGCCGTTAAGGTCCTGCAAATCGCCGCATCGACAAAACAGCAAAGGCCACCCCAATAGAGGTGGCCTTAATCATGGCAGTCATTTGAATCTCCGAACCCAGGTTATAAATCGGGTTGGGATAAAAACGGATACAAACAAGAATGGCCGCCCTTTGGGGGCGGCCATCTTGATATATACCCTGGCATAGACCCACTCTCCCACGGCAAATGACCGTAGTACCATAGGCGCGTTGAGTCTTAACTTCTGTGTTCGGGAAGGGAACAGGTGTGGCCCTCAAGCTGTATACACCAGGGAATGTC
>JBDSWM010000226.1:0-9720 GCA_039926685.1 Fibrobacteria bacterium | reverse complement strand
CACCCTCCCCACCGATGTTCGTGAGGCGACCTGGTGGGCGTTGGTGGACGTCCTCGATACGTATCTCCGCTTGCTCCACCCGATCATGCCCGCCCGGGTGATGTCCAAGTTGGCGGCGCTCAGACCGGAATTCGCCACCGCCGAATCGGCAGCATGAACCATGTATTGGATGAATCGGCTGGTGCGGCCGATTTCCTTGGCGTCGAAATAAGGCGACCCGTCGAATTCCTTGATCTCGCCCGCGAAGTGAACCGCATAAGCGGAGGTGTCGAAACGCGTTATATTCGAAATCCCGGAACGGCCTTCCAGCAGGTTGGCGAAGAAAATTTCCGGGGTATGCCCCAAGGGACTGGTCACCCCCATACCGGTGATTACGACTTCTCTTTGCTTGTCCATTATGTCCCTTGCCGGCCTTGCTATGTTTACCGCCCATTGCCCCCCGCAAAAGGGGCGGCGGGTCGAAAAGATAGGAAAAGGGGCGGAAAGTGGAAAATAACCTGGTCTGGGTGGACATGGAAATGACGGGCCTGGATCCATACCGGGATCAAATTCTGGAAATCGCCACCTTGGTCACCGACTCCGAATTGAACATCCTGGCGGAAGGGCCGAATCTGGCTGTTCACCAACCGGAAGAAGTATTGGGACTAATGGACGAATGGAACCAGACCCATCATGGAAGATCGGGATTATTGGACCGGGTCCGCGCCTCGCAGGAAAGCGTGGCCAGCGCGGAAAGGAAAACCCTGGATTTCGTCGCTACTCATTGCCTTCCCAAGACCTCCCCGCTTTGCGGCAATTCCGTTTGGCAAGATCGCCGCTTTCTCGATAGATTGATGCCGGACTTGAACAAATACTTTCACTACCGCATCATCGATGTCAGCTCGATAAAGGAGCTCGCGCGACGTTGGTATCCCGATCTGCCTCCGATCGCGAAAAAGGAATCCCACTTGGCTCTTGCCGATATCAGGGAATCGTTGGAAGAGCTCCGCTACTATCGCCGCTCCTTCTTTCTCACCGCCGCGGGCAAAGCCTCCGCATAACATCCGGAGCCAGGCGCACCTGCCAGGCATTTATTCCTATTTTTTTCCCCTGAAAAATCATAAACTGAAAGGGTTGCGCCCGGATCGATTTGACTGACGCGGCGCGACATCGCTTGCCCGGAGGATTGTGCCATAAAACTGCAGCGCTACGATTACGGCGGACCCCACCGTCAACGGACCAAGCCTCCCGGAAGCAGAAGCCGCCGCAGCCTGATGCAGGCGGGCGCGGTCGTATTGGCTGCCATCGCCATCCTGTTCGCTGTAAAGAGATTTTCCGGGAGCCCCTCCGCGGCTTCCGCCGCCACGATAGCATCGCTGCCGATTCCCGGAGACGCAGCCAGGGATACCCGTTCCGGCACGGCCGCCATCGCCGCGACGACGACCTCCCCGGCCGCGGCATCGCCCGCCAGCGACGCTACCGTGGCCGCTCCGCCCGCAAGCACGGGCCCCATCCTGATCTCGACGGCCTTGGAGTGGCAGGCACCCATGCGCAATTATCCGCGTCCGGACACATTCAGCTACCAGGGAAATGCCATGGAAGCCGACTATGCCCCGGATTCGCTCTTGAATGCGCGCATCAATGTCTACCTGCAACGCTATCGGCCGGAAACGGGCGTTATCATGATCGCGGATTTGCGATCCGGCCATGTGCTGGGCATAGGTGAGCGCCAGGATTCCCTGATCACGGCGACGCCGAAACTGGCTTATGGCGCGGGCGGTTTCCCGGCCGCTTCCCTGATAAAGATCCTCACCGCCACGGCGGCCCTTGAAAGCAAGGCGCATGAACTCACCGACAGCATTCCGCAATTGGGCGGATACCATACCCTGTACAAACGCCAATTGAAAACCGAAGGCCAGCATCGCCTTCCCAAAATCACTTTGGAAGAAGCGTTCTCCCGTTCCGTGAATCCCGCCTTCGGCATGCTGGGCTTGTCGATGGGACCGGGCACCTTGCGCAATACCGCCTTGCGGATGGGATTCAACCAGTCAGGACTGCCGGCCTGCGTGGCGAAGAGCCGCATCGAATTTCCGGATTCCGGCTTTTCCCTGGCGGAAACCGCTTGCGGCTTCACCACCAAAACCACCATTTCGCCCTGGCATGCCTTGCAAATCGCCCGCGGGGTCGGCGACGACGGCCGTTTGCGCCCGTGTTCCTTCCCGAAAACCATCCTGAACCTCGCCACGGGAAAACGCATGCCCCCCGCGCCGGATACCGGCAGCCAATTCATTTCCCCGGAAAACCTTTCCACCCTGCAAGGCTACATGCAAGCCACCGTGCGGGTGGGAACGGCCCGCAAAGGTTTCCATTCGGTGCTGAAGGCCAGCCACTTGGACAAGCTCGAAGCGGGCGGAAAGACCGGGTCGTTGGACGGGGAGGAAACCCGCGGACGGTTTGACTGGTTCGTAGGGTACGTGAAATTGAAGGACGAACCGTCCCAGGGCATCGCCATTTCCATAATGCTGGTGCATCGCGAATATTCCAGCATCCACGCCAGCCAATTGGCCGCATTGCTGATCCGGGACTGGCTGATAGCGCATGAGAAGGCCGCCAAAGCGAAAGCTTTGAAGCTGCGTGAAGCGGAAGTGGCCTATCGGGATGCCTGAAGCGCGCCCCCCGGGCGGAGACCACAAATAGCATGGCCAGGAAAAAGGTCGCATTGATCTTGAGCGGCGGCGGCGCCCGCGGCGCCTACCAGGCAGGCATTCTCAGCGCTTGGCAGGACATATTCCGCCGCAACGGACAAATCGAGATCATCGTCGGCGTTTCCGCCGGCGCCATCAATGCGGTGCGCTTGATGCAATCCGCACCCAATTACGCCAGCGGCGTGGAAGCCATCACGCATATCTGGTCCACCCTTACCCCCGATCAGATTTTCGAATCCGATCTCAAGGCCGTGGTGCGCAACCTGATGCGCCTGCTGCGATCATCGCGCCATCAACGCAACCATGGATCGGAAACCTCGCTGGTCAATGCGATGCTGAATACCGCGCCTCTGCACGAGTTCCTGCGCCGCAATACCGACATGGGGCAGGTGCAACAGCGTCTGCGCACACTGCCGGATCACTCCCTGGCGCTGAGCTGCTTCGATTATACGGACATGAAGAACGTGACCTTCTTCCAGACGCGGGAAGTCTGCCCTTCGTGGGAACGGCCCACCGTACGCGGAGTACGCACGTCCCTCACCACCGAGCATATCATGGCATCCTGCGCCGTCCCGCTCATCTTCCCTCCCGTGGTCATGGACAAGCATTATTATGGGGACGGATCGTTGCGCAACATGACACCGCTCAATGCCGCCATCCGGTTGGGCGCGGAGCGCATCATCAACATCAGCCTGCGCGGCGATTCCTACCAGCAGAAGGCCAATGTAGCCCCCACGCTAGGCCGCATCGCAGCCACCATGCTGGACTCGATGTTCCTGGACGCGGTAGATATTGACTCCCAATTCATGAACCGGATCAACATGCTGGCCACCAAAGTCAATGAAGCCGATCGGGACGTGAGGGTCATCGACTTGTGCCGGGTAGGTCCCATGCTGGATTTCAGCCTAATCGCGGCCAAATACCGGAAGAACTTCCCCAAAACCCTGCGTTACCTGTTCGGCGGCTGGATTTCCTCGGAATTGCTCAGCTACTTGCTGTTCGACGGGGAGTACGCCAAAGAGCTTATCGAATGCGGCAAGCGGGACGGCGAGCTTTTCCTGGATGTCGTCGAGGATTGGCTCCTGAACAACGGATAAAGGTCTTTATTTTCGAAGATCCTACTGATCGACCATCCCGTTGTCTTCTTCTCCCGTTTCCTGTTTGTTTTTGCCCAAGGTGGTCATAGCTCCAAGGGAAATGGATATGGAGGCATTCCGGAAACCCAATTGATCCTGCCAGCCGATGTTGCCGGTAGGCCGGAATGCGATGCTGATGAAAGGGTGGTTTGGGCCCTTGAAATAATATTCCGCACCGACCAGCCCCCGGAAATAATCGATGAAACCCGAAGGGTGGGACAGGCTGTACGGTTCCACCAAATCGTCCGAAGTCCGCCGCTGTTCGCCGAAAAAGGTGTGCGCTTCCCCTCCCAATACCAAGTTGATGCAGTTGAGGAACAGGTATTGGATGGAGGCCCCTCCGTCCGAGATCAACGCCTTCTTAGCGTTACCCGGAGCATCCTTGTTGTTCACATAGGTGGCGGATCCGAAAGCCACCAGGCGCGTGGTGCCGGAAGCGAAGCGCGGCGTGGCCAGCTTCAGGGAAGCGCCGCCTGAAAAGGTATAGTCGGTGTTGAACGCGAAAGCGGACGAATCCGCCAAGCGGGACTCCGGCAAGGCCACATCGAATTCCGAGGCGCCTCCGAAGATGCCGAACTGGAGGAATTGCCAGGGACCGTAATCCAGGCTGAGCCCCGTCGAATTGAGTATCGATGGGGATTGGTCCTCGAAAAGATCCTGACCGCTATGATCGAAATAAGCGGACAGGGAAATCTGCGAAGGCCCGAAATCGGACATCGGCGCCCCCGGAGGAAAGCATAAGCCCAGGGCCGGGAATGCCAGCGAAAGGATGGAAATCCGGTTTTTCATGCATCGCCTCACTTGTCATCCTTGACGATGGGCAGAATGGATTCCACGAAGGACTGGATTCCATTGGATTCCGCGGTGATGCGGACGCCCACGGTCAGGGCCATGGACTGCACATAGGTGATTTTGGTCGTGGCCTTGCCGCCCAGGGTATTGATGGAGCGGGGTATGCCGACGGAGACTTCGCCCGGGAACGGATGGTTGGGCGAACTTCCGAAATAGGTATCCTCATAGAGGTTTCCTTTGGCATCGCGCTGTCCGGCGCATTGGCATTTTCCGTCGTTATTGTAGTCGTAGAAGTCCTCGATGGTATCCCGCATTCCGTTCTTGTTGAAATCCACGAAACCGGGGGCCCGGCCTACCGAGTCCAGAGGGCCTTGGATCAGGGGCTCGGCATTGTAGGCATCCCATACCCCGTTATGGTTCAGATCGATGAAGGTTTCCGGAGGAGCGTTGATGACTCCGTTGCCGTCCTTATCCTCACCGCGCGAGGGCCGGCTGCGGCTCGAATCGTAGGCGCTGGGCTGTTCGTCGGGATCCAATTTCATATTGCTGTTGTAGTCGGTCCACGGGAGGCCGTACCAGATCGTATCGCCCAGGGCATAGTACGGCCAATCGTTGATGGGTTTCCAGGATTCCCCGGCATAATAGGCCGCCACGGGGGTGGTGCTGAAGTTGACGGGAGTGCCGTCCGCCACCAGGTTGCCGTTCACGTCGGTGACCACGGCCGCTGCCGGCAGGGAAAAGGTACCGTCATTGGGGTTTTCGCCTTTGAGGATGTTCACGCCGATGCTGATACGATGCGGAGGCCCGGAAACGGTAAGCCCGATGGTGTCGGATGAGGCTATGATAATGGTATCGGAGCCGGATAGTTCCAAGGCCACGGCCGCCAGTTTCACCCCGCGGTACAGGCTGATGACGCCGCCGGCCTTGAAGGTGGCCTCGGCCAGGCCGGACTTGGTGTAGTCCACGGGCGGGTTGATGGTTTCATCTCCGCCGCCCGCGCCTTGCACCATTTTGAACCCCACCAAGACTCCGGTCATGTAATTATTGGCGCTGTCGTATGCCTGGGCTATCAATCGGGTCTCACCGGTCTTGACAGGGATATTGTCCGGCGTCACCTTCAGGATGAGGCGCGACACCTTGAGAGCCGTGACGCGGACTGGGATATTGCCGCTGGCGGCGAGTTGTTTGCTCGAACCGCTTCCGGAGTAGGCTTCCACATTCACAATCGCCAGCCCGGAGCCGTTCGGGCTTTTCAATTCGATGCTGGAAACGCCGTTTCCATCGGTCTTGGTGAACGGGGTGGTCGTGAAGGAACCGAAGGTCGTGGTCCAGCGCAACTCCGCGTCTTCCATGGCCCCGTCCGAACCGTTCCGGAGGGTGGCCGTGATCGTGACCTTGTCGGTTCCGTTCCCGCTGATGCTGGATTTCGAAGCGGACAGGGACAGGACTTTATCGGAATAAGTGACCGTATCCTCCGACTTGGCGCCCAGGGCCTTGGCCACGATGACTATGTCCTTCGGTTTGCTGCTGAAAATACTGGTGTGGAATTGACCCTTGGTATCGGTGACCACCACCATGGAGTCCAAGCCCTTCTGGCCGAAGCCCTGTTCCGCCCCGAAGGCCGTTATCTCCAGGGAATCTCCCGAAATCGGCACATTGCCGCCGTCGCGCAATTCGAATGTGATGGGATCGATGCCGTCTTTCATGAGTACGCGCTTAAGCGGCAGAATGATGATGGAGACTCCGTCGAAGGAAACGGTTTGCTGCGCCGTGGCGCCGGTCTTTTCCAAAGTCGCGGTCACGACCACGGACTTGTTCACCCGTTCGGATTTGAGGATGGTGGTGGCCATTCCCCATTCATCCGTTACGGCTGAGGCCATGACCACTCCGCCGGTGGCCGAAAAGGACAGCTTTTCGTTGGGTAGCGGGGTGTTGTTCTCGTCCTTGACGAGCACTCGGAGCAAGGTTGAGTCGGTGCCGTCCGCGCGCAAGCTGGAGCGCAAAGCCGTGAACACCATTTTCCGGGGCCGGTCCTTGGCCGAGTCCTGGGAAACGGAAAGGATATAGGAAAAGGATCGGCTGATCCCGGCGGCGGTCCTGACCTTCACCTGCAAGGAACCGGTGCCGGAGGTGAGCTGGGTGTATATGCGGAAAGCCGCCTTGCCGTCCGGTCCCGTGGTGTCGCTGGACATGGTGTCCGATCCTGTCGGACCGAAGACGGTATAACTGGCGCTGGTGATGGTGACCGCGGCGTTGGCCAACGGTTTCTCCTGAGCGGAATCGATTATGGTGAAGACGATGGCGGTGGTGTCCTTGGAAGAGACCGATTTGGGCAAGGACTCGATAACCTTGGGAGGCACGGGCTTTTCCGTGATGATTACGGAAATGGAGAGGTTTCGTTGCTTTCCCCCCGAGGTAACTCGCACGTTAACCGTACCGTTTCCCGTGGTAGTGCCCGCAATGCGGAAGGTGACGTTGCCGTCGTCCGGAACCGTGTCCAGCTTGAACGGGCCGTTCGACGAGGCCGAAAGCACTGAGAACTGCGTGCTGGTGATGGCAAGCTTGGCCCCCGTGATGGGGTCGCCCGTGGCCGTGTCGGAGATGTGCACCGAGACTATGGCCGTATCCGTGGGCAGGACGCTGGAGGGCGCGCTTACCACCACGATTTTGGCGATCTTGCCGGTATCGTTAGGCGTGACCACGGGTTCGGTCGTGGGATCAAGTGACTTTCCCGGTTCGCAATGCATCAGGGACAGCGCCATGAGCAGCGCCAAGAACAATAGCAACGGGTTCCGCTTGCGGGTGAAATTCAGCATCATGCTCTCCTTATGAAGCCACGGCCTTGAACCGATCTTTCGGCAATCCAGGACCATTATAGCCCAAACCCCCGGGCGGTTTCCTTAAAAAGTTTGAGGCTTGGGGACGCGAAGATTACCCCTGCCATTGCGCGGGAAGGAAGCTTGAACTAACTTTTGCCCAAGTTTGAAGTCTTGGAGGGTTAGGCTAACTGGTAAGTCAGCGGTCTTGAAAACCGCCGCCCAAAAGGCTTGGGGGTTCGAGTCCCTCACCCTCCGCCATCCACCACCCGGCTGCCTTCAATGGCCGGGTGGCCCAGGCTCAGCCTCGCTTTGCGAGCGCAAGATCCTGTCCCGCTAGGACGCGTAACTGGACACTGCTTCCATTTCCAAAGCGAAATCATCCAGGTCCACCGCGGTTTCCACCCTCGCCAGAGTCAATACGCCGACCTCGAAGGCTCCGGCAGCCAGCAGCAATTCCGCGCAGCGCCTAGCCGTGGCCCCGGTGGTGAAAACGTCATCGACGATGAGGAGGCGCCGGCCGCGCAGCGATTCCGGAGACGGGCATGCGAAGGCCTTTTCCAGATTCACTCCACGATCTTTGCGATTCAGCTTCGTCTGCGAGCCCGTCATGCGGGTCCGGATCAAAGCATGCGCCAGCACAGGCACACCCAGGTGTGCGGAAGCGGCACGCGCGATATTTTCGGCTTGGTTGTAACCGCGTTCCCGCCGCCGCGTCCGATGGATGGGTACGGGAATCAGGGCGTCGAAACCGCGCGCCCATTCCGCCAGATCGGGGAGGAAGCGGAAATATTCGCACAGGAAGAGGATATGCCTTTGCATATGCCGGTATTTGAAGCCATGGATCAAGGTGGAAATCTGCGGTCCCATGCGGAACAGGCAGCGAACCGATGTGAACGGTTGGTCCTCCCCCGAAGCTTCGGCCACAGGGGCGCCGGGTAAGGCAAGACGCATCCCCTTGGCCTTGCGGTGGCATAAGAGGCATAAGGGCGTGGCCCTCCATCGATCGCGACGGCAATGCACGCAAAGCGGGGGCATGAAGCATGCCGAAAGCGATGCCAAGAGCGGGGAGAAGGCCTTGGCGGACAGGAACCGGAATGGTCGGTTCCCCTTCCGGGAACTAGAGATTGTGGCCATGGGCGCGCAGATTGACCAGCAGCCCTATCATGATCAAACAGGATATCAAGAAGGAACCTCCATAGGACATGAACGGCAAAGGTAAACCCGTCACCGGCATCAAGCCTATGGTCATGGACACATTCACGATGATATGGAAGCCCAAAATGCCAGCAACGCCGACGGCCACCAGGCTCACGAATCGGTTCCGGACATCCGATCCCACGCGCATGATGCGATGCAGCAGGAAAAGGTAGAGCGTGAGCACCCCCACGCAGCCCAGGAACCCGAATTGCTCTCCCAGCACGGAGAAGATGAAATCGGTATGCTCTTCGGGCAGGAAGCTCAGATTGGTCTGGGTTCCGTGGAGGAAACCCTTCCCCAGCAATCCCCCGGAACCGATAGCCACCTTGGATTGTAGCACCTGATACCCCGCCCCCAGCGGATCGCGTTGGGGATCCATAAACGTCAGGATGCGACCGCGTTGATGTTCGTACAGCACCTTGTTCCATACGAAAATGGCACCGAATCCGGCGATGATATTGATCAGCAACAGCAGGATGCCGACTTTCCAGTTGATGCGGCTGACCACGATGGTGGCGAACAGGAAGATGAACATCAAGGCCCAAGCCACTTGATGGAAGGTCAAGGCCACCGACAGGACCGGCGACGCCAACAGGAAAATTTCGCGGAAGGTCAATCCGGAATAGTAGGCCATCACCGTGGTCATGGCCACGAAGGAAAGGGCCGTGCTCAGGTTTGGCTGGTTCAGCACCAAGACAAAAGGGAAAATGAACAGCAAAAAAGGCGCGATTACCGTCTTCGGCTTGCTCAGGGTGATGGGCTGGAAAGCCAGCAGGCGCGCCATGGCCAGCAACAGGGCCACCTTGGTCAGCTCGGAAGGCTGCAGATTGAATCCGCCAGGCAGCGCAATCCAGCGTTCCACGGAATTGGCCTTGAAGATGATGATATACAGGAGAGGGAAGAGGGAAAGCGCCCAAGCGGGGTAGGCCATGGCGTAAAACACCTTGGGCGGGAACAGAAAGATGGCGCCCATGGCGATGATCCCCATCACCACGTACATGGCCTGCTTGAGCCAATGTTTTCCCGGCTCGTCCCAGGTTGCGGAATATACCACCGAAAGCCCGATCAGGATGATCAGGCCCAACGTCACCA
>JBDSWM010000225.1:0-4481 GCA_039926685.1 Fibrobacteria bacterium | reverse complement strand
GGGGACTTCTTCTCCCAAACGCGCGAGACAACGTCATACATGTAATTTTCCTGTAAAGGGCCGAATCGATCGTCTGCGGGGCCCCACACGTTTATGCAAAAGATTTTCTCCCCGATAGCGGCCGTGAACGTGGGCAGAAAGGGTATTTGCGCCTCAGTGGTCCAAATAGCGGAAACAGGATCATAGGCAAGTAAGTTATCGCCCAGCAAAAAGATTTTTCCGCCCGCTGCAACTGCAGAGACGAGCACCGTATTAATATTGCGCGGGGATTTGGCTCCAGGGATCCAAGGAGTTGCTACAATTCTAACCTGAAAGGCATCGGATTCGGCCCTCCTCCTTCCATCGGTAACTGAAATGACAATACCGGAGTCGGTTCCCGAATCCGCATTCGTCGGGGTCCCGGAAAGAACCCCGGTTAGACTATCGAAGGTGGCCCAAGCCGGCGCATTGGCGATGCTGAACCGCAGGGCATCGTGATCCGGGTCGGATACCAGAGGGGTGAATATATATGTTTCATAGGCCTTAGCTGTCGAATCAGGCGTGCCGGTCATGGACGGCGCGGTGTTGCCTTGCAGGGTCAGATTCTTCGTCCACGCAGTCCCGGCATCATCCGTGACAGTCACACCGACTAGAAGCGCGCCTTCAGCTTTCCATCCGAACTTCAGAGTCCTTTCCGCGAAAAGGGTGGCACCCAAAGAATCCATTGCAAGGCTATTCCGCACGCTGTCCGCTCCCGCACCTACGGTCCACACCAGTGATACCAGCTTCCGCGTAGGATTCCGTAAGGTAGCGGAAACCTCGATTGAATCCGCCTGGATAATCGAATCCCATTTGATGCTTTTCACCTGCAAGGCGATATCGGTTTGCACCAAGGTTGGCGGAGGCGTCCGGATTGCCGCATTGCCATAGCTGAGACCGATCTGATCGGATTTGCTTTTGATGCGGATCCGATATTCATAAGTTGCAGGTGTAGTTATGGGTGCCGAACCCCCGCCGCCCAGGATTCCAACCAGGTTGTCGTGGAAAGTGGTATCGGTAGTTGTGCCTACCGGAATCTTTGTCGCGTCCAGCACCGGTTGCGCATCGCGATACACCTGGTATTGCGAAAAGTCGCGATAAGCAGCCGAATCCCAGGAAAGGCTCACGATCGAATGCAGGGTATCGAAAGTCGCCTTCAAGCCGGTCACCACTGGAATGCCGAGATAAGGAAGCACCAGGGTATCCCGCAGGGTATCCTGCTTGCCCGCGAGGATGGTGATGCTTTTGAACAGGGTATTATAGTCCGTGAGAGAGGTGAAAACCCGCAAGGTGTATTTCCCTTCAGCCAAGGCTGCCAAGGTGAACCGTCCAAAGGCATCCACGTTCGCGTAATTGTAAGTCCCCAGCACTTGCACCAGAGCGAATCTGGGATCATGGTTCGGTTGCATGCCCACCACTCCGACAAGGGAACCCGGCTCATCCAAAGTATCGCTTGCCAGGGTCGCCGTCTTTTCATCCAGGTATACGGAATCCTGAATGGCATATTGGCCGGCTTGATCGGCGAGGATATTGTATTCGCCTTGGGGCAATTCCCCGATTTTGTATTGTCCTTTCCCATCGGTCCGGGTCGCATAGACGTCCTGGTTGCCGGCGCTCCCGGCAGTATCCGCCACGGTATCCGGTAAATGACCTACCGGGTACACCCGCACGCGCGCGTTCGCGGCGGGATCGCCGTTGGCCGCGTAAATGGTCCCGACGCGCAGCTCATTGTCCACTACGGAGCCCCGTTTGGATTGGGTTCCCAACAGGCAGGAAGCCAGGAGTGTGCACGAGGCCGCCGCCAGCAGGCTTTTCCGGATTATTGGTGAAAGCATATGTCTCATTTGGTCAAAGGGAAGAATTGCAGGTTCATCTGGTAGACCTTTTCCGGATGCGGATCCTCTTCCATCAAGGCCAGGAGTTTTTTCCGAAGCGCTTCGATTTCCACCACGGCCTTCGCCATGAACGCGTCGGAGTAGGAAAGCGTCATGGCGGAGATATGGCGTTCCTCTTTCGGGAATTTCTCCAACGCATCCATGCCCAGCTCCATGCTCGCCTTCAAAAAATTGACCGCGTATAGGGACTTGAAGGAGGGGTCCTTTTTAAGGGTGGTTTCCAGGGGGCGGTATCGGCCTTGGGCGTCCTTGTGGATGAAGTCGATGCTTTCCAACAGTTTGATGGCGTCAGCGGCTTCGGAAGGCCGGATGGGTGGTTGCAGCTTTTTGGCCAAGGCGGTATGGTCGTCGCTGAACTCATGGAAGAAAAGCAACTCGCGGATGGCCGAGTAATACCATTTGCTGTAATATTCGAACCGTTCCTGGCCCACCAGTTTGGCTTGCGGATCCCGCAAAGCGATCAGTTTCCGGTAATACCTGTTTTTCTCTTCCAAGGACGCGGACTGGTTGAAATGGACCAGCGATTCGAAATAATCCGCCTCTTTTTCCCCGAGTTTTAATAGGGAAGCCAACTTCACGAGCTGGGTTCCGGCCAGGTTCTGCCGCGAGTTCAACAGGTCGGAAAACCAGCCGCTGGAGGAGGAACCCACCTTCGAAGCAATCAGCCGATGGGAAAAGTTCTTGTCCTGGGCATGGGCCCGTTGGTAGTAATCCTTGAGGAAAACACGGTAGTCGGCGTATTCGAGCACGGAAACGGCGGCGGTTTTGGGAGCGCTCATGGAAGAATAATACCTTGAATCCGCCCCATGAGTCAGGCCGGGCGAAGCCGAATCCGTTCGGGATTTCCGAACGGGCAGTGGAGACGGTGCCCACCCTGACGGGGTCGGTGCTGCCGGAAATTCGATCACTTATGAATAACACCCCATTTGGGCATGTTATTCAAAAGGTCACTCGACTGTAACGCTCTTGGCCAGGTTGCGCGGCGTATCCACGTCGCAGCCGCGCATCACGGCCACATGGTAGGCCAGCAATTGCAACGGCACCACCGACAGGAGAGGGGTCAGCATATGCAGGGTCTTGGGGATCACGATGGTGTAGTCGGCCAGCTTGCCCAGATCCGCTTCCGAATCCGTGATGGCGATGATGCGTCCGCCGCGCGCCTTCACCTCCTGCATGTTGGAGATCATCTTGTCGAACAGCGCGTCCGTGGGCGCGATGACCACCGTGGGCATATTGGAGTCGATGAGGGCGATGGGGCCGTGCTTCATTTCCGCCGCCGGATAGCCCTCGGCATGGATATAGGAGATTTCCTTCAGCTTCAAGGCTCCTTCCAGGGCGACGGGGTAATTGTAGCCGCGTCCAAGGAACAGGAAATGCTCCTTATCCTTGAACTCCTTGGCGATGGACTTGATCTGATCGTTGAGCAGCAGCACTTCCTTGATCTGGTCGGGGATCTTGGCAAGCGCCTTGCAGATTTTCATACCTTCTTCCGCAGAGGTGCGGCGCATGCGCCCCATCAACAAGGCTATCAAGGTCAGCACCGTCACTTGTGAGGTGAACGCCTTGGTGGAGGCGACGCCGATTTCCGGGCCGGCATGCAGGTAAACGCCGCCGTCGGTCTCGCGCGCGATGCTGCTGCCTACCACGTTGCAGATGCCCAGCACGGTGGCGCCTTTCTGCTTGGCTTCGCGCAACGCCGCCAAGGTATCCGCGGTCTCGCCGGATTGCGAGATGACGAACACCAGGGTCTCGCTCGATACGATTGGATTGCGATAACGGAATTCGGAAGCGTATTCCACTTCCACCGGGATGCCGGAAAGCTCCTCGATGAGGTATTCGCCCACCTTGGCCGCGTAAAAGGAGGTGCCGCAAGCGGCGATGATGACCCGCTGGATGCTGCGCATTTCCTGGCTCACCAGATTGAGTCCGTTAAGTTTGGCGGTGCCTTCCGGCAGGATGCGCCCGCGCATGGAGTTGAGTACGCTGATCGGCTGCTCGAAAATCTCCTTGAGCATGAAATGCTCGAAGTTCCCGCGTGCCACCTGCTCGGCGCTGAATTCGATGTTTTGCACCTCGCGGCGCACTTCCGCATTGGCCTGGTTGGTGATTTTGTAGGTGCCGTTCAGCACCACCATGTCGTTGTCGTCGAGGTAGACCACTTTCTGGGTATGCTCCACGATGGGGGCCACGTCCGAGGCCAGGAAGAATTCGCCGTCGCCGACTCCCAGCACCAGCGGGCTGCCGCGCCGCGCGCCCACGATGACGCCGGGCTCATAGGAAGAGACCACCACGATCCCGAACGCCCCTTCCAGGTGCTTCAAGGATTCGGCCACCGCCTGGGCCAGATCGCCGGGTTCGCCGGCGTCCGTGCGCGCCTTGTAGAACTTGTGGACCAGGTGGACGATGACTTCGGTGTCCGTTTCCGATTTGAACACCACGCCTTCCTTTTCCAAGCCGGTTTTGATGATGGCGTAATTCTCGATGATACCGTTATGGACCACGGCGATTTGCCCGTCCACGCTGGTATGGGGATGGGCGTTCATTACCGATGGCGCGCCGTGCGTGGCC
>JBDSWM010000224.1:0-7627 GCA_039926685.1 Fibrobacteria bacterium | reverse complement strand
GACATGATGGGCTTCATCATGAAGCATTCGCCCCGGGAATTCGAAGAATGGGAGTTGGACGTCCTGAGCGTCATCCGCGATCAATCCATCTATTTCATGCCCCAGCGCAAGACCAAGGTGATGAACGAGGGCTGGGCCTCCTTCTGGCATATGCGCATCATGTCCCGCCTGTTCCAGGACGGCTTCCTGACCCCCGAAGAGCATGGCTTCTACAACCTTTACAACGCGCGCGTGCTGGCCAGCAACCCCTTCGGGCTCAACCCCTATTTGCTCGGCATCAAGACCTTCCTGAACATCGAGAAGCGCTACAATGCGGGCCAGTTCGGGCCGGAATGGGAACGCAGCGAATCCCCGGACAAATGGAACCTGGACCTGGACGTGGGCAAGGGCATGGAGAAGGTCTTCGAAGTGCGCCGCACGCATATGGACTGGTTCTTCCTGGACGAATTCATGAACCGCCAGGTGGTGGAAGAGTCGGAGCTGTATATATTCGGTTCCAAGCAGCAAGGCAACGTAGAGGAGTTCACGGTGGAGGAGACCAATTGGTCCACCATCAAGGAGTTGGTGGTCCGATCCTTCGCCCACTCCGGCGTGCCTTTGATCAAGGTGAACGATGGCGACTACGGCGGCAAACGCGAGCTGTATCTGCGGCATTTCTATGATGGCCTGACGCTGGAAGAGGAATACGCGCGCCAGACCCTGAGGCACGTGTTCAGCCTATGGGATCGCCCCGTCCACCTGGAAACGGTGGAGGTGGAAGGAAATTCCGAGACGCGGATCCAGCTGACCTATGACGGCAAAGGTTTCTCGAAAATAAACCTGGGGTCTTTCCTCAAGGAGTGATGTCCTCTTCCGGCATTTGTTACATTTCCCGACCATGGAAAGACAGCCCAAACCCGAATTCTTCCATATCCTCAGGACCCAGCAGTTCGACCGCGCCATCCTGGACGAATTGTGCGAACTGACCACGGCCATCCGCAAGTTCGCCAAGACCAAGGAAGGCCTGCTTTATCTCCGGGGCCTGCTGGCGCATAAGCGCGCCATGCTGTATTTCACCCAGCCCTCCACGCGCACCTTCCTTTCTTTCAACAATGCCTGCCAGATCCTGGGCATCCAGACCAGCGAGATCCGCGATTCGGCGACCTCGTCCGAAGTCAAAGGGGAAAGCCTTTTGGACAGCCTGCGCACCTTCAGCTCCTATGTGGACGTGGTGGTGATGCGCACCAACGCGGAAGGCCTGGCCGAGAACGCCGCCAACCTCTTCGACCATATCCAAAGGCGCGTACCCATCATCAACGCCGGCAGCGGCAAGGATCAGCATCCCACCCAGGCGCTCCTCGACATTTACACCCTGGAGCGCAGCTTCAAGGATAACGGCGGCATCGACGGTAAGACCATCGGCATGATGGGTGATCTCAAGCGCGGCCGCACGGTGCGCTCGCTTTGCTACCTGATGAAGAATTACCGCAACGTGAAGCTGGTCTTCATCGCCCCGGACGATTTCGCCATGGGCGAGGATATCAAGAAAAGCCTGCAATCCCATGGCGTGCAGTACCTGGAGACCAAGGATTTGAAGTCCGTGCTGCCCCAGCTGGACGCCATTTACATCACCCGCATCCAGGACGAGCACGACCGGGCGGGCGAATCCAAGCAGGTGGACATCTCCCGCTACAAGCTCGGCGTGGAGCATCTCGGGCTGATGAAGCCCAGCGCCGTCATCATGCACCCCCTGCCGCGGCGCGATGAAATCCATCCCGACGTGGACGCCGATCCGCGCGCCAAATACTGGCGCCAAGAACGCAACGGCATGTGGATGCGCGTGGCCATCTTCGTGAAGCTCTTCAAAGTCGATCATCTGGTCATGCATGGACATCTCCTAGACTAGCGACGAGCCTCTCTCTTTTAGACTAGCGCTCAACTCCTGCCGGTCAATCCACACCCTCTCCGGTAGCCTAGCGCGCGGCCCATGCCAGGCAAGACTCCGATTTCAGCATGATCCCGTATCCGGACCCTCACCATGGTTCCGGCACGCATCTTGCAAATAACCGTGAAAAACCCTTCCGGTCGGAAGGCATAACGCAGAAATGGGGAGATCATGCGATCAGGCATTCTCGCATTCCGGATCAGCCGCATAGCGGCCTTGGTGGGGTTGGCAGGCTGGGCCCACGCCCAAGTACGCTGGCAAACCACGCATACCAACAATGAAAACGGGGGTTACAACTCAGGGAATTGCCAATTGACGAGCGCCTCACTGCGGGTGAAGGTGCACCCGGCCTTCCTGGATGTGGAGGAAGACGTGGAAATCGGCGTGGTGGGAACCATCGGGGTGGGGAATGACGCCAACAGCCTGGAGATAGTGGGGGATTTCGCGCTTCCCGCCGGGTCCGCAGTAACGGGAGCGCTACTCTGGGACGGCCCCCGCATCCTGCAGGGGAGGCTGCTGGCCAAGCAAACCGCCGATAGCCTGTACGAATCCCTGGTCGATCGCAATTCGGTGCCGCCACCCCGACCGCGCGATCCCCTGCTGGTGGAGAAGCTTGCCGGCGGAGGCCATCGCTTCCGCATTTATCCGGTCGCCTTGGGCCATAGCCGGCACATGCGTTTGCGTTATCAACTGCCTCCGCTGGCGGCTGCGGAGGGGTTGACCATGCCGCTGACTGCGGCGGTCACCTCCTTGTTCGCCGGCACGGCCGTACAGGTCGCAGTCACTTTCGAAAACGGTTCCGGAACCCCCAGCGTCATTTTCGGCCTGCAAGGCGCCACGCGCACGGAGTTGACCCTGCCGCGGACGCGGCTGCTGACCCCCAACGATCTGAAAGGCTACACGCAAAGCTGGGATCAATGGGGACAATATCTTTATACGGTCGGACTGATCCTGCAGCCTCCCGTAGCCATCCGGCAGGCCGTGGTGAAAACCTCCTTTTCCGAGGGGCAAATGGCCGGCAATTACCTGAACCTCGTCGCCACCCTTTCCCAGGAAGCCCTGAAAGGCCTGAACATCACCAGCGCCACCTCCCTGACCGTGGTGGTTCGCAATGCCGGCAACGCCTATGACGTTCCCGTCGCCTCCTGCTCGGGAGATCTCGTGGCCGGATGCGGCAATGTCGTCTTCAACGGGAAATCCAAGTCGGTATGGAGCGATTCCCTAGAATGGCAAGCCTTCAACGCCGCCGGGAAATTGATCGCCAGGACTACGGTCAAATCCAAGGTATTGGAAAGCCCTCAGGATACCGGGACGGCGGTGTTATGGGCCGCTTCGGCCAGCCACTTTTCCGAACAGAAGGAGCTGCCTTTGGGCCCCGTCTTCGGGTTCGTGGATGAATGGGCCAGCCTATTGTCGATGCCATCGGATTCGATCGGTCCGTCCCTGGCCGCCTTTTACGATGAGAACGGCGTTCCCCGCATCTCCAACTCCAGCATCAAGGACGTGGTCCCCAATTACGCCTCGGATCAGGTGCCCAATAATCCCAACGGCGGGGCCGTCGACCCGAACAATCCCGGTCAATGGACCACGGCGCTGGTTGCGCGCCTGGGTTCCCTTGGCGACCCGGCGGTTTGGCGCGTACGCCGATCGGGAAGCGGAATCAGCGTGGCCATTCCGGGCCTGGCGCCGGGAATGGACGCGAAGGTGGAGTTGTTCGATCTGTCGGGTAAACTCGCCGGTTATTGGTCCCCGCGGTCGCAGGCGGGCTCTCTTACCATCGCGTCGGGCGCGTTGCGGCCGGGCATTTATGTGTTGAAGATCCGCATCGCCGGGAAAATGTCCGTCAAACGGATCGCCCTATGAAACGGTAGAGCGCGGGAGCGCCCCGTCGCCATCCATGGGCGCGCCTTCCTTTCCTTCGGGGAGGGAAGGCTTTTCACATTTTCAGGGCCAGGAACCAGGCCAGGGCGTAGACGCCGTAGCCGGCTAGCAACAAGGCAGCTTGCAAAGGGGCCTTCTCCCAGCGAGGGGGGAACAAACGCGAGAGCAGTCCCAGGCACGCGCCCATGGCGAAACCGTAGAAATGCGCTTTCACATCCGCATTTTCGCCCAGGCCGAACAGAACGGCCACGAAGAAGGCCGAGATGAGCGGCGAAAGGCGTCGCAGGCTCCTATCGCCGCGACGGGGAAGGTGCAGAGTTTCCACCGCCGCCAATATGCCCAGGGCGCAGAATACCGCCGAGGAGAATCCTATGGAGACATGATCGGGACCGGATGCCAGCGCCACCAGGTAATTGGTGAGGCCGGCCCCCACGGTGGACAGCAGCATGATGGTACCGATGCGCATGCGATGATTGAGCAGGTTCAGGATGAAATACCCGGATACCAGGTTGCTGAGGAAATGGCTCTCATCGGCATGCAAGGTCGCGGCCGTGATGCAACGCCACCATTCCCCCGCAAGGATTAGCCTCGCATCCGCGCTGCCGCGCGAATGCCACCAATTGGCCCAGGGGCTGAGGCCCACCAGGAAGTAAAGCGCCACTGGCACCGCCAGGAACAGCAGGGGGGACACCAGCAGATCCAAGTCGCGCTTTTCCGGAACCGCCTCCTGGAAACCCCGGTTTTCCGTCCGATACAAGTCCATCAATTCCCGCGCGATCAGCATGTCCCGCTCCTCCAGGGACAGGATCCATTCTTCCCCGTCGAATTCCATCCAATGCTTGATGAATTGGGAAGCGAGCAGCAGGGAATACTCGCCGATCTCCTCTTTGCGGGGGCTGCGATAAAGCACGGAGCGGGCGCCGTCCTGACCGGGAAGGGATCCGGAATCGGGGTCCGGTCCGCCCTCAGGTAACATGCGGGCTACTGGAGCCGGCGCGGCCCCGGTTCCATTCAGCGCACTCGGAATAGCGGATGAGCTTCCCTCCGAAAATGTCAAGCGCGCTGCCTATGGAAAGATCCAAGCGGCCGCGGCTGCGCTCGTCCATGCGCCCCAAATCGGAGATGTCGCGGGCCCCGCCGGCATAGGTGACGGGAATGGGGGAGGCGTCGGCAAGCGCATCCACCAGATCCCATTCCACCCCTTGCTGGCGGCCTTCCACGTCCGCGGCGTGGATCAGGAATTCGGAACAATAGGCCGAAACCGATTCCAGCAAAGCGGGTTCGATGCGCACATGCGTCATCGTCTGCCAACGGTTGATGGCCACGAACCAGCCGTCTTCGCGGCGGCGGCAGCTCAGGTCCACCACCAATTTGTCCTTGCCGGCCAGGGCGGAGATACGGCGCAGCCGATCCAGGTTCAAGGCTCCCCCGGGAAACAGCCAAGAGGTTACGATCACATGGCTGGCACCCGCGTCCAGGTAGGACGAAATATTGGTTTCGTCCAGGCCCCCGCCCACCTGCATGCCTCCGGGCCAGGCCCTGAGCGCGGACAAGGCCTCCATGTCGTTGCCCGATCCCAGCATGATGATATGGCCCCCTTTGAGCCCGTCCTTCTCGTACAGCCGGGCGAACCAGGCGGCGTCATGATCGGAGACGAAATTGGTGCGCAGGCCTTCGCCGCTATCGGACAAGGTGCCGCCTACGATTTGCTTGACTTTTCCTTGATGAAGGTCGATGCAGGGCCGGAATAGGGTCATGGTGCGGGGATTCCTCGTTGTTGAATATTAGCTTGATGTTTCTAAGTTGCAAATCCGGCTCTTAACGCTACAGTAACGGGGCGGGGACTCACCCGGCATGGCAGAAACAGCGCGCGCGAAACCCACTTGGGTCAAAATCCTGAAAGCGACCTTGCACGTCGGCTTCCTGACGTTGAAAACCCTGTGGCTTACCATTTGGACACTTTACCAAATCGCCCTGGGGGCCATCCTGGTCGTCTTGGTATGGGGCGTGCTCCGAGTCGGGGACTATTTCTCGATTTGGGATATCCGTCAGTTGCGGCTGGAGAATCCCAAATCCACCACCTTCATCGATTCCGAACGCATGCGCTTGACGGACAGTCTCCGCAATGCCGGCAAGCCGCTTCCCGACACCTTGATCCGCTGGACCTGGGTGCCCTTGGACTCCATTCCCAAGGTCCTGCAGGAAGTCGCTCTCATAGCCGAGGATGCCAAGTTCTTCGAGCATCAGGGATTCGATCTGGAGCAGATCGAATACGCCCTGGTAGCCAACCATCAGGCCGGGAAGAAGGCGCGCGGAGCCAGCACCATCACCCAGCAGGTGGCCAAGAATCTGTACCTTTCCCGGGAAAAGGAGATGAGCCGCAAATTGCGGGAAGCGGTCATCACGTTGGTGATGGAGCATTATCTGCCCAAGGAGCGGATCCTGGAAGTCTATCTCAACATTGCCCAATTTGATGAAGGCGTATTCGGCATCCGGGAGGCGTCGCGCCATTGGCTGCATAAGGAACCTCAGGATTTGAACCAGGACGAGGCCGTCAATCTGGTCTGCCTACTGCCGAGCCCGACCAAATGGGACATCAAAAAACCGAATAATGCCTTCCTCCAGCACAAACGCCTGGTGCTCCGCAATTACGCCATGTACAAAGGTTTGAAAACCGGCCTCGATTCAACCGCGGCCAATTGGCAGGACTCGGCCTATTCCATCTTGGCGGAGCAACTTTCCGATGAGCGTTGGAAAGGCTTACGGACCAGGCCCATAACGGAATCCCCCACCGATAGCGGCGGCAATGATGAGGTTCCGACCAAAATGACGGGACCGGGTGGCGGCGAGGCAGGTTCCACGCGGCGCCCGGGCGTTTACCCGCGCACCTTCTGAACAATTACCGCCGTTCCGTCAAGAAGCCAGGTATTCCATGATGGCGCTACGGAGCTTCTGGTACATCCAGCGCATCTTCTCCGCATCCTCCTCCAACAAAGTGGCCCGGAACCCGTGCAGATCGGAACAGAACGAGGAAATCGGTACGACGCAAATTCCCGTCGCGGCCAGCACGTAATAAACGAAGCGTTTGTCCAAAGGCACCCCTTCGGTCATTTGCTCCACCAACGCGCGCGCCTCCGGGTTGGCCACGTTCAGTTTCTGGGTAGGCTTGAGCACGCCCTTCTTGAAGATGATGGAGGTGTAAAAGGCGCCGAAGGTCTTGTTCACGATCAGGCCCGGCACGTCCTTCAAGGTTTCGAAGACCACGTCCCCGCGCTTCTGGATGTCCAGATTGATGGCGGCGCGATGGGCCGGGAACTCGGGATGGGACATGATGGGCGGAATGGCCATTTGCGGCAACGTGGTGGAGCAAACTTCCAGCATCTTGGAATCCTCGATGGCCTTCACCAAGCGGCCGAATTCCGCATCGCGATCGGTATTGTAGAATTCCAGCCAGCCGCAACGCGAACCCGGCCAGGGGAGCTCCTTGGAAATGCCTTTCATGGATATGCCGCATACGTTGCCGATAACCTGGGCCAAGGGAATGGCCTTCACTTGGTTATAGGTGATATGGGTATAGATCTCGTCCGCGACGATGAACAAATCGTATTCCGCGCATAGGGAAACGATTTCCCGCAAATACCATTCCGGGTATACCATGCCGGTGGGATTGTCCGGATTGATGATTAGGATCCCGACTATGTTGGGGTTGTATTTGATTTTGTTGCGCAGCTCGTCCATGTCCGGATACCAATGGTTTTCCGGCATAAGTTTGTAGGTGATGGGAGGCTGGCTGGCGTGCCCGCCTTCTGCGGAGGAATGCGT
>JBDSWM010000223.1:0-8559 GCA_039926685.1 Fibrobacteria bacterium | reverse complement strand
CCTACACGGTGTACGCGAGCGGGTGATTCGGCCGCACAACTATTGGCGGCTAAATTGTTGATTTAACGCGTTGACAAGCCATAATTTGCCGCAAGCGCCAAAGCTTACCGACCCAACATGGTCCAGCCCACGCTTGAGTTATTGCGTGGGCGCACACAGAACAGCATCAGCTTAGGCTCCGCATTCTCTTCCAGACCACCCACGTTCCACCGCGGTATTTTAAGCAACACAGTTTCTTCGCCAACCCCTGGAGCCGCCCGCCGGGGACCCACTCTTTTCTTGCCCGCCCCAACGGTCTGCTCTGGTGCGGCCCGTTTCGACCGGGGCCTGCGCGGGCGCGGGGGTTGCGGGCGATCGGCGCAAGGGGCGAGGCGGGAACGGCGGTGGAGCGCGCCGCGAGTGCTCTTAACAAGACTTACTAACGCGACCGGATTATCACGAGCAAGCGCCGCGACCGCGCAGCACCGATCCACCGCCGTTCCATCGGCAACACAGCTTCTTCGCCGACCCCCTGAAGCCGCCCGCCCGCAACCCCCGCGCCCGCGCAGGCCGTGCACCGAAGAAAGCCCTAGAGCAGCAATTTCCCCTCGAAGCCGAACATGATGAAGAGTCCCATGCCGCGCGTCACCACCGGCTGTAAATCCCCGTTCCGGTTCGCGCGGGTCCAACCGCGCTTGCGCTGGTTCGATCCGCCCAGGTAGGAAAAGTAAGAGTTGTCGAAATCGGCGAAGATATTGTCCGCCTCGAAAAAGAAACGCATGGATTCGAGAGGGCGCCATTTGCTTTTCAGATCGAGATTTATGCGCATGTCCGTGCGTTGGCGGGAAACCGTGGGATAGTTCCCGTCCACGGCGATGGTCCGGTGCTGGGTGGTCCCCCTATCGTATAAACCCGTGTATTGGTACAGCGGCGCATCGTTGGCGGCGCCATAGGTGAGAATGAAGCTCAGAGCGGAGTCGCTGCGCGGCAGAACGCGGATATTGGTGACCAGGTCGAGGCTGCGATTGGACTCCCAAGGGAGATAGGTATCATCCTCGAGGTGGTAATCACCTTCCACGATGGAGGCGTTCATGTTGATGCCGAAATGATGGCTGGGCAGCCAGGCCGCGGTTATGTTTCCGCCGTTGGCATACGCGAAATCGGAGGTATGCGTCTCCTCGTAATTCCAGAAGACTTCCGGCGCGGGAAGCACCGGATCCTTATAGAAGCGGGAATACACGCTGCCGGTCAGCTTGAGCTCATCCCACCAACCGCCTTCCGCGCCCACCTTTCCTTCCAAGCTGGGGGTGGTGATAGCGTCGATACGGTTGATCCCATTTGGTTGGATGGCGGTGTTTTCGCGCACGGCTATTTCGGCATATCCGGTGGCGTTCTGGATCAGGGGCCGCGTATAGCGCAAGGAAGCGAGCGGAGCGGGAGTCAGGAATCCCGCGTTCGTGCCTTGGAAAAGTTCTTGATAGGTGAACGCGGCGCCCACGGCCGCGTCCAGGGATTGCTTGCCCGCCAAGGCCCAGCGTAGGCGCACCAAACCGTTGCCCAAGGCATAATCCTGGGCACGCCGCAGATAAGCGTAGTCTGAACAATCGCCAGAGCAGCTGAAATCCCGGAAATGGCGGATCTGCTGATCGTATTCCAGATCCATGCCGTATCCGAAAGCGGCCCCCAGCACCTTGGCATTCGAGTTCCATTGCCAGGAAAACGTGGACAGGAGCTCCTGGTTGCTGGCATCGCCGATCCGGTTGTTCACGGTATTTCCGTTCTCCGGGTACCAGGGAAAAGAACTGGAAAGATCGGCCACGGGGGGAAGCGTATCCGAAAAGGACTCCTCCCGGTTGCGCCGCATCAGACCGAAGGCGTATTGGAGATCCCCCGTTTCATGCGGGGTCATGGCTTCATAGGCGTACATCACTCCATCCTGGGTTCCGTCGACCAGAGTTTGCGCCTTGCTTTCCCCGCTTGTGGTCGAGACGTCCTGGAGCACACGATAATAATCATCCAAACCGATGATGCTGTGCCGGGAAAACGCCCCCGTGGAATCGCGTTGGAACGTACCCAGGTATCCGTCCATGGTCCGGAACTTGAACGGCTCGGCGATGGTCTGGCAATCGGTTTTGCAGGGGGTGCCGCTCTTGATGCGAGCATCCTTCGGATCGGTGAAGAAATGCTCGCCCAGGTTGGCGAGAAAGGTGGGCTCGAGATAGCGTCCGCTGGCGATGAAGGTGCGCCCTCCCCAATATCCGGTCAGGTTCAATTCGCGGTTGACGGTGCCGAAGACCACGTCGCCGGTGATGTTGTCCGGATCCCCGTCCTTAAGATCGTATACCAGCGCGGAGGAGTTGCCCTGGTTGATCGGCCCTTTGGCCATATTGTCCGACACGGTGATGGATTTGAGCAGGCGGGGGTTGAGCACGCTCTGGTTGCCGGGGAAGCCGATGTCCAGATGGCGCAGGCTGGGGATGCGGCTTTGGCCCAGATAATGGGTGACATCATTGGTGCGCGAGCCCCACACGGAGATATCGTTGCTGAACTCGCTCATCCCGGATACGCCGGGAAGCTGGCGCAGGTGATCGTTCAAGTCGATACGCATGCCCTGCATCAGCTCAAGCTCCTCCATGGATTTGGCCTCGCCGAGCTCCCGCGACAAAGGCTTGCGGGTCACCGTGTCCTTGTCCGCCACGCTGATCACCTCGGATTCCATGCTTACTTCGATATCGATCAATTCCGTCATGTCGGTGAGATCCAGCTCTTGCGTCTTATAGCTGTGCTTCTTGAACAAGAGGGTGATATTGTGGCTGTTGACCGTGATTTCGAAGCGGCCGTTGGATTTGGTATAGCCGACGACTTTCCCGCTTATTTGCGAGATCTCCACCTGGCCGATGCCTTCGCCCTTTTCCGCGTCCTGAACCAGTCCCACCACGTTGTAGGTCTGGGCCATGGCCGATAGCGCCGAGAGCAGCAGCACCGCGAAGAAGGCGGCGGCGCGGGTCCTTTTCCGTTCCAAAAATTGCAAAAGCACCCCCTGGGGTTGAGCGCCGCCTGCCCGGCATGTCCGGACGAAGGGGCGAAAAAGGATTATAAACTACTATACTCGTGCCCCGAAGGCGGAGCCGATCCCTTTACAAAGCAGAACCGGCCCCCTGGAAGCGGAGCCGCTCCCCTTGGAAGCGGAGGCCGGACGCCCGGAGGCGTTTAACGTGCGGTTCAGGTCATTCTTGACTAAATTTCCTTCCCGCTGATAGGAGATTGAGAAAATGCTGGATCCGCGCATGTATCGGGAAGAGGTCGATAAAATCAGGCAGGGCCTGGAGCGGCGTGGCGCCAAGGTGGATTTGGACGCCATGGTCAACATCGACATAGAAAAGCGCAAAATCAACCAGCAGCTGGACCAGCTTAAATCCGAACGGAATACCGCGACGGAAAGCATCGCCAAGCTCAAGCGCGCCGGGCAGGACGCCCAGCCCGATATCGAGAAAACGCGCGTCCTGGGCGATGAGATCAAGGCGCAACAAGAGAAGTTCGACGATCTGGAGGCGCGCTTCCGGGCGCTGGCCTTGCTGGTACCCAATCTCCCCCACGCGTCCGTTCCGGACGGCCGTTCCGCGGCGGATAACAAGGTGGTAAAGGAATGGGGGACGCAGCCCGCCTCCTCCGCCAAGCCGAAATTGCATTTGGAGGTCGGGAAGGAATTGGGGCTGTTCGATTTCGAACGCGGGGCCAAAATCACCGGCAGCGGCTTCCCCATCTATACCGGTCTGGGCGCCCGCCTGGAACGCGCCATGCTCAACTTCTTCCTGGATTTCCACGTGGCCAACCACGGTTTCACGGAAGTTTCGCCTCCCTACCTGGTGAACCGCGCGTCCATGATTGGCACCGGCCAATTACCCAAGTTCGAAGAGCAAATGTACCATTGCGGTGAGGACGATTTGTTCCTCATCCCCACCGCCGAGGTGCCGGTCACCAACATGCACGGCAACGAAGTCCTGGACTCCGCCTCCCTGCCCATCTCCTACGCGGCTTATTCCGCATGCTTCCGCCGCGAGGCGGGCTCTTGGGGAAAGGATACGCGCGGCTTCCTTCGCCTGCACCAGTTCAACAAGGTGGAAATGGTGCAATTCTGCGATCCGGCCAAATCCTACCAGGCCCATGAATTCCTGCTCGAATGCGCGGAAGCCTTGCTGCAGAAGCTGGGTTTGCGTTATCGCGTATTGGCCCTTTGCGCGGGCGATCTGGGCTTCGGCGCGGCCAAGTGCTATGACCTGGAAGTGTTCGCGCCCGCGGAAGAGCGTTGGCTGGAGGTTTCCTCGGTTTCCAACTTCGAGGATTTCCAGGCCCGGCGCGCGAATATCCGCACCAAGATCGACGGCAAAATGCAGTTCATCCATACCCTGAACGGATCGGGTTTGGCGACGCCACGGGTACTCGTGGCCTTGCTGGAAAGCTATCAAACCCCCGAAGGCGGACTGCGAATTCCGGAGGCGCTGCAACCGTATATGGGCGGGATGACGGAGATAGGGCCGAAGAAAAAATGAAAAGTTCAAAGTGCAAAATGCAAAGTTCAAATTTGAAGAGAGGGCTTTAGAAGTCCTGGCGCAATTCCGGCCCAAAGCGCCGATCGGTAGTTCAATCCAACCCAACCGGGAGATCCGACATTTTGCACTTTGCATTTTGCACATTGAACGTTGACTTCTACCCGGGTTGACCCAGCGCATGGCATCCGCTCCCTCCTTTCCCACGCGCATTCTGCAGCTGCTCCCGCCCCTTAAGAGCCTACGCGGCTGGCTGACGTCGCTGTCGCTGGCCAACATCAAGTACATCCTCTTCACCAGCGCATTGGCGTTGCTGGCCTGCTTCACCATCCTCAACTACATCTTCATCAGCAATCTGCGGACCCAGGCCCTGCAGATCAACGACAAGGAAGCGAAGCTCTACGCGGTGGCCATCGCCGAGCAGCTTAACCGCGAAGAGATCAACGTCATTTTCAACGAGATCGTGCGCAAATCCCAGGTGCCCATGATCATCACCGACAACCAGAACGTCCCTATCAACTGGAACAACATCAGCTACAAGTTCTGGAGCAAGGGCAAGAACAAGATCCCGCAAGTGCCTTTCTACTACCTGGCCAAGGCTGAACAGGAATTCCTGCTCAGGCTGGTCAGGGAAATGGACAAGAAGAACCAGCCCATGGAACTGGAAGCGGAAAGCCATACCTTCGGCTATCTGCATTACGGGGAGTTCCCCCTGGTGCATATCCTGGCCTGGATGCCCGGGGTGGAATTCGTCATCATCTTTCTGTTCTGCTTCGTAGGCTATTTCGGCTTCTACATCATCCGCTCCAACGAGCAGAGCGTTCTGTGGGTGGGCTTGGCCAAGGAGACGGCCCATCAATTGGGAACCCCCATCTCCTCCCTGCTGGGCTGGATCGATTTCCTGCGCATGAAGCTGGAAAGCATTCCCGATTCGGACAAGAACCTCCGCATCCTGGGGGAGATGGAAAGCGATATCTCCCGCCTCAACCGCGTGGCCACGCGGTTCTCGCAAATCGGTTCCACCCCGGAATTGAAAAAAACTGACCTTAACGAAATCATCGGGTTCACGGCCAACTACTTCTCCTCACGCCTGCCCCACCTCGGCAAGCGCATCAGCCTGGAACTGAAATTGGAGGACCTGCCGGAAATCTGGATCAACAAGGAACTGATGGGCTGGGTGATCGAAAACCTCATCCGCAACGCGGTGGATTCCATCGAGGTGGAAGCGGGGTTGATCAGCATCGCCACCCGGTACTCGCCCGAGGAGGAGAGCGTGCATATTTCCCTCACGGACAACGGCAAGGGCATCCCCCGCGAGCATGTCAAACACATCTTTAACCCCGGTTTTACCACCAAGAAAAGGGGTTGGGGGCTGGGGCTATCCCTCTGCCGGCGGATTGTTAATGAATACCATGCCGGAAAAATCTATGTTGAGAAAAGTCAGCGGGACGTAGGCACCCAGTTCGAAATCGTGCTGCCGGTCGCTCCGGAAAAAACCGCCAGGAAGAAGCCATGAACAACACCGGAAAACGCCTGCTTTGGGTCGACGACGAGATCGAGTTCCTCCGCTCGCATATCATGTTCATGGAAGAGCACGGATACGTGGTCGAGAAAGCCACCAACGGCGACGATGCCGTGGCCCTGATCAAGAGCAAGCAGTACGATCTGGTGCTGCTCGATGAGCAGATGGCGGGCAAGGACGGCCTGAGCACCCTGGAGGAAATCAAGGACTACGATCAAAGCATCCCGGTGGTGATGGTGACCAAGAGCGAGGAAGAGCGCCTGATGGAAGCCGCCCTGGGACGCAACATCAACGGGTACCTGATCAAGCCGGTCAATCCCTCCCAGATCCTTTCCGTCTGCAAAAGCATCCTGCATTCGCGCGCCATCCGCAGCAATCACGTCACCTCCGCTTACGTGCGCGAACTGTCCGAGAACAAATCCAGCCTGATGACCAACCTCCTCCCCTCCAAGTGGGAGAAGATTTATTTCCAGCTCTGCAAATGGGACAACGACATCCAGGCCCTTTCCGATCAGGGGCTCGAGGACACCCATCAGGGCCAGAAAAAGGAAATGTCCCGCAAGTTCATCTCGTACGTGGAAGAGAATTACGTCTCCTGGTTCGGGAAAAAGGGCGGCAACCCCAACATTTGCACCCAGGCCATCAAACGCAAGGTGGTGCCGTTGCTCAAGAAAGGCGACAAAGTCTGCCTGTTGGTGATGGCGGGATTCCGCGTCGATCAATGGCTAGCCCTGCAGCCCATGCTGGAGCAGTATTTCAAGGTCGAAAACGCCATGTCCTGGTCCCTGCTTCCGAGCGAGAAGACCAATTGCCGGGTGGGGCTTTTCTCCGGGCAAAGCCCGCGCGAAGTCAGCCTCAAGCAGCCGCAGATGTGGCGCAAGATGCAGGAAGAAGAGGACAAAGCCCCCTACGAACGCGAACTGCTGCGCATGAACCTGCGCATCAACGGCGTGGATATCGAAGAACCCAAGATTGTCCATCTGCGCCAGCGGGAAGACGCCGAGAAGCTGATGGAGGACATCGGCAAGTACGAAGAAGAATCCCTGCTCACCATCGTCGTTGAATTCTTCGACATGCTGAACCAGTTGCGCAGGGAAAGCGCCTTGGTCAAGGAAATCGTAGCGGACGAGAAAGGCTTCCGGGAACTGGCCAAGACCTGGTTCCGCTCCTCCAAGTTGTTCGAACTGCTGAAGCTGTTCGCGGAAAGGAACCGCACCGTCATCCTCACCAGCGATCACGGCACCGTGCTGGTGGATTCGCCCGCGGAAGTCTTCTGCCAGGAAGAGAAGACCCCCAACCCGCGCGTCAAGATAGGGCAGAACATCTCTTGCGATGAGCGCCACGCTCTGTTCGTGGAAACGCCCGTCCAATACGGATTGCCGGGCGAAGTGGGAGAGATCGCCTACGCCATCGCCAAGGACAATTACTACTTCGTCTATCCCAACAAATTCCAGTACTTCGTGACCCAATTCAAGGGCCAGATGGTGGGAGGCGGCCTGTCCATCGAAGAATTGCTGGTCCCCCTCGTCACGTTGACTCCCAAGCCTCCGGCGGAATAACGCCGCTGCGTGGGCGGTTTCATGAGCAACGAAACGGAATCGGTTGAGCCGGAGGAATTCCTATGCGCTTCGGAGGCGGAGACGTTGGCATGGGCCGGAGCTTTCGCGGCGCGTTTGCGGGCCGGGGACACGGTGGCGCTTTCGGGCAGGCTGGGAGCCGGCAAGACGGTGGTTTGCCGGGGTTTGGCCCTGGGTCTGGGGTTCAGCGGTGATGTCCACTCCCCGTCTTATGCCTTGGTCCACGAATATGCGGGCGCGCGCCTACCCTTGTTCCACATGGATTTATACCGTCTCAAGGAAGGCGCGGATTGGGAAGAGATCGGCCTGGACCATTATCTCTCCCAAGGGGGCGTTTGCCTGGTGGAGTGGCCGGAGAGACTGCCCGAAGGATATGCCTTCGGTTTCCGGGTTTCCATCGCCGTAGAAACCGGCGAACTACGTCGCATCCGGGTTACGGGTCGCCGCGGAGCGGGATAAACCGCCTGGCTTCAGGGTTTTTTGGAGGCGGCGGAAGGCGTTTCGCCTGCCGGAGGTTTGGCGGCTTTGATCGAAGCGGCGGGTCCAGGCGTGGCGGGGGTCGCGACAGCCAGCTTCGCCTCCCCGATCACGGAATCTACCCAGGCCTTGTCTTCATCGGACAGCAATTCCTTATGGGGAACCTTATCCAGGATCGGCCCCATCGCGGCGGCGCCGCCGGGCACGGCTTTTTTCCGGGTTTCGGCCACCAGCGCGTTTTGCAATTCCCGCAGGGTTTCAATGGTATCAAGGCGGGCGTAAATGATGCTGTCGTACTTGTTGGTGAGGTATTGGGCGGACTTCAGCTCCTCGTAAAGCTTGCCGGCATCCTTGATTTTCCCGGCCTGGTAAAGGCTGTCCGCTTCCTCGAACCGGCTGATGGAGGCGCGTTTCTGGTATTGGTAGAACACGGTAAAGCCTCCGACCACGACTACAA
>JBDSWM010000222.1:0-6346 GCA_039926685.1 Fibrobacteria bacterium | reverse complement strand
GCTTGAAAGAACGGACATAGCCCATGTTCCCGTCCTTATCCTCGGCGATGAGGGTATACTCGTTCTCCTCGATTACGCCCTTGCCCAGCTTGAAGGTCCCGTCCTTTCCCACGCGCACGGATTCGGTGCGTGGGCTGGTATAGACCACCACATTCGGATCCGTGAGACCGGAACCATCGGGTTTGACTACGTGACCGCTCATAGTGGTCCCGCAGGCCGCCAATAGTAGGGGCGCCAACAGCAGCCCCCAGCCCAGGCCGTTACGTTTCCTTGCAGTCGAATGTGCCATCTGCACTCAATCCCTCTCGTCCTCTGGTATGAACCAGTCGTTGATAAAAGTGAAAAACCGGTAGGGATGGACCACTGCCTTCTTGATTTTGTTCTCGATGGCGGCGTTCTTTTCCAAAGTCCAAAGGAAAGTGTAAGGGCATTCCTCCGCCAGGATTTCATGCAGCTCGTAATTGATGCGGCGGCGGACTTCGTGATTGATGGTAGTCGAGAACTTCGTCAGCAGGCTGTCGACCTTGGGATTCTTGTAGGAAATGAAATTGTCGCCGGAAGGAGGCAGGTTCTTGGTGGAAAAGAACAGCGAGGATATATCCGACGAATTATCGAACAGCCACTCCGCGAAAACGATGTCGAAGTCGTGCTTGGCCTTGACCTCTTCCTTCCACTTCTCGTATTCGCGATGCTGCAACTCAACCTGGACGCCCAGGGCCTTCAGGTAATTCTGGAAGCGCAGACATACGGAAAGACCGCCTTCATTCCCGCTATAGATGGGAATCTTTAGCTTGAACTTAAGAGGCGAGCCCTTGTATTCGCGGATGCCGTCCCCATCCGTATCCTTGATGCCGACCTTGTCCAGCAGGGCCTTGGCCTTGCTGGCATCAAATGGCCAGGGCGCCACGTCGGGATTGTAGCCCCAGGAAGCCGGCGAAAAAGGGCCGGAAATGACTTCGCCTTTTCCGAAATAAATGTCCTCCAACATCTTGTTCCTGTCCATGCCCATGGTGAAGGCTTGCCGCACCTCTTTGATGCGCAGGATGGGATTGTTGTTGTTGTACCCGAAGAAAGCGAAAGCCAACGAGTTGTACGGGATGATCATGAACTTGCCCGTATTCGCGATTTCGGCGATCTTGCCCGGCGGCACTTCCACCACCAAATCGATGGCGTTCAAGAGCAGGCTTTGCACCAGCAAGGACATTTCCGGCTGATAAACCATCTTCACTTCGCCGATATTGGGGGGTCCGCCATAATGGTCGGTGAACGCCGTGAGAATCACATCGTGATTCTTTGTCTCCCGATCGAACTTGTAATATCCGGTTCCGATGGGATTCTTCGAAAACTTGGAGAACTTGGATAATACCGGTTTACCGCCGAACAAATGCTCGGGGACGATTTTGAAGAGGAAGCGTCGCTCCGGTTCCGCCACGCTGGTGGCGAAATCGAATTTGACCACATAGTCGCCCAGCACGGAAACGCTTTTGATGACCTCCAGCGCCTGACGGCTTTCCGGGCGCACATCCGAGAGCGGATTCATGATGGCATCATAGGTGAATTTCACATCGTTGGCGGTAAACGGGGTGCCGTCATGCCATTTCACGTCTTTGCGCAGATAGAAGGTGATGCGCTGATTTCCATTGAATACGTTCCACTTTTCCGCCAGCCGTCCTTTTACTTCCCCGCGATAGTCGATGTAGACTAGGGATTCGAACAAGAGTTCGGAAAGGCGGAGCGAAGTTTCATTATCGGAAGTGGTGATGGGATCATAAGTATCCGGCAGGATGGGCTCGGCATAAATCAAACGGCCGCCTTTTTGGACTTCACCACCGCTTTTGCCGGCCGCCATGGCCGTGGCCGAGCACATCAAAGCCAACGCCATGAAATTCACAGTCTTGAAATATGGCATGGTTCCCATCCTGAACACCGAGTTTATGGCTTTCCGTCCCTTCATAGTTCCTTTCATAAACGAAGGCCGATTCCGGCTTTCGCGACGATCCAGGATCGCCTCTTTCCCTATGGCCACAAGCACTCCCAAACGGGCTGACCTGATAACCTTCAGCGTAGTATACCTCGCTTGGCATGAACTGCCGCAGAGCCCCACGCCGCCCAAGACCATTCAGGCCTCGGCCGATTCGAACCTCGTCTATTCAGCCTTAGCCGATTCAGCCCTAGCTGAGCTTCAGCCACGGCTGTTTCAGCCCCGGTTGCCTCAACCGCCCTTTCGGAATATCCGTTGGGACTCATAGCTACGGGCCAATCCCGCCGAAATCCCTTGCATGCAATAATGCATTTGCCTGCAGGCTGGGAACTCCTTTTGCAAATGATAAAGCGTTTCCACAATTTCCTCATACCGCAACTTATTCGTCTTGAAAATCGCGAAAGCATAATCGGCCATATACTCCGGATCGATTTGATCGATGCGATTCCGGTACTCGATCTTATAACCTTTGGCGTATTGTTGCATGGCGGATTCGGTTTGACCGGTTGCGAACAGCAAGTTGGCATATGTCCGGTAATAGTTCGGTCCGTTCTTCTCCTTAACGGCTTGCCCGGCCAGCTTCAAACCCTTATCCAAATCGAAACCTAAAAGATAATAACAGTCGGCGATATCCCTTTGATCCGCGGGGTTTTTAGCCGAATTGGAAACCGACTCCAACAGATGCTTGGCCTCGTTTACCTTGTTCGTATGCGCCAGCACTTGCGCCTTGACCAATTGTGATTCGATGTCGGCATCCTTCGGCAAATAACTCCCGGCTTCCTTCCACTGCCCGAGCCGCGCGCAGGATTCGGACAAAGCTTGATCGGTATTGAATTTCGCGGCCAAATCCGGATACCGCTTTTCCTCGTCTTTAAGGCGGAGATTGGTCAGTTTGCTAAGGGTATAATAGGCATCCGAAAGGGTTTCCATCAGGAATGGGTCGTAAAAGTTGATCTGGGTGTTCTTGCCCTGGTCGAGGTACATTTCCGGCTGCTGCGCATCGTCCAGCACGGTTTTCAAAGTGTTCTCAATATCCGCCAGCACCGGCGAAGCGCTATGGAGTTGGATGTTGAGTTTGCAACGGCGGCTGCGTTGGGACGCCCCGGCCATGCCCTGGGGAACGTCGCCTGAGCCTTGCAGATCCAGCGCTTGCCATTGGGCGGAATTATCCTTGACCGCGGGAATTTCCCCGGCGGCTTCGCCCAAGCGTTTACGCGCATAATAGAGGAATACGTCCACCATATCCTGGATGCCGGGAGCGGCTCCGGCCAATTTTTTGGCCTTTTCCAATGAGCCCTTGGCTTCCGAGAACTTACCGGCTTGGTATTGGATTTGGCCCAGGTAAAGATAGTGGATTGCGTCTGCCCCTGTTTCGACCAAAGCCGAGTAATATTCGGACATGATGGCATTTGAAAAAGCGGAATACACGCCATATAAGCTTCCCAAACGGAAATAGGCTAAAGACTTTCCCTTCAGGGCACGCAGCCCTTTTTCTTCCAATTTTCCGCCGTCCAGATCCTTATCCCACGAAATCACGGCCTCGTCGTAACGATGGCGCCGGATAAGGTCGATGGGGTCCTCTTTCCCTTCGCTCTGAGAATAGAGCAAGCCGAAAAAGAAAAGGAGCATGCCCCTAGTTCTTGAAAAGGTCATACTTGGCCAAATCCACTTTTTCCGCGCCTAATCTTAAATCGGTACCGATTAAAACCGAGGCGAATATTTGAAAATCGAGGCCTGATTGGCCTGCGAATACGATGATGGGATGATTGGGCAGGCAATCCACGTCGCGATGGATGCTCGATTGCGTAGTTATGGTGGCCCGGGTATAATTCTGGTCATAAAGCCACTTTTCGAGGTTCACCACTTCCAGGGGATTCAAGCGGCTGGATTCGCGCTTGGCATACACGATGGCGCGCGATCCCGGAAGCCAGGTGGGCCCGGTATAAGAGCTCGGATAGACGTTCTCAGCGATTTTCGGGGTCTTGCCGTGCAAATCAGCCACTTCCACCAAATGCCCTTGCGGATCCACCTTCAATTGCATCACGCCGATATCGACGACCCGATCATTGAGATCGTTGGAAATCTGATAGGCCACGAAATGACCGTCAAACGACCAGGAAGGATGGCTTTTATTGTTGGTGATCTGATTGTTGAAAATCTTGATCTTGTGGCCGTCCTTGAAATCCATCAAGGCTATGGTATACAGCCCGCGCTTTTTATTGCCGCTGGTGCGGGTGGTATAGGCCAGGAAGCGCCCGTCGGGGGAACAGGACGGGAACATCTCTTCGCCGGGATTGGTGGTCAACCGTTCGAAAGCATTGCGGGCCTCGCGCTTGATATCCTTGCCCAGATACTTGGTAATGTCCGGGACCAGGTACAAATCGCCATCTCCGGTACGAGCGGAAACGAAGACCACGCTTTTCCCATCCGGCGACCAACGCGGCGTGCCGTCCACCTCGGGATCGAAAGTCAACCGGGTATGCTGCTTGGATCCGATGGCGCTGATATAGACATCGTGATTGTTCACTCCGCCGGCGCTGACATAGAGGTAGTACTGGACGCCATCGTGCAGGACCGGGCACCATTCCAATTCATCCTCATAACCTTTGAAGATGCTTTGATCGGTATCCTCGTCGATGTTGACGTCCTCGATTTTCCCGCTGGCCGCATGTGGGGTTATCTGGGTCAACTCCTTGGTCTTGGCATCGAACAGCCAGATTTGGCGGTTGTCCCGGATCTGGCGCACGAAAGCCACATAATTGACGAAGTTCGGGCAAATCTTGGGATGGAACAATTGCCCGGAAATCTTCGGATTATCGCTGGAGACCACCACCACGGTTTTGCTGGCGTCGGTCGCATCGGTAGCGGCAACCGCGCCGGTAACGGCGACCAAACCCGACACCAGGCAACAATTCAGGATCCTGCTTATCATGGAAACCCTTTTCTCCCCATTGGCGGATTCGCTTCGCGGTTGCTTAGCAACCCCGCGCTTACCGCTTTCAAGTGACTTCCCCCTCAAAGGCTGCTCAGGCTTTTGAGGTAATTTTCGGCCTTCATATTCTCATTCTTGTATTTATCGTTCTTGGAAAACCAGACTTCATAATCCTTCCATTTCAGCACCGCTTGTTGCCGGTAGAAATTCTGCTTATCGGGATTGGTGGCGTTCTTGTACAAGCGCGTCCAGGCCAGGGCCCAAAAATACTTGGTCCTTTGCATGACATCGTCGAAAACGGCGGGTTCAATGAAGCTTTGATCGCGGACCACTGCTTCGAACGCTTGATGGGCTTTAGCGTATTGCTTCAGCTCTACGTAACATATGCCCAGGTTCATATTGGCCAGCGGATAGTATTTTTCATACTCCAGCACGTTCTGGAATGCGCTCACAGCCTCGCTCATATGTCCCACTTTAAGCAAGGAGACTCCTTTTAGGAAGTTCGCCTGCACATATTCATCCCTATCCTGGGCGCCCCTTTTTTTGGAAACGGGCCTGGGAACGGCAGTGAAGGAGTGGATTGCGTTGACATAATCCTGTTGCTTATAGGCCGAAAGCCCGGAAGTGAAACTGCCGGAGGCTACCGGAGCATCGGGAGTGGCTTCGGTTTTCGGAAAGGCGGGAGCCGGAACGGCGGCCACGGCTTGCTTTAGCTCATCGGTGGGCTCGGCCTTTTCGGGCAAGGGTAGATCCTCGGGTGCATAAGTTTTGGCCGGGGCGGTAGGTACGGTTTTGGGAGCCGGTGTTACCGGTGCCGCGGGAATGGGATCGGGTTTCTGCATGGCCACCTGTATCGGAGGCTCGGCTACTATCGGTTTCGGCACCGGAACAGGCTTGACGGGTTTCACGGCTACGGGCTTCGGTTCTGGAACGGGCTTGGCCTCCACCACCGGAGCCACCGGCGCCACGCCAGGCTCCTTGGGCAGATCCACCGCCTTGACGGGCTGCTTATGCTGCTTCAACGGAGCCTCGGCGGTTTGCACCGTTTCCTGTTTTACGGGAGCTGCAATGGCCGGTTCGTCCGCCGGGGGCTTGGGGACCGAAGCGCTATCCATGATTTCTACAGCGCTGGTTTCCGGAGCGGGCTCCGGAGGGGCTTCTGGTTCCTTGAAACCAGGTTCAATCTGGCTGTTCAACGCATTCTTGATGCGTTCCGCATTGCGGCTTTTCTGCAATTCAATCCAGCCCCATACGATAACGCCCATCAATACGATGGCGACGATAATCAGGACGGAAATGAATTGATTCCGCTTCTTGCGCTTGGCAGAAACTTCCATGTAACTAAAATTCGTATCACTCATATTCAGTCCCTAAAAATATATTGAATTCTGAATCGTCCCTGGCCCGTCATTCTTTTGCCGGCGGATCGATAG
>JBDSWM010000221.1:0-8644 GCA_039926685.1 Fibrobacteria bacterium | reverse complement strand
AGCACGCCTGACAGGTTCTTGAGATTGGCGCTGGCATCGGAACGCAGCTTATCCGAATCGGTGTCGAAAAGGATGCCTGAATTGAAGGTGATCTTGATGCCTTCACCCACGCGCTCCACCTTGGCGTCCTTCAAATCCCGTTGCAATTCGGCGGCTTGCTTGTCCATATAATGGCCGATGGCCGCCCCGGCCGTTCCGCCCACGGCGGCGCCAATGATGGCGCCCGCGGCCGTATTGCCGCTGGCCCTGCCTATTAGGCCGCCCAGCACGCCTCCGGTCCCGGCCCCGATCAGGCCGCCCTTTCCGGCATTATTCATATTGGCACAGCCGAGCAAAGCCCCGGCGGTCACGCATACGATAGCTAAGGCGGTCAGTTGTTTGAATCGTTTGGTAGTCAGCATAGTGTTTCCTCTCGATAAGGCGGAATGGGAGCAGCGGCGAAAACGGCCGCCCGGTGCATTCCATCCAAGATCGTTGTTAAAAAGCCATTTGGCCGCAGCCATGGCAAGGGGAATCCGCATGTATGGCAGGCGGAATCGGGTGTCAAGGTCCCGGCCCCCGGATCCGTTTATTTACGGGTTTTGTCCTTTTCGATCATGGCATATGCGGAATGGTTGTGGATGGATTCGAAATTCTCCGATTCCACCACATAATGGGAGATCCGCTTGTCCAAATTGAGCAAATGGGCGGTGTCGCGCACCATGTCTTCCACGAACTTGGGGTTATCATAGGCGCGCTCAGTCACGTACTTTTCGTCCGGGCGCTTGAGCAGGCCGTACAGCTGGCAGGAAGCCACGGATTCCACCAGATCGATGATGTCCTCTATCCATAGGAAGCCCGCGCCTTCGGCTATGCGCACCTGTACGGTGACATGCGAACGCTGATTGTGCGCGCCATAGTCAGAGATCTTCTTGGAGCAAGGGCACAGGCTGGTCACTGGCACCACCACCTTCAGGGTCATGCATGCCTTGGATTTGGCGATCTCGCCGGTGAAGGTCACATCATAATCCATCAGGCTCTTGACGCCGGAAACCGGCGCGGCCTTGTTGACGAAATAGGGGAAGGTCATCTCGATGTTGCCCGCCTCGGAGTTGAGCTTTTCGATCATCTCCGGCAGCATGCCCTTGAAGGATTCGACCGTGATCTCCTTCTCGCGCGTGTTCAGGATCTCGACGAAGCGCGACATGTGGGTGCCCTTGAAGTTATGCGGCAGGTACACGTACATGTTGAAGTTCGCGATGGTGTTCTGTTCGCCCCCGGTCCTGTCCTTGACGCGCACGGGATGGCGGATGGATTTGATGCCCACCTTGTTGATGTCGATGCGGCGGGTGTCTTCCAGGTTCTGCACATCGGCGATGGACGGCATCTCGGCGGCTTTTTTCTGCGTCGCGCCGTTCCGGCCCGCCGTTTTGTTCAGGACCTCGGGTTCTTTTACCGACTTGGAAGGTTTGACCATTGGATTCTCCCGGAAGCCCGCCGTGCCCTTGATGTGGGCCCGTGCGGGGATTGGCGTGGCGGATTAAAATAGCAACTTATCCCCGCGCTCCGGCCGGTGGGAGCGCCGGCCGCCATACCGGAGCGGCCATCCGCCCCTGCGGTTACCCCGCGGTGCCTGGATGTCAACACTTGCTTGCGGAATTGGGGAGTCAGTTACCATCCGGACGGGTTAACTGCTATATTGCTCGCCTTCCCGGAATGATTAAAATATGAACTCATCCATGCTCTGGTTCGGATTCCTGCCCGTCATCGCGTTCCTGATCATGGACTCGCTTTCCGGAAAACGCCGCGCCCTGTGGGGCGCCTTGGTGCTGGGCGGCATCGAGGCGGGCTACACGCTGGCCGTGTTCGGTTCCCTGGATTACCTGAGCCTGTTGGCTTTCGCTGTGCTGGCGGCTTCGGTTATCGTCTCCTTGCGCAGCCAGGACGATTTCTATTTCAAGATACAAGGCGCCCTAATCAATGTGCTCTTCGCCATCGTCATGCTGGTCGCGTTCTACGGATTCCACCGCGCCTTGCTGTTGGATGCCGCCAACAAATACCTGGATCTGGACCAGCTGGTGGCCATGAATCCCCAGGTGAAGAAGGATCTGGTAGTGGAGACCTTCCGCCTTCTCAGCTACCAGCTACCCTGGTGGCTGGTGCTGCACTCCCTTTGGACGGTGTACGCTGCCGCCAATTGGGGCAAATGGGCATGGGCATTCGTGCGTTTGCCCGGATTCATCCTCATGCTGGTGCTGGCTTCCGCGTTCGCCCAAGCCGCCGCCATGCGTGGAAATTAGCGGCAATTAGCGCGAGCGCGGCGAACCGTCAGGGCACCGTAAACGGCAGGCCCGTCCCGGCGGTATTGCCGTTACTGCCCGCTTCCCCTTCCACGCCCTCCTGGTTCACCACCTTCACCACGTAATACAACCGGGTTCCCGATGCCAGGGATGAGATATCATCGAGGTAGGCCGGGGAAGTGAGCAAACCGGAAGCGGCTATTTCCTGGAAACTTTGGTTCAGGCGCAGCACCCGGTATCCTTGCAGCGGAGCGTATTTTCTGACCGCTTCCCAGGCCAGGGAAACCTCCGTGCGCGAAGAGGATTTGATGGCCAGGCTGGAGATTTTGGGCGGCGGGGCGGCGGGATTGTAGCGGGCCTTGATCAGCGCCGGCAAGGAGGTGGCCGTTCCCGCCCGCACCTGCACAGAAAACGTATCAGGAAGGAAATAACCTTGCGGCCCGGCATGCACCACCAGCTTGTAGTCGCCGGGAGGCACGCCCTTTAGTTTAAAGGGCCCGCCGGTCGCTGGCAAACCGAATTCGGTAAATGATTGATAAGGGGTCCCGACCAAGAACGCCAGGATCCCTTCCTCCCCTTTGAATGGCGAGGTGATCCACAAGGAGTCGCGGGAGGCCATGCCCTCCACGCTGCCGCTCAGCTGGGGTTCCAGCGAATCCGAGCGCACCCTGCCCGCGCGCACCGCCGCCGCGACGAGGACTGCAGCGTAATCCCCGGCCGTGCCGGGGCCGGCCGGAGCGAAGGAAATGGTCACCGTATAGTTCCCGGGCTTAACGGAGGGGAAGCGGTAGCGGCCGGTCGAATCCGTGGTCAGGCTGTCCACAGCCGGGATCGGACGCGGGAGCGAATCCGGCGATCCCGTTCCCGCCGGGACGGAATACAGGCGCACGGCCGCCCCCGAAAGCGGTCTGATGCCTTGATGCACGAAGCCCATCATCACCACGGTGGTTCCCGGAATGGCGGGTTCCTCCGGTGCCGCCACGGATCGATCCGCCTCCGCTGCGGCGGGACCGCGGTTCCCCAGCGCATTCACTGCCGTCACCCGGTAAATAAGGCTGTGCCCAGCCGCCGCCGCCGGCGTAGTGTCGGTGAAGACCGTATCCGTCGTCAGGAAAACGGTATCGTTGGCCGGGTCCACGCTGTCCCGGCGCGAGATTTCATAGTGCGCCAGGTTCGCCAGCTTGACCGCGCGCCAGGAGAGACGCACGGCCCCGGCCGACGAATCGACGCGCGCTTCCAGTCCCGCCACGGCCGGGGGCGCCACGTAGCGGCTCCAGTCCAGATCCACCCTGGGTAACGTATCGGTTACTCCGGATACGGCCCGCGCCGAGTCCAGGTATTTGGGCTCATAATGCCCGTCGGGAGCCGCGTAGGCGACGCGGTATACGCCTTCGGGAACCTTTTCGAGGGCGTAGTTCCCGGCCGAATCCGAATAGGCGAAGCGATCGGCCCCGCCCACGCGCACCAGGATCCCCGCGTTCCGGTCCACGCCGGGAGGCAATGCGTTGGGGCCCCGCGTGACCTTTCCCAACCAGCGCGCCGGCGGCCGGACGATGAGATCGCGCCGCAGGGTATCGGCGCCGGAGGCCAGGGACAAGCCCGGAACCAGGGCGAAATTCGCGGCCGCGGTATCCAGGCCCTCCAGGACGTACCGGCCGGCCGGCAGGAAAGCGAAGCGGTATTTTCCGTCCTTGCCGACGATAAGGGCCGCCACCAAGGTAGGCGGGGTAAGTGCGTCCGCCCGCGCTGTATCGGGCCGGCCCGGGACGCCCGCCAGGACGAACAGCTTCACGGTGCCGGCGATGGGACGGCCTTGCGCGTTCAGCAGGGTCCCTTCCAGATTGGGATTGCCTGTTTCCGTGGACGGGCCCTCCGACAGGCATGATTGCCAGGTGGCGGCCATGACAATGGCGGCGAGCAGCCATACTAGGCGCGCGCAAAAGCGGCTCCGGTCCCCGAATCGGAAAGGAAAAATCATGGCGCCCCCTGATGCCGCGTCAGCGGAATGAGATGCAGGTTCAATTGGTAGACCATGTCCTCGTCCACATCGGCGGAGGCGATGGCCTGGATCTTCTTGCGGAAGGCCCGCAATTCGGCCTTGATGCGTCGGAAACCGTCCTGGGATACGCTCATCGTGATGCCGCTGATATCCCTTGCCGTGGCCGGATGTCGATCGATGGATCGCTTGGCCAAATCCATGGTGGCGCGGTGGAAGCCCGCCACTCCCAGGGTGGCCACCTCATCTCCCGTGGAGAGGGCGGCTTCGGCCACGGCGAACCTGCCTTTGCCATCGCGTTGCAGCAAACCCAACCTCATGAGCAGCTCGACCGAGGCGCGGGCCTGTTTGGCGGTCAAGGGCGGGTCCAGCATGCGGGCCAACTTTTCCCAATCCATATCGGCGTTCGCCGCGGCGGAGCCGCCGTTCGCGGAAGCCGCGAGGATTTTGGGATCCAATACGGGAAGCAAAGAGCGTAAAGCGCTGTGGTACCAGGCGGACAAGTATTCGAATTGATCCTGGCGCAAGCGTTGTTGGGCGCCGTATTTGCGTATCTCGCCCATGCGCAGGAAACATTGCTCCTTTTCCGAAAGCACCGAGGCTTGGTTGAATTGCACCAGCAGGCGGAAGTACTCTCCTTGTTTTTCGGAAAAACGGAAAAAAACAGACAACTTTTCGGCGCCTTCCATGGAAAGGTTCCGGTCGCCGCGCATAACCCGCATCAGATAATCACGCGCTTTGAAACCGGAACGCTCCGCGAGCATGCGCAAGGAGAAATGCTTGTTAAGCCGCTTCCTTTCCGCGAAGAAATCGAGCAGATAGCGGCGATAATCGGTGTAGGAAAAAATCGATTCCATGGCGGGCTGGATACAAGGATAGGCTGACCCGCCCATAATCGCAAGCCAAAATTTGATTTCTGCCGTGTAAATAGACAACAGTTTGAGGTATCGCCGCATTTTCCGGTATAGCGCCAGATTTGACGGCGTCGGCGGTGGTGAATTTTATATTCTGGACGGAATCCGTCGCGTGTGGCCAGGGCAAGGCGGGTTCCGAATGGCGGGGATTGGCGGAATTCGGCGAACATCGGTGTTAAAAGGCGGCGACATTGGCTCAGCAGGCGGTTTTGGTGATGGACGATGAGGAGCTGATCCGCAAGGTGGCGGGCAAAATGCTGGAATTCCTGGGCTACCAGGTGATTTTGGCCCGGGACGGCGAAGAGGCCATCGAATTGTGCCGGGCCCGGCACCCCGCGCAAGCTCCCATCCTGGCCGCCATACTCGACTGGCATATCCCCTGCGGCATGGACGGTTTGGAAACCTGGCGGCGATTGCATGCCCTCGATCCGGCCCTGCACGGCATCCTCTCCAGCGGGGAGTCGGCGGCCGACCAGGAAGGTTCGCGGGCGCGGGCCGGGCTGACCGCCGTCATGTCCAAGCCCTATGAATTGAATACCTTGCGGGAGACGCTGGAACGCTTGCCGAAGCGCGCTCCTATGGAGCACTAAGCGCGCCTAAAGCGCCTTAGAGGTTTTCCGCTTCCGCAACCTGCTTCAAGCTCAAATCCACGATCAGCAGGTCCTGGCCCGATCGATCCTTATCCGGCTCAAGGAGGGCGCGCAGCTTGGTCGCCCCTTCCAGCACCTTCACCTTGAAACCAACGTTGTCGGCGGTGCGGTTGGAAAGCTTCACCACCAGCTTGTTGATGCCCACGTCCTTCACCTGCAATACCCGGTTGCCGTTGTACGCCGCTTCCATCTGGTTGCCGGCCGCATAGTCCGCCTTCAGCAATTCCCCCAAGGATCCGATTTGCAGGGAATCCAGGCGGTACAGCTTCTCGCAGGTGAGGGAATTTGCGCGGAAGAAGATCTGCTCCCCGAACTTGCGGAATATGAGCACCTGGCTTTTATAGCGCGGCGAACGCTCCAATTGCCGGGCTATTTCGCGGCAGGAGCGCTGGGACAGGACTTCCTCCCCTGTCCGCTTGCCCGTTCGCAGATTGTGCATCAGGAAATAGCCGACCAGCCCCGACAACGCCACCAGGCATACCCCGATGATGAAAATCTGCGGGAAGGTGGATTTCTCCTGGAGGTTGAGCAGGCGGGCCAATTGCTCGTCCTTGGCGGCCTTGTCCTGCAATTGGTTCTGCAGGCTGGTGAGGTTGTTCTTGGCGGTGGAAAGTTCCCGGCGCGTTTCCACCAGGTTGCGGGTGGCTTTCAGGACTTCCATCTCCAGGCGGATTTTTTCGTAGATGGCGTCCACCGAGGCCAGCGAATTCTCGATCTGGCGGATGTACATGGCGGGCCCGTCGTACGAGCAAACGATGGAGCGGAAAGTCATGAACAAAGCCAGCAACCTTTGCAGATTGCGATCAGCGGTTGGGGAAAGCGAGCGTGTCAGGCGCATTTCCGCCAGCGCGGCAGCGTCCATCCACTCCTCCACCGAGAGATAATTGCGACCGCCGTTCTTGGTCGGGGATTCGTAAGCGATGATGAAACGGCACAGGGAGATTTTGAGATCGTTCAGCTTGATTTTGGAACGATGCAACTCCACCAGGCTGCTTTGCGCCTTGGCCTTGAGATCGGAAAAGTCCGCTTCCAGGCCTTTATGGAATCCCCTGGGCTTGGTCTGTTCAAGTTGCAACTGGAAATTGCCCATGTCTTCCAGGGTCTGGAAGGAGTCGCCCAGGGAAGTTTCCAGGTAGGCGTTGACGTTGTGGAAGTTGCTGGCCTTTTCCTGGCCCAAGGAAGTAAGCAGGGAAAGCACGAAGTTTCCGGCCTGCAAGCGCGGTTCCAGGAAGAGGCGAATGACGTCCGGAGTGGGCCGGATGACTTCAACCAGCTGCATGCTTCGCTTACCCCTATCCTCGGATCTTCGGCAGAATTTACGGGATCGGGAACCATGGTGGTTACCCCGGCTATCTCCATATAATAGAATACTTTCCCGGGATTCGCCGGGCGTTTGTCTTCCGGTTTCCGGACCTTTTACAGCTCTGGTATATCCGGAAAAAAGGGGAGAGGATTCCGGGGTGAGTCGGGGCCGGAACAGGGAGCTGGAACAGCCGGCTTCCGCTGCCCTCCGTCGCCCTCAGCCGCCCTCAAAAGGTATAGGAAATGCCCGGGACGCGATAGCGCAAATACATTTCCGTGTCCTTGTTCTCTCCCCGGACGCGCAGGGCCGGTTCCGGGAGCGGGATCAGATTGAGGGCAAGGTGATCGGACCAGGTTGCCCCGCGCCGGACGCCGCGATCCTCCATGCCGTCGGTCAACAGGTTGGTGGCGCAGTAACCCAGCCAAGTGCCGCCCACCAGCAGGCTGGCGTATAGCACCTTATCCTGGTAAGCGGAATTATCCGTATCCGAGGCCAGATAAGCGATGCCGCCGCCCATCAAGGTCCCGGCCAAGGCGCCGAGGGAATTGTAGATCCCGCGTTCCTTGCTGTCGTAGCTGTTGCGGTAATAAAAGAGGCCTTCCATGAAGCCTACCGTGCCGCCTAGCAGCGCCGAACCCACCCAGGGGCGGAAGTCATGCGCGTCGGCTATGGCGGCGATGCCCAATCCCGTGGCCACGCCCAAGGCGGTATGATCCAAGATGCCGGTGTTCACGCCATCGGGGATGTTCTCGCCCGAGCGGTAGTTGTCGGCCAGGAAATGCCCCGCAGTGGCCAGCGCCACCGATTGCCCGAAGGCGAGCCGGAGGGTGGCTTCCGTGTGATCGTTGGGATGAGCGAAATACAGGAAAGGCGAAAAGAACCCGATCAACCCGAAGCTCAGGGCGAACTTCTGCTGGGTATCGATGCGGCCGGGCAGATCCAGGTACTTGTTGCCCAATTCATAACCACCCCAGATGCCGAGCGGATACGCGGCCATGGAGAGGAACGAGGCGTATTGAAAAGGCTCGCTGTCCCAGTCGATCAGCCCGAAGGCCAGGGCATGGGAGGCGTACAGGGAGGCGATGCTCAGATAGGACGTGCCTTTGAGGTTGGCGTCCTCGAAAGCGTGGTTCTTGGCGAACCAGAAATTGGCGGCGAAGGCGAAAGGGGCCACGATCATGGGCGTAGCGATGCGCGCCTTGGTGCTCACGCCGTCATAGGCGTTGGGGATGGCCACGCCGTACACATAGGTGGTGAGCGGAGTCTGGGTGGCGATATACCACATGCGGTTCTTGCGCTCGGAGCTCAAGCTGCGGGCCGTGCGCTTGCGCGGCGCCGGGGCTTCCGGCCCGCCGGTCTCCTGCGGTCTGGCGGGGAAACCGGGTCCCGTGGCCGAAGGGGTTCCGGGTGCGACCGGCGCGTCCGCGGCCGGAGGCGCGGTGCCGCCGGCCGGCGCGTCCGCCTCATCCGGAGGCGACCAATGCAGGGTTTTGATCCCCATG
>JBDSWM010000220.1:0-16542 GCA_039926685.1 Fibrobacteria bacterium | reverse complement strand
ACTTGGTAATGCGCACCGAGGCCACTCTTTGGCTGTCCTGGAGGATGATGAGGGTATCCAATATCCCCGTTTTGGCGGGGTCCTGGATTTCGCCTAGGATGGCGAAGCGCCCGGTAGCATCCGTTGTGTCCGCCAGCCCGGTAAGGGACAGCCTGGCGACGAGGCCCGAAACGGGGGCATTGTCCTTATCCACCACCCGTCCTTGCAAGTCGATCTTGCCGCCCGTTTCCGTGCCGCTGGTGGTGCCAGAGGTGCAGGAGCCCAGCAAAAAAACGCTCAACACAGCCGCGAGCAGCGCCGACAGGCAGCGGGTAAGCAAGAGGGAAATAACAGGCATTTTGAAAGGCATACTGGTCCTACTCGGTCTGGGGGAAAAGTTGGACGTTCAATTGGTACACCCGGTCCGCGCCATGTGCGCTTTTCCGCACAATCGCCCGGATCTCGGATTTGAACCGCTGTAGCTTGTCTTCGATGAGCCGGTAATCCTCGGCGGCGATGCTCAGGGTCTCGGTGGAAATGTTCCGCGCATGCCCGTTTGCCGATAAGACGGCGGATTTGGAAATCTCCAGGCATTCCACTTGATAGCGTTTGATGATTTCATCTTGCGCATACGGGCCGGAATGGAGGCTTTTTTCCGTGGGCTTCCAGTTCCCGTTCGCGTCCCGGCGGATGAGCTCCAGGTTTTTCAAGAGGGCGAAAGAGGACTTGATCTTGCCGAGGGAAAGCTTAGGGACGATTTTCCGGGCCAGGACGTTCAGGTCGTCCTTGACGTCCACGATGTCCAGGGTAGCGCGAATGGTACTGTGGTACCATTGGGTGTAATAGGCAAAGGCCATTTTATCCAGGATGGCCGTAGGCGATCGGTTCAGGGAAATCAACTGGTCCAGGTAGAATTCCTTTTCCGAGGGGATCCCGGATTGGTTATACAGGACCAGGGCGCGGAAGTATTTCGCCTCGTCCCCTTTGAGCTCCAGGATCCCGATCAAGCCTTCCGCCTTGGTGGCGGTCAGGGGCTTGAAGCCGCGGATGACATCCCCCAGGAAACTCCTGCTGTTGGGGAGGCCCAATTGGCGGCAGATACGGGCCTGGGTGAAGCTTTTGTCCGCCTTGCCGCGCTCCTGGATATATAAGGCCAGGAACGGCCGGTAGTCCGTAAAGGAATAAATATCGGCGAACGGGTTGGGCACCCATTAACTATACCTCCATCCGGATGTGAGGACAAAGACGGACCTGGGCATTTTTTCGAGGACATAGTCGGAGCCTTTGTGGGTCCTTACTTAGAAGGGTGAAAGGGCGCCAAATGAGCCCTCCCCGATGGCGCAATTCCACGAAATGGACTCCCGGTTCCATACCATCCGTCGCCTGGTTGAAAGAGCTATGGCTTGCATCTGTGGACCGGCGGAGATCATCGAACCAGGGTGAAAACGCCTTTCCAAGTGGATCCGATCCCCGCCACTTCAATCCGATATGCTCCGTTGCCAATGCCTTCTAGGCCGACCTCCACGTCTCCCGCAAGCGCGTTCCCCTTGAATTCACGGATGGTTTTCCCTTGCAGTGTGGAAATCCTGCCATGCGCTTGGCTTCCGAAAGTAGGGGGCAGCGAGAGGTAAAGCCCGTGCGGAGCTACGCGGAGAGAAGGACCTACCGCAAACGGGATGCGACGGCGGACGGAAACGCTTGGATCGAGAGGCGACGTCACGATGGCGCCATGCTCTCCCACGGCGATTAAGGTATTGCCTTGGCACGTTATCGAAGTCAACGTGATATTCGACGGATTGCTTTGGCGAATCCAACTTACTCCGCCGTCCGAAGACGTCAGGACGGCCCCTCCGTTTCCCACGGCGATGAGGGTGCTTTTGATTTGCGTGATGGCGTTGAGGATCAAGGAAGGATCGGAATAGCGCTTAACCCAAGCTGAGCCATCCGGAGAAGTATAAATCCCCGCATAACCCGCCGCCACCAATTGGGAGCCTGTCCAAAGCAGAGCCACGGTGGGCTCGGAGTTTCCTCCCGGCGCAGGTTTGAATGTCCAAGAAGAGCCATCCTTTGAATACCCAATTCCGGATCCGGATCGAAAGTATCGCGCGGCGCCCACCAACTGGCTTCCTGTCCAGACCACGCTATAAACGCCGACGGAATTATACTCAATGGTGTTCGTCCAAATTTCCCCGTCCGGAGAAGAAAACGTGACCAGGCCGAATCCAAAGGTAAGGTATGCGGAGCCTGTCCATACCAGCGAATTCAGGTATTCGAACCGACCCGTTGCTCGCGATACCCAATGCGATCCGTCCGTGGAGGTAAGAATCTTGCCACTGTCGCCGGCGGCTATCCAGCCGTTTTGGGAAGCGATCACCGAGCTCAAAATAACTCCGGTGCCGGCATCGATCTTGGTCCACGCTTCCCCGTTTTCGGAAATCAAAAGAGCGCCATTATCGCCGACAGCCACTGCCAGGGTATCTCGGGCCGCCACGCAATGGAGATTGGATTTTGTAATCCAGGCTTTCAACTTGGGTCTCGGCGTCCACGTCATGCCGTCCAGTGAGGTGGACACGGCTTCGCTATCGTTCACGGCCGCAAACCGGCCTTGGTTCCAGGTCAATTTTGGGAAACCGGCGATGCCGGGATCCCTGATGGTCCAAGCGGCCCCATCCTGCGAAGTAGCGATTCCGTTGAGGCCTTGCAACAGAATCAGTGAATCGGTTTGCACGAAGATCTGGAAGGGAACCGTTAGGCCGGTGGGATGCGCCGTCCAGGCCTTGAAATCCTGGGTCGTCAAGGTTTTGCCGTCCGCGCAGATTGCCAGTAGCGTGGCTCCGATGCTGGTAATGGAGGCTCTCGGACATGGCGAAGGGGGACCCAAGGAGGTCCAGGCGATTCCATCCTTGGAGGTCAGCAAGGTACCTTGATTGTCCACCACTACCATTTGGCTGTCAGCCCATTGCACATAGTGCAAGTCGGCAATGGTTCCCGTATTCCGTAAGGTCCAAGCGGCCGCGTCCGGAGAGGTAAGAACCGTTCCGTTCGCCCCTACCACCACCACTTGGCTCCCCGTCCATGCGATTGCGTACAAGACGTTGGATGAACCGGAACGGCTTACGCGCCACTCGATGCTGTCGGGAGAAGTGAGAACGCTGCCGTCGCTTCCAAGGGCTGCGAAAAAGCTCCCCGTCCAAACGCAGGGATTGGGCTTGGGTTTGATCACGGGCGGTTCAACGGAATGCGTCCAAGCCTCGCCATCCGGGGAAATGAAATAGCGGTTTTCGAAATTCCCGATCCAACCGCTGTCCGCCCAGGTAACGGAAACCAGTCGGTTAGGGGACGGAAGGGGATTGTGCAAGGTCCATTGGATTTGCGCCCTGGAAGAAAGGGGCGAGCCGAGAATAACCCAGGCCAAGCAAATAAAATTGGAAATTCGCATAGGATATCTCCCGGAAAGCCGTTTGATAGGAAGGCGCGCCTATGGAAACTAATAACGTGTCGACGAACAGGCTTTTGATTTCGGCGCAGGACTCATGAGTTGGGCACCCCTAAACTATACCCTCAGCCGGATAAGCGGACAATGAGTGGGTTGGGCCTATTTTCGAGGACACCGTGCGGAAGGGAACAGGCATTTCAACCACCCCCTCGGAACGGGATTTTGTGCTACTCCGTGCTGGAAGCCGTTTTCGGTAAATGCGCATCCGCTTTCCCCGTTCCCGCATCGAACTCGTACTTGAAAAGGTCGATATCGGCCGCGAAAGTCCGCCGTACCAGTTCTATGGTCTCGGGGGTGTAGAATTCCTTGTAAGGGCGATGACCGGACTCATTCAACTTGGGTAGCACGGCCGAAACGCCGATCTGGGAACAAACGTGGCGGAAGTCCTCTTCCAGATTTTCGAACCGGCCGATGAAATCGACCAATTGCCTGCCATCTTTCGAGAACACGAAATCCCGCTGGAACCGCACCTCCTCGCGGCAGCGCCATTCAAGGTATTGGGTGAATCCGGAAATCCCGTTGACCACCTCGGGCTGGTGATAAACCTTGGTTTTCAACATGAAATTGTACAAGGATACCTGCCAGTCCCAGGGATTCCGCACGAAAGCGAAGGAAAAATAGGATTGGAACCTTTCTTCCCCGATTTTCCGAATCCACTCCGATGCGGGAAGGTGGTAACTGTAGAGCTTGTCGGCGAGGGGCGAGAGCCATGGGAATCTCCGCATTCTTCTGGAGACGCGCTCATCCCATTTGACGCAGTAAGGTTTCAGCGCCTCGCGAACGCTGGTGCCGGCCGTCTTGTATACGTGCACGAAGATGAATTTTTTCTTGTGGGATATCATTGATGGTTGTTATCCGGGCCGTTTCACTTAGAGAATGACCTCGGTATAATGGAAATCGTATTCCATCTTCCCCATGATTTCAATCTTCTCATACATGCAAAGCTCCCGCCAATGGATACCGACTGTGATAGTGTTTTTCTTGCGCCCATCAATGATTCCGTCGGCGAGAATTTCGATGGTCATCGATAGGCATTCCTTCTTAACTTTCAAAAAAAACGGTTTTCAATGCTCGTCCGTACGGCATGGTTGGGGTCTATTAAACCTAATAAAATTCAGCGAGTCCCTACCCTGTGCCAGGCCCGCTCCGGGGCGGTGAAGCGCTCGCAGGGACGGTGTCGATTTTCACCGCAAGGCTTTTTGATAGGTCTCGTAGGTTTCCCGGCCGCATCGGTCCCATGAAAACAGTTTGGCCCGCTCCCGGCCCTTGGCCTGCAACTCCTCACGCAGGTTCCGCTCCCGGCCCAGGCGCAGGATCTGGTCCAAATATCCTTCCGCGGTGAGAGGGGAGTACAACACCGCATCGCCCCCCACCTCGGGGATGCTGGCTACAGGGGAGCAGATTACCGGGCAGCCGAAGCCCATGGCTTCCAATACCGGCAGGCCGAAGCCTTCGTACTTGCTGGGGAAAAGCAAAGCCGAAGCGCGCGCATAAAGGTGCACCAGGATTTCGTCCGGTTGCCGACCCAGAAAGATCCAATTGGCCGGAGGCGGACCTTCGTCCGGGACTCCTTGCCAGCGCGTGCCCATGATCACGAGAGTGGGGAGGATAATGCCCTTGGATGCGGCCAACTTGTAGGTCTCTTTCAGGAGCCGCAGGTTTTTCCCGGGTTCCAGGGAGCCCACGAAAAGCACGAACTCGTCGGGAAGCCGCAAACCATCGATGAGTCCGGCGGAAATCATTCCGGGCTTAAGGTCCGATCCTAGGTAGATGACATCAATTTTGCCATGAGGGATCCCCAGGCGCTTCATCGCCTCGTCCGCGGAGAAGCGGCTGATGCAGATAATCCTGTCAGCGCTCCCCGCCTTGAGCAACCGTTTAGGGCCGGACCAGCGCTGCCAGGCGCGGTACCGCTCGGGGTGGGCCAAGATGGCGAAATCTAGCAAGGTGACCACCTGCCGGACTCCAGGCGGCGGGGTGAGGAATGGTCCTGCCGGAGAGTGCAATATATCCGGAGCTTGCCGGTGCAATTGTACGCGCGCCCCTGTATGGGCCCAGATTAGTTCGCGGTACACGGTTTTCAGCATGCGGCCCGGCTGTTTGTAGCCTAGATTTTTCACCGGCCAATTTATTTGCCGGAGATCCAATTCCTCGGAACCGCGGCCCGCCAGACCGGTCAATAAGCCGCTTATATACCGTGCGATTCCCGCGCCTGAAACATAAAGGCCATTAGTGTCGATTACAACTTTCACGGAATCAGTCCTCTGAGGCTTGGCACAACGCTTGACCACTACGCTGTTTGGAAGAGCCAACCAATTTATATATTTATAAGCCATTGTTTATCAGCCCTTGGCGCTGTTTGCGGACGCCCGGCGTAACGTGTCGATCAACTGGGAAATGGGAACTCGCACGGAATTTTCCTTCGGGAAAATCCAAGGAATCGTGGATGGAAATCGATCTGGTCAAAATTCTGGGCCTGCTTTGGCTGCGACGGTATTTCATCATCGTCGTCGTAGCGGCCGCCGGTTTCCTTGCGTTCGGCCTGACCCTGATGCTACCCCCGGGATATACGGCCAACATCGAGTTCCTGATGCAGGCTTCGGGCGGAAAGCAGGGCGGCACCGCTTCGGCTTTGGGCCTCTCCTCCCTGGCGGGCCAGTTCGGCCTGGACATGGCGGGGAATCAGAAAATCTTCGAAATCTTTCCGCGCATTCTTGAAAGCAGAACCTTCCTGGCGGAATTGAAGGATGTGAAAGTGGAGGCCGCGGAAAATTCCGGTAAACCTCTCGGGCAGTTCCTCATTCCCAATCCCGACCCCAAGGTTCCGTTCGATGTTCAATTGCTCGATAAGCTGCGCAAAATGATCGTGCTGGATAAGGACAAAGATGGGGTCAATATCCTCACCATCAAAGCAGGGGATCCGGTTTTCACTGCCTATCTGGCGAACACCCTGGTTTCCCGCCTGGAAAAATATTACTCGACCATGGAAACCAAAAAGGCGCGGCAGAACCTCGATTTCCTGGAGAGCAAGCATAAAGAGGCCCAAGGAGAACTTTCCGGCATCGCGGAACAGTTGAGAATCTTCAAAGAGCAGAATCGGGAAACGGTCACGCCTTTCCTGATCCAGAAATTGTATTGGCTGCAGATGGATCAGAGGATCCGCGAGGAAAAATACCTGCTGCTGACCCGGGAGTTCGAATCGGCGAAGATCGATTATGAAAAGGTCAAACCGATAGTAGTGGTCGTGGATTCGGCCATCGTCCCTTTCGCTAAAAGCGAGCCGCGTAAAAAAGTCACGATCCTGATCGCCACCATTTTCGCGGCCTGCTTTTCGGTAGCCTGGATCATCGCGATGGAGTGGTTCAGGCGCGCAAAGGCACCTTGAAAGGGAGCCCCTTTTTAAGACCGGATGCGTTGCCTATATGGCTGGCGGGGGGGGCCGTCTTCGCATGCCTTTCCGCTCTGCTAGCGATAAAAATCCCGTCCCCGCTCTCGCTCTTGCCCGTTTTTGGCGCTCTTGCGGGTCTCTCGATCATGATCTGGCTGATGCTGCGGCCGTTACGGTTCACGTTCGTTATCCTGATTCTACTCCCTTTCCACATCCTTCTCATGGTCTTCCTGTTCGGATTCCTCGGCCTTCCGGCAGGCGTCGTCCGGACTCTCGCCTCCTGGAAAGAAGGGGCCGTATGCTTTCTCATCCTCGCGATTTTGTTCGGCATGGTCTTGGATGGGAAAAAAGTGTTTTACGCCGAAGCCGCCGATCTTTTCGCGATGGCTTTTCTGCTGCAAATCTTTGTTTACGTGATCATCGCGCCGTATTTAGGGAGTGAAGTCCAGATTGTCGGAAGACTCTACGGATTGAGGGATTCAGGCATGCTGTTCGCCTGCTATTTTCTGGGCCGGGCGATCGCTCCCAGCTTCGACGAATTGGAAAGGCTGCTGAAATGGATCTTGATCGTCGGAGGGATAACCTCCGCCCTCGGATTGGCGGAATGGATTTTCCTTCCCCAGAAATTCTGGGTGGCATTGGGGGTGGCCAATTATTTCAGCGATTTCCTGGGGGTGGACTTCACCGGGGGAGACGCCCGGGGCCAAGGCCTGCCGGCCAATTTTTGGACCCAAATGGGTAGCTTGGGATATGTCCGCAGATCGGTTTCCGTTTACATGTCCAGCCAAGGATTCGCCGTTTCATTCCTGGTCATCATTCCCGTTTCCGTTTATTTCCTGCTCTATAAAACTGAACAGAACCGGCGCAACGTAGCGATGGTTTTGCTCAACTCGGCGGCCTTGTTGGCCACCATCACGCGTACTTCGATTATCGCATGTGTTCTGGGGTTTTTCGCCATGGCGCATTTCGGGCGAAAATCCCTTTGGCTGAAGAGAGGCTATTTGGGCATCCTAGCCATCGCCATCCTGGGAGTCGTATTTTCCTCCGGAGTGCGTATGCTGATCGTGCAAACGCTGACATGGAAATCGGATTCCAGCGTAACCCATCTCAATTCCTGGAGCCATAGCCTCCCTAAGATCATGACGGCGCCGATTCTGGGCCATGGGCTGTCGGAGGCAGGGGTCAACGGAGTGAGATTCGGAGGGCACGGCGTAGGGGAAGAATCCGTATATCTCCGTATGCTGGGAGAAACGGGTGCGGTCGGTTTCATCCTATTCTTCGGATTCTGGATCGCCAACATGCTGGGCCAAAACCTTATCCGGATAAAGGGGGAACGCCGAGGCATCGTAAACGGGCTTTCTTCGCTCAGTATCGCGATTTGCATATGCTATCTGTTCAATTGCATATCCGCCGATATTACGACCTCCACCTATACGAATTTTTCCATCGGAATCCTCCTGGGTATGCTCCGCACGGTCGGGGACAGGGAACTCCAAACGGCGGAAGCGAAAGGCATTGTCGCGCAACATGCTTGAAAAGAAACTCCCATTGGTCAGTATCACCGTCCCTTCCTACAACCAAGGGCGATTCATCAAAGAAACCATGGATAGCATCCTCAGCCAGGACTATGCCTCGATCGAGATCTTGGTCATGGATGGTGGCAGCAAGGATGATACTTTGGAGGTTCTGGGACGCTATGCCGGAGACTCACGTATCAAAGTGAAAAGCGAAAGGGACAAGGGTCAGGCGGACGCCATCAATAAGGGATTCGCGGAATCCAAGGGCGATATCATCGCCTGGCTCAATTCCGATGATACCTACCTACCTGGGGTATTGGCCAAGCAAGTCGGATTTCTGCTCGCCAATCCGGAGATCGATCTCGTCTATGGGGACGCGGTCTATACCAAGGTCGACGGAACGCGCTGCGGAACCTATTTTGCAAGGCCGTTCTCCCATTCCGAATTGTGCCGGCTTTGCTTCATACCGCAACCGAGCGTGTTCATGCGTCGGCAGGTATACGAACGGAACGGCCCTCTTGATCTTTCCCTGCATTTCGCGTTGGACTATGAATATTGGTTGCGCGCCATGTTTCACAGCCGGTTCGCGTACAATCCCGGATTCGTGGCGACCTACCGTTTGCATGAAGAGTCGAAAACGGTTGGCGGAGCGACGAATTTCAATCCCGAAGTGGAGCGCGCCGTGGTGAGAGCCCTGAATGACCAGGCCGCTCCCGATGCCTTGAAGAAGGACCGGGAGAATCTCCTCGCCGATTTGTACCTGGGGCTGGGAAACTCATGTCTGCGCGCGGCGAACCGGAAGGATGCGAAGGCCAACCTCCGGAAAAGCATAAGCCACCGGACGTTCAGGCCCCGTCTCTTCTGGTTCATATCCTACTACCTGCTGGGCGTACCCGCCACCAACGCCCTGGCACAACAATGGACCCGGTGGAGGAGCCGGAGGGGCCACATGGAACTTGGCGCAGCGGATATCCGCTAGGCGTATGCTTTTTACCAGCCTCTCCTTCCTGATGCTCCTGAGCGCGACATTCGCGCTTTATTACCTGCCTTTCCTGGCCAGGTTCCAGGTTCTCATCCTGATCGTGGCCAGCTTCGTGTTCTACGCCAGCGCCAAGCCTTGGCTGCTGGCCATCCTGGTCCTTTCCTGCGCCGTCAATGCGGTTTCGAGTTTCGGGATCTTCCGATCGGAGAGCCTGGCTGCGCAACGGGGTTGGGCGGTTTTGGGGGTCGCGGTCAATCTGGGCCTACTGGTCTTCTTCAAATACAGCCGGCTCATTTTCCAGTCGCTGGGAGGTGACGTCTCGCAGGTACAGGGCATCGGAGGGTTTCTGCTCACCATCCCCTTGCCGATCGGTATTTCCTTTTTCACGTTCCAGGGCATCAGCCTGGTCATCGACACCTTCAGGTGGAAAAAAAAAGGCGAGCCCATACCCTTTTTCGCGCGGACCTTCTGGCGTCATTTCTATAACACCACCTTCTTCAAGGCGTTCTTCCCGCAGTTGATCGCAGGTCCTATCGTAAAGGCCCATCAATTCCTCCCTCAGATTGGTCCCAAGCGGTTTTCCGAGCTCAACTGGGAGCCGGCTTTCCGGTTCTTGGTCACAGGGTATTTCCTGAAGATGGTGATAGCCGACAATCTCAAGGATCAGACCTTCTGGATCGCGCCTCCGTATTTTCTGGGCTACTCGACGATCAATCTCGCGGGCCTGCTTTTCGGATATTCGATGCAGATATTCGCGGACTTCGCCGGCTACTCCTTGATAGCGTTAGGGTTGGCCGAGATTTTCGGATACCGGTTGCCGCAGAACTTCAGATTCCCGTATGTATCCCGCACGTTTTCGGAATTCTGGACGCGCTGGCATATATCCCTGTCAACTTGGCTGCGGGAGTACCTCTATATCCCGTTAGGCGGCAACCGGAAGGGTAAGGGAAGGACCTACTTCAACCTGTTTACCGTAATGTTCCTGGGAGGGTTGTGGCACGGAGCGGCTTGGAGCTATGCCGTTTGGGGGACCTTCCATGGATTGGCTCTGGCGGCGGAAAGGCTGCTGCAGGGGAACAGTCAGGAGAAGCGTTCGCACTGGGCCCTGGATGGGTTGCGGATGGTCTTCGTATTCGCATTCGTTACCTTGGCGTGGCTGCTATTCAAGCTGCCCCATTTCGGGGATGTGATCGAGTATGTGAAGGCCATGGGCCGGAACACCGGGCTTCCGCTCAATAAGGTGATGATGATGCTGATTGCCATCTATTCCCTTCCGGTCTTGTTGTACCATGCCCATCACTTGAGTGAGGGAGGGGCGCTGGAGAAGAGGTTGGGAGAATGGCGCTTTATCGGCTATGGCGTTATGCTATTCTTGATCGCCGTAAGCGCGGGGGGAAGCGGTGAATTCATCTACTTCCAATTCTAGAGGCGCTCTCATCATCAGGTCCACGGCGGTTTTCCTGGTCTTGTTCATCGGGTATAATCTCGCCGTCATGGTCGCCAAGCCGGCCGGCAGCTTCCTGCAAAGCCAACCGGAAAAAAACGCCGCGGTCGCCGACGACTACATCTTGGGGGAGCGGGCGGCGGACACGGTCATTGTGGGCTCTTCGCTTTCTGCGCGTTTGGACGAATCGGATCTGGGTCCGGGATTCCTGAACCTCAGTTTCGCCGGGGGCACGGCGGCCACGGGACTCGAGATCGTCGACAGGCTGGAAAGGGTTCCCAAGCTGGTGTTGGTGGAAACGAATCAGATACGCAACCTGGACTCCTCCTTTGTGGACGCGCGTTTCAGTCCCTTGGGCAGATTTCTGAAGCGGCGCATCCCCACGGCGCGGGCGAAATACCGTCCCGTGAATCTATTGCTGGGAGCCTTGAGGAAAAAGACCGGTAGGGAGGATTTAACGCCGGATGCGACGGTGTTCGCGAACCTGCTCGAAGAGCAACGGCGCGATTATGAGAACGTTCCTGATCCGGAGTGGTTGCGGAGTTCCGTGACGAGGATGGCGCAACAGGTGGCCTCCCTGGAAGCGAAAGGCGTCCGGGTGGTATTCTTCGTGCTACCCGTGTACCCGCAACTGAGGGATTTGCCGAAGGCTCGCGATCTCCTGCAAGCGTTCCATACGACCTTTCCCCCTCCGGGCAACCGATGGATCGAATGCCCGCCCGGGGATTTTATCACTGCGGATGGCATCCACCTGGTGCCCCAATCGGCCAGGCTTTATGCCGGACTGCTCCTCGCGGAACTGAGGCACGGCCCGCAGTGAACCGAGCTAGGGTTTAATCCGCCCGGTAGGCGAAGATATTCAGCTGCATATCCATGCCTGCATGGACTTGGCGCGCGACGAAAGGGTGTTTCGAGAGAACGCCCGTGGATTGGATATTATAGCGGAATCCGGCTTCATTAAGATAGGTGAGCAGGGATTGCAGTTCCTGGCCCTTACCAGCGAAGGAATGGAATTCGACGAACAGCCTTTCCACGCGCTTCAAGGCCTCCCGGCAATCCCGCAAAACCTCGCATTCGGCACCCTCGATATCCATTTTCAATAGATCGACCGGCTTGTCCAGATAGTCTCGCAACCGCACGGTCTTGATTTCGATAATACCCTTCCGTTCCGAAGGTCCCGCGATATGGCCCCCATCGGCACCTTCGTGGGAAAAGGAGAGCGTGGTTTCGCTGCTCCAAACCGCCTTGGGAACCAGTTCCACTCCCCTGAGCCCGAAGCCGTCCACATTGGCCTTAAGGGCGGCGAAAATTTTCGGATCTGGTTCGAACCCGACTATGACCGCCTCCGGGAACAGGCGTTTGAAGTAAAGGATGCTGAGCCCGATGTTGGCCCCGCAATCCAGGATGTAGGGGGTGCGATTACCCGATGTGAAGCGGTAAATCTCCTCCCCCAGCAGTTCCTGGAACATGAATAGGAAGGAGGCGGAGTCGACGATTTGCAACTTTTTGCCCTGGTACGGAACGAGTGCGGGTTGGAACCTGGGCATGGACTTCAAGCGCGAAACCTCGGCCAGGGAAAGCCGGGCTTCCGGACTCTCCTTGGTCTTGAGATAGGCGACCCAGCTTTTAGGCGAGGATCGGTAGATGGATCTGAGGACGTGTTTCAGGATCCCCATTTAAGGCTCCGAGGAATGAGAAGGGATTTGGCTTTCAAAAAGACCCTCTTGAAAATGCTCATCGAAGCGAACATGGTCGATTGGGTATAGGCGTCGGCACCCGTATCCCGGATGATGAAGGGCGGATGCCGTAACGGAAACTCCATGGGCACGGTGGCCATGGAGGCGTATCTGTCCGATTTTCGGGTATGGGTACCGGCGCCGTCATATCCGATATTGGATACGAGATTGGCGTTGGGAAGCGCGGTCAGTCCGCTCTCGCGCCAGGCGGCGAAGGTCCAGCGGAACGCCCAGCTGTCGATTTTGTTTGCGGCGACCTGATCGAATATCCGGGTCCAATACTTGACGTTGGCGCGGTTTCCTAGGATATCGAAAAGGCGCCCGTTGTCCCGGATCGTGGGCCATTCCTTCATTTCGCGATCGAATTGATTCCATGCCCGGCGCCAGGTGGCCCAACCCCAGCAATGGTTGTAGCGGGAGAAGTAATAGCTATAGGGCCCGCGGGTCCGGCCGAACTGGAAATTGTCTCCCGAAACGCAGGTGATCCGGGTATCGTTGCGATAGCGATCGAGCAGTTCCTGGCAATAGCGGAAGAAGGTGGGATCCGGAATGCAATCGTCTTCGAGCACGATGGCATCTTCGACCTGGGAGAAGACCCAATCCAGCCCGGTCGAAACGCGGCGCATGCACCCCAGATTGGATTCGGAAAACTCCCGGAAGACTTCGCATTCCCAATCCACTTTTTCGATCACGGCGCGCGCTGCCTGGCAACTCGCCGCCTCGCCGGCTTTCCCCGCACGGGCGCCGTCGGCCACCACGAAAAGCTTGGGCGGCCTGGCGGCGCGGATGCATTCAAACACCTTTGCGGTCACGTCCGGGCGGTTGAAGATCAGGAATGCGACCGGCGTCCGCAAGGAGAATCCGGGAGCGGCACCGCCCATGTTAGGATCGCTCCGCGGTCGGAAGATCCCTGAGGACTACGTAATCCTTCTTCCATTTCCGCCGGAAAAAATTCCAGATATCAGGTGGCAGCTTGGACTTTACCAGGGCCTTGAAGGTCGTGGACTCGTCCTCTTGCTGCTTGCGGTAATGGAAAGTGGGATCGAATTCGTTGATCCACTCCTGCGTGGCGCGCAATTCGGCAATGTAAGGCTTATAAAAGAATTCGATCACGTCCGGGGGAAGCTGGAAATGCGCGGCCAGCAGATAACCGCCATTGGTGAGATGGGAAAACTCGTGGTAGTGGAAGAATATGGCGGGAATCCCGTCCACTTCAACGGCATCCCCGCGCTTTGTGAACGCGTAATTATGCACATTCCAGGGCGCGATGCCGGCGCCGATGTTTTCGATGACCCTGACGCCTTGGAACCGGGTGGTGAAATAATCCAGGCAGACCTGGCCGGGATAAAGCCCCGGCCGGGATTTGTCGTATTTGTAGCATTCCTTTTTCCAGTAGTCCAAAATCTCCCGGGAGCGGGCATCGTTCCGGAAAAGATTGAATTGGACGCAGTAGGTGCCGCCTGAACTTTCCATATCGTAACGTTTGGAAAAACGATGGGGCACGATGGTGGCCGAGTCGCTCCCCAACTCCCGGTACAAGGGCTCGGCGCTCCCGAAGAACATGGAGTCGGCTTCCAGATAGGTGATCATGTCCAATTGCTTGGCTTCCAGCAAATAAGCGCAGACCAACGGCTGGCAGGTCCAGCAGAATTGCCCATGGGTCATTCTGGAACGGGCCTTGGCGATTTCCGGAGTTTCCAGTGAATTCACGGGAACGGCGAATAGATTGCCTATCCCCATTGAATCGATCAATTCCGCGGCCTCGGCATCCATGCACAGGCAATACAATCTGAAGTTGGGTTCGTGCCGGACCAGCGAGCGGTACAGCGTCAATCCCTGCAGCAGATAATTCTTGTCGAATATGGCGCAGTAATTTCTGGTAGGCTGGGTCATTGCTGGCTTCTCATTCCGCCCTTCGGCTATCTCCGAGTGCTATCGTGAATCGGGCCGAGGTCAGCTGAGGATGGATTTGACGGATTTGACCACCCTGGACAATTCTTCGCCGGTGAGCCGGGCCGAAATCGGCAGGCTTACGATCTGCCTGCCCACCCGCATCGCGTGCGGATAATCCTCGGGCTTCCATCCGAAGGTCTTTTGGTAATAAGGATGCTCCGGGACGCTCAGGTAATGCACGCCCACGCCTATTTTGTTCGCGGTCATCCGGTCCAAAAACGCGTCGCGCGTGATGCCGCATTTCTTCTCGTCGATCTGGATGGTGTACAGGTGGTAGGCGTGGCGGCTGCCGGCATCGGGTTCGGCGGGAAGCGTGATGGGCAGGCCCGCGAATTCGGAATTGTAATAAGACCAGGCTTCCTGGCGGGACACCCAATACTTCTCGATCTTGTCCATCTGCTTGATGCCGATGGCGGCCTGGATGTCCATCATGTTGTACTTGAAGCCGCATTCGATGACCTGGTAATGCTTGTACCCGGAATCGCTGAATCGCTTCCAGGCGTCCTTGCTCATGCCGTGGAGCCCAAGGACCTTCAACCGGTTCGCGTTCTCCTCGTTGTCGGTGATGACCATGCCGCCTTCGCCGGTAACGATGTTCTTCGTCACGTAAAAGCTGAAGCAGCCGAAATCCCCGAAGGTGCCGCAATGCTTCCCTTTCCAGGTCGATTCGATGGCGTGCGCGCAGTCTTCGATCACCTTCAAGTCGTGCTTTTTCGCCAGCGCCATGATGGCGTCCATATCGCAGGCCCTTCCGGCGAAGTGCACGGGAAGCAGTGCGCGGGTCCTGGGGGTGATCTTGGCCTGGATGGATTTGGGATCGATATTCAAGGTCACGGGATCGATATCGGCGAGCACCGGAGTCGCACCGGCGTGGATGATCGCATTCACCGTGGCGCAGAAAGTCATTGGCGTGGTGATGACCTCGTCCCCGGGTTTCAATCCCGCGCATAGGATGCTGAGATGCAAAGCGGCAGTGCAGGAGTTCAAGGCGACGGCATGATTGCTGCCCTTGTAATTCTTGATGATGTCCTCGAATGCCTTGACCTTGGGGCCGGTACCGAGCCAGCCGGTGTTCAGCGAATCGACTACGTTATCGATTTCGTCCTGTTCGATCCTCGGCAAACCGAAAACGATGAAGTCCGGGTTTTCAGCGCTCATCGATAATATCCTTCGTCAAGTTGGTTGATAAATTGCCGAACCTGGGACAAGACGCTCCCGCTCATCTCACCGGATTACGGAGCCGCGCTCGCTTTGGTCTGAGATTAAAACGCTTGGCTGTACCCGAGGCCTGAATTTAGAAAAAAAACGAATTCTATCCGACTCCCCTCGGGAGCCGGATCGGTCTCAGAACCCGGATTACCGCCGAGTTTGCAAGCCGAGCTCTTCCAGGAAACCGCGGTAGTCGAACGGATCGAGGAAATAGTGGCGCCCCAATGCGGCCTTTTGCAAGCGGGTGAACTCCACGTAGTGCTCCTCTTCAGAAACCAAGCGGGAAACCGCCTCTACCAATTCACTTCCGCTGGGTACGACGTAGTCGCTCATGAATGCGAGTGGCCCGCATTCCAAGGCGCGCTCGGGATTCAGAAACAAGGAAGCCGTACCGCTCGCGATAGCCTCTAGTCCCGTGGTAGAAAAGGCCGTAAAGGAGAGGCCGTGGGAAGCCAAATGATCGGCCACGGATTTCGCATCGTTCGCGGGAAGCAACCTGGCTGAAGGGACGCTTGCCAGGAACCCGCGCAAGAGACTATCCGCCCCCACGGGATGCGGTTTGACCGTTAGGGAAAGCCCTGGAAACCGGAGCAACAGGTTTGCCAGCATGTCCAGGATCTTGGACTTCACCGATGCCGGCAAAAGGGCGCCGGCAGGTTGGTCGAAATAGATAATCTTGCTGGCGAGCTTGGCTTTGGGCGGGGACTTTCCATCTTTGATGGTTGCCGATCCAGAGATCAGAAACCGGGTCCGCGAGGACGTTCCCTTTTCCAGCAATTCTCGATGGTATTCCCCGAAAAGGAGGGAAGCGTCGAAAAAATGATCGTGGTAATAAGCG
>JBDSWM010000219.1:0-24286 GCA_039926685.1 Fibrobacteria bacterium | reverse complement strand
CGGCCTACGTTCACCTGAATTCCGCCTCGATTGAGGTCGAAAATTAGGGATTAAGCCTTCTCCCATAGTGGCTAAGTAGCCACTACACCTCGAATTGGAAAAAATCGCATAATCAATTCAAAGGGCGGGGCTATAAGCCGAAGCCATGAGGACAGAACCCTGGTTCCATCCTGGAAAAACAAGCCACGGGGACGGCGGAAGCTGCGTAAGGAGAGGAGAGCGGCCCTTACGGACCGCCCTCCCAGGAAGGAGCCGTTATTACCCGCGCAACGGACATCCTTCGGAGGTGAGTTGAAAAGGCTCGGCCAGAAATCTAGAAAGAGGCACGGCTGATTTCGACCGGCCCACCTTTTCATCCGTGAAGTTCCTAGGGCGTCGCCCTCAGTCCTTCATATTTCAACGGTTTCGAACCCTTTGGGCGACTTCCAAATAAAACTGGGTAAAAATCTCTTCTTCAGCGAGGGGTACCCTTTGCCGTTTTAGGGTGGCTAAAAGGACATTCAATTCCTGGGCGGATAAACCGTCCAGCGAATCCAAGCGGCGTTCCAAGGCTATCCGCTCGATTTCTGCAATAGTTTTAGCCATCGCCCCAGCCTTCAAAACCCAAATCGATGTGTCCTTCGGAGTCAAAAGGTCCCACCCTCCCACCCTGAAATCCAATCCCCTGCTTGCCGTCCTCATTCATGTCCGGGCCTCGGTGCTCGGCGCTCGTTGTGCATCATAGCTATCCCGAAGGATGGAGAACACGGCCATTTTGAGCCGGTCGAAAGACACTTCGTGCTCCTGTAGGAGGTACCACAGCACTTCCAATTCCTATTGCGGCAGATGCCGCAGATAATCAGTCTGCTTGTCCCAAGGCTTTTCCAAGAGGGTACAAGGGAATTCCGTCATTGACGCAATCCCTTAGAGGTCACACGCATCGCGTGAAGGCCCGAACGGGCGCGGAGCAGCGCTTCCCGGGCTCGTATGGCCTTGGCTCTTAACATGGCCGCGATGCTCCGATGAAGCTGAGGCGGCGAGAAGGGTTTTCGGATTAGGGCAATGGGGTGACCGTGGAGGCGCTTATCATCGTATAGCTCGGTCTGCCGGTCCGTCATCCCAAGCACGGGAACATCGGGATTCCGTTTCCAGATTTCCAGGCAAAGGGGAATCCCTTCCGCTTTTGCCCATTCCATGTCGAGCAGGATCAAATCCGGGCAGAGCCGGTCATACTCGCAAAGGGAGAGCACGTGGAAAGCCCCATGCGGCTCCACGACATTGAATCCGGTCACGTACTCCAGATATTCCCGGAGTAACATCCTTTGTACGGGATCGCCCTCCACAAGCAGGATGCGGGTTTGGGGTGTCTTCGGCTCCATCCACAACTCTCCTTCCGGACATGGAAACACCTGGGCTTGGCTTTCCAGCATTCAGGGAACGACATGAAACACACACGCAGTTAAATGCGAGTACGCACAAAGTGTCTAAACTGTCGGGAGAGCGAGGATAAGACGGTAGAAGTGAAAGGTCGGGTCAGCCGCCTTTGGGCGGCTTGGTTTTGCCTTCGCCAGCCTTACGCATTTCCAGGTACTTTTGGACGGCGGCTTGGAAGGTTAAAACCCCTTGACCGCCCCATTTTTCCCAAAGCTCCTCGAAATGCCGCAGACCGTCCAAGAACAGAAGACGAGCGGCCTTAGCCCGCTCGTCCATCGAAACGGCCTTCTCGAACTTCGAGAGGCCGTTCATATCCGTTCCCGTCAGGGAGAGCGTCACACGCTGATCGCGCTTGTCCTGGCCCTTCGGTGGTCTACCCATCTTTTTCTTCATCCCTCCAAATTTAATCTTCCTACGTAGTTTCAGCATTTAAAACGCATTTAAACCCTGGAAACCCACGTAAACTGCCGAAATCGCCCTTCCAAATCGCCGAAAACCAAGCCTTCTGGTACTTTAAATGTTTTTATATACATTTGATGTACTCAAAAGTATTTGAACCCGGTATATCCGTCAAGGGATTTTTGGAGGACCGATGAAGAAAACCGCCCCGCCCCCGCTCCTGCCCCGAAAAGGGCTTAATCGACTGGCCGAGTTGCTACCTTTCTCACAGACCCGGTCTCCGGGGAATAGAGGTGTCTTAAGAGCCACCCGATTCCCGGCCCGGCCCTTCCACCGTGGGGATTCCAGAGCAGTGACGCGTAGTCAATTCGGACGGTATCAAGTCCTACATAAGCTGGGGCAAGGAGCCATGTCCGCCGTATTCCTGGCTCGGGATCCGGTCCTGTCCCGCTTGGTCGCGGTTAAGGTACTCCACCCGGACCTCACGAATCACGGAACCGTCTTGGAACGCTTTTTCAAGGAAGCGAAAACCGTCTCCCGGCTTCACTCGCCCCATGTCGTGAGCATCCACGATTTTGGAATGGAAGGCAACACCCCCTACCTGGTCATGGAGTTCATCGACGGGCTGACCCTGCAAAAGGTCATGTATCAATTGCAGGGAGAGCCCATGAACCCGATTGTGGCCTGTGCCATGATGGTTCAGGTCTTGGAAGGTCTGGCGGCGGCGTCTGAATGGGGAATAGTCCACCGGGATTTGAAGCCGGAAAACCTGATGCTTTCCCAAAAGGGCTATTTGAAGCTGGCCGATTTCGGGATCTGCCATTTGAAAGACCATGCCATGACAGCCACGGGGGAAATTCTTGGCTCTCCCCGGTTCATGTCCCCGGAGCAGGTTAGAGGTCTTAAACCGATTACCGTTCAATCGGATCTCTTTTCCCTTGGAGCCGTGTTCTATTATCTCTTGTCCGGGACCCCTCCCTTCATGAAGGAGAGCAAACCGGAACTGTATCGACAGATCGTTAGTGAGCCCCACCCGTCCTTGGCAAATCTCCGGTCCGGGCTGGACCGCAATTTGATTCGGCTTGTGGACACGCTCTTGGAAAAGGATCCCACCCGACGCGGTGAAGGGCCTGCCGCGACAGCTTTACACCTCAAAAAATATCTGTTGAAAAAGAAAATCGTAGCGCCCGTGGAGCGGATTGGCCAATATGTTCGCGAACTAAACGCGGCAGGTCTTCAAACCACATCCAATCTCAGTCCGGAGCAAGTACGGCAATGGATGGGAAGTTTGGATCTAGAGAAGCGCCCCGTTCGACGGGCATGGCAGAAGCCCGTCCTAGTGGCCTTGGGTGCTATCCTGTTAGCCGGGGCATTCGGGGGCCTATTCTATTTCACGTCGCCTCGCCTCCAGAAGGAGACAAGCAAAGCATCCCTTCCGGCTGATGGCCTCGCCGTGAGGGCACCTATGGCTCCACGCCAAAATCCCTCCCCTTCGACGGAAACGCGACCATCGAACCCCGGGGCTCCCAGTCCTCCCCAGGAGGAAAATCAGAAAAAGGCGACGTCACCGGCAGCCAAAATATCACCAGCAGCGTCTAACGTTGATGCTCAAGATACCCCCCTTCAAAGCATACCTTCCTTCTTGACCATTTCGTCCGTTCCCCCTTTCGCGGATGTCTTTTTGGACGGGTATCTGTTCGGGCGAACTCCCATGGAAAACAAAAGGCTTCCTCCCGGTCAATACCATCTGACCTTGAAAAACAACCTGGGGCAAGGCGTTGATACTTTGGTTCTGATCAAACCCGGGCCACATTCCTTCCGGTTTGTTCTCCTTGAGAACCCGGAGGCCCCATGAATGCCCACTCTAAAGCTCCCGGCACGGATACGCTGCAAAAGTGGGCAAGCCCGGGTTTCCCGGGAGTCAAACCCACCGAACCCGATGCTTTATTGGTCAAGAGCAAAAGCGGCACCGCAGGCCATGCCCGAAAGGTCGCTGACGCCAAGACTGCCGCTGAACAGGAAGAATGGGATAAGGAGGAACGGAGACGGCAGGAGCAGGCGAATACTCAGGAGCCGGAAAAAATTCCGGATCGCACGGTTGTCAAAATCACAAATCTGCAATGGGACCGTGAAACGGGAACCATCGGCCAATCCGCCGCCGTGGACATGGATGTTACCATCCCCCCGGAATATGGCCACCTCACCAAAATTACGTGTGGATTGGAACAACAAATCACGGGAGGCAATTGGAAGGCCATAACCGCAGACGTGAAGCCTTGCAATGCCAAGGACGGCAAAGCCCGCTGCGAACTGACCCTCCCCGAACCGCTTCACAAAGCGGATGGAGACGCCCCCGGGAAAGTCTATTACCGCCTTACGGCGAAACACGCCTACTCGGAAGAGGCCAAGGGCCCACGCGTCGAAGCGGTCCCCGGCGGGTCCGCCTCGCCGTTCGACTGCGTGATGTTTTATTCTCCGATTCGGAAAGAGTACTTCGTTTTCGAAACCGAAGAGGACTATAAATCCATCCTACCGGAAATCGAAAAAATGGATCGACTCAAAGGCAAATCCCGGCATGCCTTGGAAGCGACCGATCCCACCGTGCGGAGAAAAACCCAGGAAGAGATCGAAGCGGAAGTAAACGAACTTTTCGACGGCGAAGTCATTGGCGATGCAGGGGGCGCGGTGGAAGAATTGCTTTTGATCCGCCGCAATCCAAGATGGGGCAAAACACCTGGATGGGTGTATATCCGCCCTCACGCCAAGAAGAACGGGACGCCGGTTAAAGGGATTTGGCGCAAGGATCGGGACGCCACGGTCCAGAAAAATCTGGAAGACCTGCTCAAAAAGGCTCCTGGCAGCAAAGAACACTCGCCGCTGTTGAGCGCCGATTTCAAGCTCAAGTTGTTTCAAACCGATCCGCTCAAAAGCCAAAAAATGCTTTGGCATGACAAGGTGGAGAAGGACGGCAAGATTGCGGGCCAGCCTTTCACATTCAGCAAAGAAGGCGCGGTATGCCGCCTGTTGATGAAATGGGACGGCGCGGACGCTTCTGTGGACCTCAAGGAGAAAAAGTTCCACATTGGAACCGGCGGTTCTATTTCATTTGGTGTATTGGAAGGCAAGGCCGAGGGAGAATTTCCGCTGCCCGAAAAAGGCGTGAATCTGCTCACGTTCTTGAAGGCGACTCTGTACTTGGCTCCTCTTATCGAGAAGGGGCGAACGTGCATGCTCCGGCTCAACGTCACGTTGAGCGCCCAAGCCTTTGCCGGACTTACGATTTCGGGTGCGCTGAATCTTCTGGACTTGGACTTGTCGAAGGAAAAGGTTTCGAGCAAAAAGAAGGGCGGGCCGCATGCGTCTGCCGGGGGATCCGTGGATGGCTTCGCAGGCGCGCAGGCAAGCGCTGGCCTGGAAGTCGCGGCGGAATGGGCCCGGAAGGGGAACGACAAGTTTGAAGCGTTGGGAAGCTGTGGCGTAGAAGGCGGCGGCTCGGCGGGCGCGGGTGGAAAGGCCGAATGGGAGATCGAATACCGGAATGGTACGTTTCATTTCAAGGGCGGAGCAGGCTTGACTGTGGGCCTGGGGTGCAAGGGTGGATTCAGCTTCGAACTCGGCGTGGAAGAGGGATTCAAGTTCATGGGGCATCTAATGAACTGCATGGATTACCACTTCGTGGTCGAAATCAAGAAGGCGGCGTTTGATGCTTATAAAAACTATGCATTCACGCTGATGACGCTGGGTCACAAGGCGTTGACCGCGGAGAAGGCCGTGGCCGTGGACATCATCACCAATTTCGGCGACTGGCTATCGAAGGTGGGCTCCAAATTGGACGAAATTAAGAAGGCCATCGCCGAGTCGTCGGTGGCGACCGGCACTCTTTCAAACGTGCCCCCGGAAGCCTTGGGACAGGCGCTTATCACGATCATGCAGACGCGGGAGCAGGATGATTTCCGTTCCATCATGGTGATCCTGAACGCAACGATACGGCCGGGGGCGAATATCAAAACTGACCCGTCCGCGAATCATAAATTGAAATGGACGCTGCGATCCGTTTCGAGCTTGTTATCGCCGGACGAGGACAGGGCGTCGGCGGAGGCGAAGAAGGGGGCGGCCATGCAGGCGGGAATCAAGAAGATCGAGGAATTCGGTTTAGGCATCGGTTATTTAGACGCGGATGGAAACCAACAAGCCCAGGACGACAGCTTCCTTAAGAAATTCCATGCCTTGTTGAAGGAAAAGGGAGTTCAATAGACATGTTCATTTCAATAATCTTCGCTTCCCTTCTTGGGAACATTGTTTCGAAGCCACTTTATACCTGCGGTCAAATAGAAAGTGAGAAGAAGCCTTACGGTGCAATCGAACGCCGCGTGGACTGCGAATATTTAAAAAAAGGCGGCATGATTTCTGTTTTGGAATTCAAAAAGCAAACTGACATACAATACGGAACAGCCCTTCACTTCGACAGCCTATGGCGGAAACGCGATAGCTGCTTTTTTATGAACGGGGAAAGAAATGGAACATGCCTTAATTGGGATACGGCTGGCAATGTCGTTGGAAGAGCAGCTTATCGGAATGGAAAAAATATCGGAAAACGAGAAAGCTATTTCGCTCCTGGCCGCCCCGCCCTCATCAAGAACTACAACACCGCCGGAAAGGCGGACGGCCCCTGGACGGAGTGGTGGAAGAACGGGAACAAGAAAGCCGAATATGTGGCTAAGAACGGCCATATCATTTCCGGCACCGAATACTATCAAGACGGAAAACCACGCATAAGATATCGGACCAAGTACGAGCCCGAAAATAGGAACGTCCTCAAAATGAAGCATATCGAGGCCCAAGGGTGGGCCCCCAACGGCAAATCGACCGGGAAAATCGAAACCGGAAACGGCGAATGGATCCTATTCCCCGATGGAAGGGATACCACCGATCATAGCGTCTTCCGTGAGGTGTACAAGGACAGCGTGATGATAAAGGGCGAAAAACTGGATTCAGCGGAGATCGTCAAATGGCTAAAGCCCTGACAGGGTTAACAGGAAAAGGCGAGGGTATTACATTCAGGTGAACTTGTTAGGAAATTTCAAAGTGGCAAAGAACGCTATTCAAAAAAACCGCACACCAGCAGCGATTTGTATTCCGTTTTGGGCGGTTTTACTTTTGTTATTGCCCGTTTCCTCACATGCCGCTTTCGGATTCAAATTGGACGGTAGCCTGGATAAAGAAGCAATCAGCTATTCCTATTTCGAAGGGGATTTCCGCCGCATTCTGCCGCCCCTAGAAGCATTTCGATCCCGCCACACCCAAAAGACCCGAGACGACAGCATATTCGTGTTCAAATATCTGTCCGTCATTTATGCAGCGGATTCCACGACCCGCCCCAAAGCCGAGAGTTACATGGTGCAGCTATTGAAGCTCATGCCGACAATTGAGCTTGTGGATATGTACATCTCGGACAGCATCGAATCCATTTTCAAAGGCGTTCAGGGAAAATTTCTGAGCCAACAGAAATACGTCCGCGAGCATGACGATTTGGGGAGAGCCCGTCCAAGTTCAGACACTCTGAAAGCAAAGCCAGAGCCGCACATTGCTAAGGAAAAATCAAATGGAAACTCCTGGGTTTGGTGGACGGTCACGGGTGCGGGCGTTGCGGCAGCAGTGGGAGCGACCATTTATCTTTACGAACCGAAAAACGAAACGAAGAAAACGGTTATCCCTGTTTGGCAAGGGGGAAGTCCGCAATAGCGCGAGAGGCAATTATGAATAAACACCCATTTTTGTTTTCCTTTTCGACGTTAATTCTGTGTGGCTTGCTATGGAACTGCAACAATGCCGCGCTCGATGAAGTTAAGGTGCTGCAGGTCCACCTAGATGATTCGCTTTCTGTACAGGCAGGGCACTATGACTCCATCCGGATCGACTTGGCGGACAAGGACGGAAATATCTGGAAGGAAAGGGTTTTCTTTGGTCCATACGACAAAGTCAAAGATAAAGGCCGACTTGAAAACCTGGAAATCCCAAGTTCGGCCCCCTCTCCCTTAAAGGTCGTTATATCCGCTTACAAGAATAATCAGAAGCAGGCCGAATTTCTTTTCCAAATTTCTTCAGATGATATTGCCAAGCCTCAGCCTACGGCCTTTATTCCCCCGAAGAAGGATAGTGTAGCCATCCCAATCGATACCACAAAGCCAAAGGACACGCTAGCCGTTCCTATACCTAGTCGGCTCACATTCGCCTCCCGGGATATTGAATTGTTCGATGGCGGCGATTCCCTGGTCGTTCATTTAAATGTGCTTGCCGCAGATTCGGCTCGGGAGGTTATCTTCAAGAGCAAAAATGAGGAGGTATTCATGGTGGCAGGGGGTGGCCATCTCTTTCCAAAAACGGTAGGGCAAGCATTGCTGATCGCGTTCTTCGCCGGTTTCCCATCATCAGGGGATACCGCGAGGGTCAGCGTGATTAAAGATCCCCCAGTCCTTGATGCCGGTTTGGACCGTAAAGCGCCCCTTGATTCACAGGTCAGCTTTCCGATTCATGTCACCCAAAGACATGGAAGGGTGAAATCCTTGAAATGGGACCTTGATGGCGATGGCAAGTATGAAGACTCCGCCTCCACGTCAGACACCGTTCTAACCCACACATACAAGAACAAGAACGAACTGACCGTTAAGTTCTATGCACGGGATACAGAGGGAAATGAAACAACCAAGACCCTCAAAGTCCAGGCGGGAATTCTAACGCCCCTGGTTATCATCACCAAACCGTCGGCAGACACAACAGTCAATACTACACCATTCCTCCTGGAATACCTTGTGGATGGGCAAACTAAGACGAAATCGGTCCCGCTCAAAATTGGGCCGACAATTGTACCGATCAGTGAAACGAATCAATACGGAGTCGGATCGGATACTGTCATAATAACCCTGGATACCATTCCGCCCGGAAAGCCTACATTTACCAGCCAAACACCGGCGTATTCCAAGATTCGACGTCCGACGTGGGTATGGGCTCAGAATCCCACGGAAAAAGGTAACGGGACCTTTATGATCCGCTTGGATGGTATCGGGGATACCCTTATTACAACGGCGCAATCTTACACGGCGACAATAGACCAAATTGATGGCCCCCACTTTTTACAAGTTCAGGAAAGGGATGCAGCGGGCAATTGGTCGGCACCGGTATCACAGACTATTTACGTGGATTTGGCCAAACCTGTGGTCACGATCGAAACACCCTCCACTCTAGGGCTATTCAGGACGGGTGAAGGATCAGTCATTGTTACCGGATCCGCTAGCGATGTCGGTGGCATATCGACCGTTACTTATACCGTTGGTTCCAAGACAGCCAATGCAACGGGCATGGATAAATGGAAAACGGGTAGCATTCCCATAATAGACAACGCCACTACGACGGTAATCGTGTCAATTGAAGACAAGGCTGGGAATATTGGTGCGGATACGCTCCGAATTCAAAGCGATATGCGGGGGCCTGGAGTGACAATTACCCAACCCTCCGCAGTAGGATCGTTTTTCACCACGGGAGGAACTCTTGCCATTAAAGGGACGGCCATTGATTCTTCATCCATTAAGTATGTGAAGTATTCCCTTTCCGGGGCCACTACCGACGAGGGTGATGCTACGGGAACCGTTAATTGGCAGATCCCCACTCTCTATCTCAGGCCGGGAACAACCCAGTTAAGCGTTGTCGCATATGATAGTCTGTTGAATCCCGGATTCTTGATCTTGGATATTACCTACAAATCGGGCGTTTACCTTGTGGATGCCTCCGCTCACGGTAAAAATACCGGAACCAACTGGGCGGATGCATTTACAGACCTTCAAACCGCCCTTACCAGCAATATCCTTGGTGAAATTTGGGTCGCTAAAGGCACATACAAGCCCACCTCCGGAGCGGATCGTTCGGTTTCATTTGTGACCCAAGCAAGTCTCCATTTGTATGGAGGGTTCAAAGGGAGTGAGACCGCCCGGGAACAACGGGACCTGGCCAACAATACAACCATTCTTAGCGGAGAAATCGGTAGCACGGTGGCAACGGATAATTCCTACCACGTTGTGAGGGGGGCCAGTAATACTACAATCGATGGTTTCACTATTACAGGTGGCTATGCTGACGTAGGATTGACTGAAAATGGTAAGGGCGGCGCAATTTATGTCAATGGTTTTTCGCCGAATATTCTTAACTGTACCTTCAAGAACAACTATGCGGCTAGCTCTGGCGGCGCAGTAAGTATCAATGGCAGTCTATCGCAATTCATCAATTGCATATTCGCTGACAACAAAGCTGAAGGCCAAGGGGGAGGGCTGGAAATCCTTGGAAACTCTTCGCCTGTAGTTCTGAATTCGCTTTTTATTCGGAACACTACAACCAATGCGGGGGCTGGTATTTCGATGGATATCGGCATGCTCACCGTTAAGAATACTTTGTTTTCAGCTAATGATGCACCTTATGGGAGAAACATTGCCTTCAATGGAACTCTTACTTTTCAAAATACGAATGCAGATACGAACTACGTTGGGGGAATCCTTTATGCGGGCTCCGATTATGTGATTAAAGATTTTGGAAATAACGATGCTAAAGACCCCGTATTTGTTGGTCCGAATAATTTCCGGCTAAAGGCGGGAAGCCCTGGCATCGATGAGGGGATTGATGGACCCGATGTGCCCAAGTTTGATATCGAGGGAAAGTTAAGACCATTAGGACGCCAAATCGATGAGGGCCCCTATGAGCAATAAAGCTGCGGCTTCATTCTTACTCGCTTTGTCTTTTAATCTACCAAGTTCCCTTTTTGCTCAAGGCTCACCGGAACTGCTCTGGGCTGATGTTGTGGCTGGTCGTTCCGGGGATTCGGCCAATTTCAAGCCGACCCTTCTGTCATATCCTGTATCGGGGCCGAAGGCTAATGGATCTGCCGTCCTGATTTGCCCTGGGGGTGGATATGTGGATTTAGCCTATACTTATGAAGGGATTGATGTAGCTAAGAAATTCAATTCATATGGGGTTTCAGCGTTCGTAGTCAAATACCGTCGGTCACCCGGATTCATGTACCCAGTTCCAATTGATGATGGGCGCAGGGCGATGAGAATGATACGAAGCAGAGCCCGCCAATTGAATATTGATACGAATAGAATTGGCATCATGGGGTTCTCTGCTGGTGGGCACTTGGCCTCAACTATCCTTACCCACTACGATTTAGGTGATCAGTTGGCAAAAGATACGGTTGATAGAATGAGTTGTAAGCCCGCATTCGCCATCTTGGTTTATCCTGTTATTTCCATGCGAAGTGGAATTACCCATACGGGTTCAAGAGATGCCCTTCTTGGGAAGCCTGCCGATACAGCTCTAGTGACGTTTCTGTCGAATGAGTTGCAGGTAAAACCCACGACTCCTCCAACCTTCCTTGTCCATGCCAAAGACGACCCCACTGTTCCATACGCAAATAGCCAGCTCTTTTATGATGCCTGTATAAAGTCAAAGGTTACCGCACGGCTACTTCCATTTACACATGGCCCTCACGGTTTCGGTTTGGCGAATGGGTCGGATGGTGCCTCAAATATACCGGAGATTTCCGTATGGCCGGATTCGTGTGCCAAATGGCTGGAGGTTAATGGATTTTTCAAAGTGTCCACTTCAACATTTCTTAGGTCTGCATTGACACAGCCTCGTAAATCAACCAAGGGCTTGCGACATGGTCGAATTATTTTAAGTTCGGATATGTTGAAGCCAAGTTCAGCCCATGATTTTTCAGGAAGAACGACCGAATATTTTGGGAAGCCAAATGGGCTTTGATTAATCGCTTTTTGGTAAAGTTCTAATTTCTTCATCGCACTTTCCGACTTTCTCCTGATAGATGTCATACAGTCCACGGCTCGCCGAAGTGAGAAAAGGTGCTCAGCGCGGTAATTTCCGCACAGAGCGGAAACGATCTCTTCATATGACGGCCAAGGTGGCAAATACGGCGATTTTCATTCCCAGTCCTTAAAGCCAAAAGGCATAGGAACGGGCTTGCGCCCGTGCCCCCGGGTTTCCCCGGGGACGATAGTAGCGCACACCCGTTCGATGACCGGGTGCGCTATCCCCCTCCCCTAAGCCAAGGGCTTAGCGCCTCGCCGCATGCGCGGCCTTTCCGGAGAATCCCAGTCGGCCGCAGGCCATCCCGTCGGCTTCGCCGCCGTGCTGTCCCGCGTCCGACCGCGCCTGCCGTCGCTCCGGTGGTCACGGTTTTCGCTTAAGCGAAACCCGCGCCCATCCTCACTCCTTTTCCCTTCAGCCCCGTCCCGGGGCTTCGGGCGGCGCTCTGGGCTCCTCCGGAAAGGCCGCGCCTCCGGCTCGGCGCCTGTCGCTACGCGCCAGGGGGAGGGGGGCATTTGCTTGCGCAAATACGACCCCAATACACTTGCGTGCATTTTGCTTGCGCAAAATACGATCAGGCGGACCCCAAGGCGGGCCCGCTGGAATACCCAAAGCCAATGCGGAAAACCGAAACCCAATGCGAAACCCAATGCGAAAACCAAGATGCAGAAAGCCAATACAGGAGCCAATACGCGGAAAGCCCCAATTCAAAAGGCTCAAACGGCAATGTCGCACTTGTGTAAAAAGGTGAACGAATAGTGGTGCGAGTAGTGGAAATGCGAATTCCATCCGTGTACTTCATTCTTCAAGCGCATTCAGGAAGTGTTTTATGAATTCTCACCCCGCGCTATCAAAAGGCGTGGACCGGCATCGCGGCATCACGGAGAAGTCAAAAGCCCTTTTGTTTCTCCTGCGCGAAGCGCCTTATATCACCTTAGCCGACGCGAAGCGGACCTTTTACCCTTCCCATAAAACCCTGTCCTATGCTCGCGAAATGATCCGGGTCCTGGTCAAGAATGAACTTATCGCCCGCTACCGGATGGGCGATGGCGTATTCATCTATTACCTGACCGATACCGGAAAGCGGGTTTCCGAATTCTTCCTGGAGGCCAAACCTAAGTTCGATCCGGATACGAAGTCTTTCTATTACGTGCAGAGACCCACGAAACCCTCCGAGGCCGCGACGTTTTTTGTCTTTCCGACTCGGGGCCTCGATTTCCTTTCCTTCACTCCTCATTACTTAAGTGGCCATCCCCTGATACACACGCGGGCCTTGATGGAATTGAATGTCCGCTTTCGGGAATCCTTCCGCTTCCTCCACGTCCTATGGCTCGATCAAGTCAAAGCCAAGGAAAATTCGCTAAATCTGAAATGCCGCCCCGATCTCTTGCTTTGCAATTCCGTGAAAGAGGAAGCGGGGCGGGTCTTCATCGAGTTCGAGAACTCGCGTATTTCCGAACAGGCGCTTCTCGAAAAGATCCACCACCTGACCCAGCACCCCGCCGATTGGATTTTGTTCCTCGCGTCCTCAGAAGTCTTGCTCCACAATCTCGGCAGGTTGGTTCGGAAAATCCTGCGGGGCGAATCGAAAGCCAATCACCAAACCCGATTCTTCAACCCGAAGGCGCAAACCGCCTTATTGCACAACATTTTATTCGGAGAATGGTCCCCGTCGTTCCGCCCGGGGGAAAATGCGAAACCGTTCCGGGATACCTTGCTGTACCGATATGACCATGAAATTTTCGATTCCGAAGTTTGGATGCCGGGGCCTTCAAAAACCAATGCCAGCGGCGTGGAAGTCCGAACGGCAGCCCTCCAAAAAGTCACCTTCCCCAGCCGCCGCGCAGGCCAAAGGCTATGGACCTTGGGAGAAATAATAGACCCCTACAAACCCGCGTTCCGAAACGCATTGGATGCGGCCATGTCCTGAAACCCTGCGGGAAGAAGGCCCGGTGCGGCTCGCCGCATAGAAAGAGTGAAACCATGATTACCCATGAAATCAAGAAAGCAAAGTACCCGCTCAAGAAAACGCTGATATTCGATTTTCTGATCCCTTTAGGCTTTGTCCTCGGCTTGGCGCGATACCTCGACAAATCCTTTGCCCGTCCTGCCCTGCAATTCCTGGTTAACCTTCCCGTTCTCGGGATTCCGATTTTTAAAAGCCCCTTTTACACCTTCTATGTTGAGTTTCATTATTTCTTCTTCCTAGCCCCCATCCTTATTGCCATGTGTGCCGTGAGTTATCGAACAGCCCGCATCCCGGGACCTGGGCGGGCGTTCCGTCGGTTCTGGCAGGGTCTTTTGCATCGGGATATGTCCAAGGATTCCCCGCCCGATTCCTTCCCGCCCGTTTTTGATCGCAAAGCGGAAAAGACGCGTCAAATGTTGGTCAAGTACGGATCTCCCAATTCCAAATTCCGAATCCTCGGATATTACAAACGCTTCGTCTCGGATATCGACACGGATATCCGCCAAGGCAAAAAGCCGGAACGCTATTCGGATTTTGCCGTCCTGACACTCAAGGAGGAACAACGCTTCCGTCATATGCAGGTCGTGGGAAATACCGGATCGGGAAAAACCTATTCCCTTTTGGCTCCCATGCTGATACTGGATGCCGGGTCCTCCAATCTGGCCACGGTCACGATAAACCCGAAAGCGGACCTGTATTTTCTCAAAGTCCTGGCCACCGGGGCCTTGCATGCACGGGAAAAAATCCCAACGGCCTTGGTATCCTTCAACCGCGCCGAATCCCTGGCCTATGATCCGCTTTTGGTCGGGGACGCCGATAGCCTCACCAAAAAGATCCTGAACTCCTCGGATATCACTCACCCGCATTTCCGCCCCTTCCAAGAAACTTGGTTGATGAATTTCTTCCGCATCATGCGGACGGAAAAAGAAATCGACGGCACGATCATGCTCAAGCATTTGTACCGCTACCTGAAAGGGCCTGGCCGCCTTGTCGATGATCTAAGGGATAAGTGCAAAGACCCTGAGAATCTCGCCCAGCTCCATGACCTGGCTGGAACCTCGCCGGACTCCTTGTCGGGCTTGGCAGCCCATATCGGGTGCATGGTTTTAGATGAAAGCCTTTCCCATATTTTCGATAACCCGAATGGCCGAAACTTGAATGTCCGGGAAGTGATTTCCCGAAGTGGGAACATTTATTTGGATTTGGACGCCGCGTCCAAGGGTCCGCAGGCCCGCGCCCTGGGCCGCATGATCGTGATGGAACTCCAACTTTTGGCCGGGGCGCGGCAGGCGGGAAAAGACAGCAGCCACATCGGGGTGCAATGCTACCTGGATGAGTTTGGGAGCTTTGCCTATAACGGCTTTATTGACATGCTCGACAAATGCCGGTCCTCGCGAATAGGGTTTGTCCTCGCGCACCAATCCATGGGGAACCTCAAGCGGGAAAACCTCTCGGGCTCCTTCAAGGATGAACTCGTGGACAATACCTATCAGAAATTCTTCTTGAACATTAACGATGAAACCGCCGCTTGGGCCTCGCGGCAGTTGGGCGCGCGGAAAGTCATCAAGAAAAGTTTGGCCATCGGCCAAATGACGGACAAAACCCATATCCACGGGCGGGACAACCAAACCGTCACCTTCCGGGAAGAACTTGAGCCCTATGTTTTGCCTTCGGAATTTTCCTTGTCAAAAGGATACGGCTTCGGAATTATCGAAAATGGAGCGGAGCAGTCCATCAAAGCCGTCCTCCGGTTCGGCTATGTTCACCCGGACGAATTGTGCTCCGATCAGGAATTGAAGGATTTCCTAGAGCGGGCGCTTCTGGATCACCCGAAATGCAATGACGGCAGGGATCTCACGGCGGGTGCGCTGCCAGAAGGCCCGAAGAAAAAACCGATAGGACCAAAAGACGAGCCGACCGAGGATCCACCGAAGGCGAAAAAGAAAGGCCCAAACCGTAAGGGCGATGATGGGATTGATCAAATCATTAACGAAAAGTAAAGGAGCAGCAGAATGAAAAAGAGCAAGACAAACAACCTCGCCGAAGACGTGATGAAGTTGGACCTCGCCCTGATTGCCTCGTTAAAAGGCGTCCGGGCCTTGGCGTCCCGCCTCCATCAAGATTCCGCGGACGGGGGAGAGCGGGAGACGTTTGAAAAAATCATAGCGAAGAGGGTAACTATTGCCAAGAAAGCCCCTGACCCGCCGAGCCGGGCACCAAAACCGGAGCCCTCGCCCTTGATGAACCGATTCGGAAAAGCCTTCGCGCTCTTGTCCGAAGGACAAGCGCAAACCCTATTGGACTTGGCGCGTTCGATGGCGAAGAACCATCGCCGAGAAGGGAAACAGACAAGGAGCAAAGCAGACAGCGAGAAAGGAGGCGCAAAGGACACCCAAGGCCTATGAAGAATATTCGATAGTCATTTTCCCGTTATCACTTTTTAAACCCATCTCAAAGGAATATTTATCATGCTGACGTTTACAGTTTCCAATTCCGATTCCCATGAAGACGTGGAGGCGTTTCACTTGGTGGCCCCTAGATTCGGAAAATTCAAGTCCTTGGTCACGTTAAAAAAACCGGGATACGCGCTTGCCGAGACACGGATCGAGTTTGAAAAGGTCGCCTTGATCTTGCGTAACCTCAATATCGGCTATAGCGGTATGGGTCCCGGTTGCATGCAGCAAATCCTAGTCGAACTGGGCGCGGATAAAAAAAACGCCGACAAGGCAATCGAATCCCATCAAGCCCGATTCCACGTGGAGCGGACGAATAGAACCAAGAACCTTGATGAACGGGAAATCAAATGGTCCCCGTTAGGCGGGGACCTAGTTGTGCTTGAGGAAGACCCTCCCGTCATCCCTGAGGAATAGACGCCAATCCTTTCCTCATTGCTTATTGGTCCATGGCAACATCGACATGGGTCCAGGAGGAAAAGTAATGGGGTTGAACGTCGTATTGCCCAGGTTTGAATTTTTCACGCCTGCTGGTGCAGGTTCCTTTTCCCGTTCTTCAATCTCCATACGGAGTTTTCGGGATACGAGAATTCTCGAAGACGAACGATTTTTCGCGGAACCTATGACCAATAAGACGGTGATTCCAAGGCAAATCAGTGCGCCGATCCCGTTAACCCAGGGAGAAAAAGGCAAGGGCAAAACACCATTCCCAACGGTTCCAGAAACCGATAGGCAATATCTCAATTCCCCCCATAGGAGCCACATCCACATCAGAAAAAGTCCGACATTTTGAAAATGTCGGGGGCGCTCCTCCTTTAGATGGGTCACCTGCGCCAACATCGCCGCATTGCCGGTTTCCACGGCAAAGCGTTCGTACTGGTCTTTAAGAACCGACCTCCGCGCCTCAAAGTCACTTTGAAACGCGCCGGACAGCGATGTAGGCACAGCGAAGGTTAAGAGTTGAACGAAAAAGGGAATGAGATAGCCGCTTAAAAAGCTGTACAGAGCAAGCAAAAAGACAAGGGCAAAAAAAAGTGAAGGAATATTCTCAGCAGTGGATATCCATGGCGCAAAAGCCTGTACGTTTGCCCTATGAAAGCATAGGTCCGCAAAGAATAGGAAGGCCGAAACCTGCAAAGCAAACGCTACGTTCATCTTTCCGTCTTTTGCAAACCACCTGTCCAAAATCGAATTAAAGCCCATTGGGTCTCCTTTATATTCAATAACGTCTCGTCTCCTTGACAGGCCGTTTCCATGTCTGGATTCGGCGACCTAAAACGTAATCCCTCAAACGCAGATGCAGCCCGGAAATAATTCCGGGAGTTAAGCGGTGATGCCTGCCTATGGGCTTCCTTAGCCAGGGGTAAACCTTTCGCGAGTTCCGCCTGGGGTGCCCCTCCGGAAATCGGGCATTCCCTGTGATTTTCTCCTACGCCGGCGGCTCGCCGCCTTACGAAAAAAATCCTCACCCTCCGCTCCGCTGCGCTCCACTACAGGACCCAAGATTTTTTTCTACCCGGCTCCGGATAAAATCCCTGCCGTGTCTTGCTCCGCAATCCCCGTCACCGGGGAGTCCCGATTTCCTCCGGCCGCTTTTGCGGCCCAGGCGGAACTCGCGAAAGGAATCCCCTTCAACCAAGGAGCACTTATGCACGCAGACATCACCCAAACCGCAAACCCCCAGAAGACAATTTCGGCCCGACCGAATCTGCTCAGGAATCCCTCCAAGGGGGAAACCGAGAGCAAGACCGGCGCACACCCGGACGTGTACGCCCTGATTACCGAACGCATGATCGCGCTTTTGGAATCCGGGACCGTACCATGGAAAAAGCCCTGGCAGGGCGGCGAATCCGGAGCGCCCCGGAACCTCGTTTCCCTACGCGCCTACAGCGGGATCAATGCCTTTATACTCGCCATGGCACCTTATCAAAGCCCCTTTTGGCTGACCTTCAAGCAGGCTAAGTATCTCGGCGGCCATGTCAAAAAAGGGGAAAAGGGTTTCCCCGTCATTTACTGGAACAAGAAAGAGATCGAGAAGACGGACGCCAAGACAGGCGAGACGGAAGCGGGTTCCATCGCCTTTATCCGGTACTATACCGTCTTCAACCTGGAACAGACCGAAGGCATTGAGGCCCCCGCGCCGGAAGGTTTTGCGCCCCTGCACTTTGAACCTTTGGAAGCATGCGAAGCCATCCGTAGCGGCTACCGGGGAGGCCCGGAGGTCGTGCACCGGGAACAACGGGCGTATTATGCCCCCCGACTCGATACCGTCAACATGCCGAAGCCGGAAACCTTCCATTCCGTAGCGGAGTATTACGCGACCCTCTTTCATGAATTGACCCACTCGACCGGGCACGAAAGCCGCCTTAAGCGGGAAGGAATCGCCGAGGCCCATCACTTCGGCGATGCCGTCTATAGCAAGGAGGAATTGATCGCCGAGATGGGCGCTGCCTTCCTTTGCGCCCATGCCGGGATCGCGCCCGTTGTCTTGGACAACAGCGCCGCCTACATCGCCGGATGGCTCAAGCGCCTCAAGAGCGATAAAAAGCTGGTGATCCAAGCCGCCGCCGCCGCGCAGAAGGCCGCGAATCGGATTCTAGGGGACGCTGAAAGTCCAGAGGCGGAAGCGGCATAAACCCAGGGAGGCCCGGAAAACCGGGCCTCCCTCCGGTCGAGGCGGATAGGCCCGGAAGGGGCTTTCAAAATCGGCCCGCGCTTTGGGCGCGGGTGGTGGCGAATGCGACACGCCGCGCACCCTGTTCTACTCTCTTCTACCACCTTCTACCATCCTGCTTGGGTTATTGGAGTTCTAACCCGAAGAATGGGAATCAAAACGTGCGATTTGATACTTTGAAAAAGCCGCCTCGCGCCCCCGTGGGCCGGGAGGCATGGATACGCCGATGAACCCGCAAAGCCAAGACAACCCCGCCGATGAAGGCCCAAAGTTCGGGCCCTTCAAGTTTTCGGATTCCCTGTTAAACGATATGGCAGCCTATCTAACGAAGGAACGCGGAAGGCCGGTTTCTTTGGAAGAGGCTAACGACACTTTAGTGAAGTTGACATACTTCACAAAGTGGATCCTAGATCACAAAAAGACTATTAAAGATGGTGATAAATGATTATTTTTAATAGCTACCCATTACCTGATAATTGGAGTCCGCAATGGCCAAGCCGGAATTGATTCCCACCCTCAAGAAAGCCGTTATCTATGCGCGCGTTTCTTCCAAGGAACAAGAGCGCGAGGGTTTTTCCATCCCCGCCCAGCTTAAATCGCTCCGCGAATACGCGGAGCGGAAAGGTTTTTCAGTCCTTGCGGAATATACGGACGTAGAAACCGCCAAGCGCAGCGGACGCGGTCAGTTTACCGAAATGGTGAGGTTTTTCAAAGGGGAACGCCGCAAGAAAGACAACGCTTGCCGGACTCTCCTTGTGGAGAAAACGGATCGCCTCTATCGGAACTTCAAGGACTATGTAACCTTGGATGAATTGGAATTGGATGTTCACTTGGTCAAGGAGAACGACGTTCTTTCCCCGGACTCGAAATCCCATCAAAAGCTATTGCATGGGATCAAGGTTGTCATGGCCAAGAATTACATCGACAACCTTTCCGAAGAAATTGAAAAAGGCATGAAGGAAAAGGCCGAGCAGGGGATTTTCCCCTCCCGCGCTCCTTCCGGATATGTCAATGCCCATTGCGGTGATAAGAAGTTCATCCAGCCGGATCCCGAACTGGCCCCTATGATTCGGCGGCTCTTTGAACTTTATTCCACGGGCAGTTATTCCCTATTGGAATTGACCCGCCTCGCCCATAAAGAGGGTTTGGTCACCCGGGGAAGCAAACTCAAGGTGCCACGCGGCACCGTAGCCAAGATCTTGAACAATCCAGTTTACTATGGGGATTTCACCTGGGACAGGAAACTGTACCATGGCACCCATGAACCCTTGATTACCCGGGAGCTATTCGACCGGGTACAGGAAATTTTGGATCGGAAGGCCACGAACCGGACCGGGTTCCGCAAGCATGATTGGATGTTTCAAGGCGTACTCTTTTGCGGGCATTGCGGTTGCGCCATGGTCGGCGATTTGAAGAAGGGCAAGTACGTCTATTACCATTGCACCGGATATAAGGGCAAATGCCCGGAAAAGTACGTCCGGGAGGAAGAGGTATCCCGGCAGGTGGAAGACGCTTTGAAAGCCCTCAAAGCCAAGCCCGCCATGCTGGACATGATGATCCGTGCCTTGAAAGAAAGCCACGCCGAGGAAAGCCGCTTCCATCAAGAGGCCGTATCAGGTCTCCAGAAGGAGCGGGATCTCCTGGAAAGCCGCTTGGAAGCCCTTTACCTGGATAAGCTCGATAAGGTGATCTCTCCGGAGTTCTTCGCGGCCAAGTCGCAGGAGTGGCAAGCCAAGCTGACCGACCTCCGCGCCAAGATAGACAGGCACGGTCACGCCCATATGACCTACATCAACGAGGGGATCGAACTGTTGGAGCTATCCCAGCGGGCGGTCGAGCGGTATAACGAGTGTGAGAGGGCCGAAAAGAAGCGCATCCTGAATTTGCTACTCTCGAACTCCCTTTGGATGAATGCCGCACTCATCCCCAAGTACCGGCAACCCTTTGATTTACTTGCAGTTATGAACGTGGAGGACCAAAAGAAAATCGCCCCCTCCGTTGCCGGAGAGGGCGATCTTGATAAATGGTGGAGCTTAGGAGAGTCGAACTCCTGACCTCTTCATTGCGAACGAAGCGCTCTACCAACTGAGCTAAAGCCCCATTTCGAGGTGGGGAGAAAATGGAAAAATCCCCCGGATTTTCCAAGCCTTTTCCCGGGGACACTCTCTCCTCTTCGCCGGACGGGCCAAGGATCCACCCTTATTCGGGCTTTGCGGTCCGGTTTCCGGTTGGCTGCGCCGGTCGCTCCCCCGGCTTCCCTCTATTAGTTATATTCCCCTTCAAACCAGGGGAGGCCGCAGGCCTGAGAGCTTGGCTTTTCAAAGCGCTGCTTCGATGTTCCGCTTCGGGACTCGAAGCCTTCGCCTTGCGAAGGCCGGGGACCCTAGCACCTGATCCGGGTAATGCCGGCGTAGGAAGGGTTTTCCGGTGCTCCCTGCGTTTTTCCGAACTTGTTCGAAAGGGAGCCTCCGATGATCCATAACCCCGCCCGTAATTTCGTGACCGATAGCGCCATCACCCGCGAGCCCTTTCCCAACTCAGCTAAGATCCACCGCCCAGGGAAAATCCATCCTTCCGTGCGCGTCGCCATGCGCGAGATCAGCCTCAGCAACACGCGTTCGCATTTCGACAAGACTCTGGATCGACCCAATGAACCCGTGGTGGTGTACGATACTTCCGGACCCTATACCGATCCGAACGCCGCCATCGATGTGCGCAAAGGTCTGCCCGCATTGCGCCAGAACTGGATCCTGGAGCGGGGCGATGTGGATGTGCTGGCCGATCAGAGTTCGGAATACGGCCGCAAGCGCGCCGCCGATCCCGCCCTGGACGCGTTGCGCTTTGCGCAGACGCGCAAACCCCTGAAAGGCAAGCCCGGAGCGGCGGTCACGCAATTCGAATACGCCCGCAAGGGCATCATCACCCCGGAAATGGAATACATCGCCATACGCGAGAATCTGCAAGCGGAGATGCGCGAGCAGTCCCTGGTACGCCAGCATCCCGGCGATGCGCGCGGGGCGGCCATCCCCCGCATCATCACACCCGAATTCGTGCGCGACGAAGTGGCGCGCGGCCGCGCCATCATCCCCTGCAACATCAACCATCCCGAGTTGGAACCGATGATCATCGGCCGCAACTTCCTGGTAAAGATCAACGCCAACATCGGCAACTCCGCGATCGCCTCCTCCATCGAAGAGGAAGTGGAGAAAATGGTATGGTCCACGCGCTGGGGCGCGGATACGGTGATGGATCTCTCCACCGGCAAGAACATCCATGAAACGCGCGAATGGATCCTGCGCAATTCCCCCGTGCCCATCGGCACCGTGCCCATCTACCAAGCCTTGGAAAAGGTGAACGGCAAGGCCGAGGATCTGACTTGGGAGATTTACCGCGATACTCTGATCGAGCAGGCCGAGCAGGGCGTGGATTATTTCACCGTGCATGCGGGAGTGCTGCTGCGCTACGTGCCCATGACGGCCAAACGCATGACCGGCATCGTTTCCCGCGGTGGCAGCATCATGGCCAAATGGTGCCTGGCCCATCACAAGGAGAATTTCCTCTACACCCATTGGCGCGACATCTGCGATATCATGCGCTCTTACGACGTGTCCTTCTCCATCGGTGACGGTTTGCGTCCCGGTTCCATTTACGATGCCAACGACGAGGCCCAGTTCGCGGAGCTGAAGACCCAGGGCGAACTCACCGAGATAGCCTGGGACATGGGCGTGCAGGTGATGAATGAGGGTCCAGGCCATGTGCCCATGCACATGATCGAGGAGAACATGAAGAAGCAGATCGAATGGTGCCACGAGGCGCCCTTCTATACGCTCGGGCCCCTCACGACCGACATCGCGCCTGGCTACGATCACATCACTTCCGGAATCGGCGCGGCCATGATCGGCTGGTACGGATGCGCCATGCTCTGCTACGTGACCCCCAAGGAACATCTCGGCCTGCCCAACCGCGAAGACGTGAAGGTAGGCGTTATCACCTACAAGCTGGCCGCGCATGCGGCCGATTTGGCCAAGGGCCATCCCGCCGCCCAATATCGCGACAATGCCTTATCGCGCGCGCGTTTCGAGTTCCGCTGGCATGATCAATTCAACCTCTCCCTGGATCCTGACACGGCGCGTTCCTTCCACGATGAGACCTTGCCGGCCGAGGGCGCCAAGCTGGCGCATTTCTGCTCCATGTGCGGCCCCAATTTCTGCTCGATGAAAATCACCGACGATGTGCGGGCCTATGCGGAGAAGGAAGGGCTATTGGAGCAGGAAGCCCTGGATAAAGGCATGCAGGAGAAAGCCAAGGAGTTCGTGGCAGCAGGCTCGGAGATCTACCGCGAGGAGTAACTGGGAGGATACGGGGCCGGCCTTTGGTTCGGTTCCACGCCGCGACGCCTGGCTGCCGCCCCGCGCAGGCCCTGGCCGCCGGGGCGCGTCCTATTCATCCTCGTTCCAGCTCGTACAACACCACCGGCGAATCCTTGGGCAGGAAAAGCCCGCCGCCGGCGCTGCGGAAATGGCGTCCCAGCACCCGCTTATACCAATGCGCGCTGCGCAGAAAGACTTTACCGTCGGTCAGCTTTCGGTCGCAATGCCGGGCCCAATCCTCGGAGGTTATGATTTCCAGGTAAAGCGCCCCGCGGCATAGCCGCGCCAGGTTTTCCACCGCCGCTTTCGCCTCGGCATCGCCCAGGTACTGGATCACGCTTTGGCATAGCACCAGATCGTATCGTCCCCGGCCCTGGAATTCCGCCGCGGAGCTTTCCACCCATCCGTATTTGCCGCAAAGATAGGCGCTGATCTCCACGCCCGTATAGGCGCTGCGAGGGTGGAACTTGGTGGCCTGCGCGCTCCATTTGCCCAGACCGCAACCCATATCCAGCACCCGCTTGACCGGGATTCCCAGATGGTCCATGTAACCGAAAACGAAGCGGGCCAATCGGCTATCGGCCGACGTGGCACGCACGCGCGTGGCCGGATTCAGGTAAAAACGCTTATAATAGGCCTGGTTGAAGGACTCTTTGGGACGCGAAAGCGAGTTCTGTTTGGGAACGAGCGCTTTAACCTTCGGTTTCCGGATCGGTTTTGGGGTAGGCATGGCCGGGCAAAAATAGCATCTGCCGACTGTGGGTTGCGAACGGTGTTTGCGGAAATAGGTATTGGCACCTGCATTTTACGCTTGCAAGACCAGGCGGTATTAAGTAATTTTAACGGCACAGAGGTAAAACCGCCATATCCTTTTCGGATATCCGCGGGAACCTCTGCTGCGAACGATGGAAGAATCCAATCCCCCAGTTGACGTCTCGAAAGTGAGTCTCCGAGGACCCTTGATAATTCCTTGTTCCGTTCACCCTAACCATTTCAATTGTATCCAAGGAGACCTATGAATATTTACGTTGGAAACCTCGCTTTCAGCGTAACCCAGGACGAACTTTCCGAAGCTTTCGGAGCGTTTGGCCGGGTCACTTCCACCAAAATCATCGTGGACCGGGAAACCGGCAACCCGCGC
>JBDSWM010000218.1:0-6669 GCA_039926685.1 Fibrobacteria bacterium | reverse complement strand
CCTGATCACCCTGCGGATGGAAAGCACCCTTATCGGCAAGGACAGCAAGGGCCAGAGCGGAGTCCAGGTTTATCCGGATCCAGTCCTGCGCCGACCTATCGGCGTCGTCTCGGTGGATGGAGGCCCTCCCCAATGCTTGGCCTGTCCCGCCGGCTCCCAGGACATTTTCCTGAATCCGGGCGAATTCCCCGAATGGGTGGCCTCCAGCCGGAACCCATTCCGTTATTATTTCCAGATCTACGATCATCTGGGCCAATTCGTGTTGTCGCAAACCGGCGAGGTGGACCAGGGGATGTTGGACCGATCGCCCGGTGACGCTGCGGGCTACCGGCTCTTCCGTTTCCGGTGGGTGCCGGTAGCCCACAACGGGGAAGCGGTGGCCACGGGAGCTTATATCCTGCGCGGCAGGATAGTCTCGGACAATCCGGTTTCCCCCACGGCGAGCCAAGGGCGGACGGAGACGAGCATGCTCAAAACCTTCGGGTTGGTGCGGTCGCGCTGATTATCGGCTATGCCGTCATCTCCCCGCGACCGCCTCCGCTCACACGAACACGGTCACCCGCATGTAAGTCGCAGGCACATCCAAGCCGCCCCTGCGATCTTCGTTCCGGCTTTCCGCCAAGGCCACCAGTTCCCGGTGCAGATCCGCCTCCCGTCCGTCCTTCAGCGCGGCGTCATAGGCGTTCATCGTGGGGCCGTAAAAGCGCCGGAAGGTATCGATGAATTGCGCCGGGGTTTTTCCGGGTGAGATGAACCGGTAGGTTTCCCGGCTCATGCTGATCCTATCGGCGGCGATACCCGCCTTGCCGAAGCGGTCCAGGATATGGTTTTCCACGCCCCAAGCCACCGGGCTGATGAACCCTTCCGGCGGGGAAGGCGTGTAAGTCGCGCTGATTTTCAGCACTTGCGAAACGAAGCTGGGATCCCCGGCTATCCAGTTCCCCATCACGATGCGGCCGCCTTTCCGCGTGACCCGTACCAATTCCTTCGCGACCTCGAAGGGCTTGGGGGCGAACATGGCCCCGAAAACCGTAAGGCTCAAATCGAAAGCCTGATCCGGCACCCCTTCCAGTTGGCAGGCATCGCCCTCTGAAAAGCTGAGATTCACCAGGCCTGCCGCGGCCGCGCGGCGGTTTCCGGCTGCCACGAGATTCCTGGCTATATCGATACCGATGACCCGCGCGCCGGTTTCCGCCAACGGCAAGGCCGTAGTCCCGTCGCCGCAGCCGAGATCCAAAACCCGCATGGAGGCGGTCACACCCAAGTCGCGGACCAGAGCCTCACCCGCTTCCCGCATGGTCGCGGCGATTTCGGTGAAGTCACCTTTTTCCCATAAGGCCTGGTTCGCGTTCGCGGGCTTGGCTTCGATTCGAGTCGTATCCAAATGCATGATTATTTCTCCTGTTTATTCGTGTTCGTTTTTAGAAATGGAAATCCGGTCGTTCTCACCGCAGGGTCGAGAGCGCGGCCAGGATCCGCTTGGTCTGGTTCTCATCGATCATACCGGTGAGCACATTGAGGAACACCGGGTGTTCCGCGCCCGACAGGATGTAGGTCCAGCGATATGAGGAAAGCAGGTCGCGATTCAGACGCGCGCGCTCTTCGGCCGACAACACCCGCGATACGGCGGATGTGAAATACCGGGCATCCTCCGCCGCTTGCGTTTGCAGGATCCAGTCCACCGCCAACACCAAATCGATGAATTGGGTGACAGCTGCATCCCGTTCGGCCGGCGTCAACGCCGCATCGAGGCGGCGCAGCTCGAGTTCATCCATCGCCGCATGCTGCGCCTCTTCCTTCCAATGAAAGCGGAAGATATCCTTGAACAAGGGCGACAGCTCCGCGTTCGTTTCGATGCTTTCTTTGTAATGCTTCTGGGTTATCAGCTCGAGATTGAGTATCAGCACCATTACGGACCAGGTATGCGCGCTCAGCACCGACGCGGCGACGGCATCGGGATCATGGGGGAAAGCGTATCCCGGCGGAAGCTTGCCGGCAATCAGTATTTCCACGCGGCGGAACAGATCCTGATGCTTTATCTCCTCATCGGCGAGGCGGACCAAGCCTTCCAGCGCCGTTTGATCGCCCAGGAAATGTTCCCGCGACAACTCCAGGACCTTGGCGCTGATGAAGCGTTCGACGAGGCCGAACACGTTTGCGTAGGTGCGTCCTTGTATCTGACTCAGGAACCGCCTCTCGGTAGCGGTGAGACCCTGCATGCCCGCGATCCGGGAAAGCCCTTCCGGCATGAACATATGGGCGGGATCGAACTCGCGATCGCGGATGACATCCTTATCGATGTCCCAGCGGACCAGCTTGGAGGCGCGCACGGCCTGCGCGAACGGGCTCGCCGAAGAGGATTCGGAGCCGGCATGGGAGGTGTTTTTTTTCAGGGCGAGGGTCATGATGTGTTCCTTCTGTCTGGATATTGAGAAGCCGATAAACGCGGCATTGCGTCGGCTGATGGAGTATAAAGGCAAGCGGAATGCCAATCCGAAAACCCACCTGATGCCGCGATTTCAAGCTCTAAACGGGATTCGGCTCGCCACGGCCCTTCACGAGATCTCGTGATTTGCTATTTTTAGCAAGCTCTTTTATGAAATTTCGCGAACGCTTTTCCAGCCCCGGGCAAGAGGGATGACGATGGACGCAACCGAATCAACACTGATGGTCCGCGATGGGGATACCGACGTTTTCCGCTCTCTGGTGGAGGGCGCGGCGGCCTCCACCGGCCATGAATTTTTCCGCAACCTGACGGAGGGGTTGAGCGCCGCGATCGGCACCTTCGGCGCATGGGTCGCCGTCTACCGCCGGGAAACGCGCGAGTTGCAAGCCATTGCCATGAAGATGGGCGAAGAATGGTGGGACGGCATGATCTATCCGGTTGACGGGACCGCGTGTGAAACCGCCATCGATTCCGGCAAGCTGGTGCATATCCCCGAACGCATCGTGGAATTCTATCCCCATTCCTCCATCCTGAAGCAAGTCCATGCGGTGAGTTATCTCGGCGCGCCCTTGTTCGACGTGGACGGCACCACCATCGGCCATTTCGCGGCCCTGCACAATGAGCCGCTGCGGGATGCGCGATCGGTTTCCATCTTCCGCATCTTCGCCGCTCGCGCCAGCGCGGAGTTGCGGCGCATGAAAGCCGAAGAGGCCTTGCGCGAGCGGGAGACGCATTTACAAAGCATACTGGACGGCGCCATGGACGCCATCCTGAGCCTGGACCGCGATCTAAGCGTTCTGCTCCTCAACACCTCCGCGGAGCGCACCTTCGGGGCCACGGCGGATTTGCTGGGGAAAAGCGCGCTGGAATCCTTCGAGCCCGGGAGCGCGGATCGGCTCCGGGCCGTGGCCCTCCGCTTGTCAGCCGCCAAGGATGGAGAGGACGCGGGCCCCTGGCAATGGATCGCAGGCGGACTGGAAGCGAAGCCGCGCCGAGGATCGCCGTTCTTCGCGGAAGCGACCTTATCGAAATACGTGAGCAAGGGCGAGGATCGTTTCACCCTCATACTGCGCGATATCAACGACCGGGTCGAGGCCGAAACCAGAATCCGGACTTTGGAGCAAAAGGCGGAGGCCTTGCGCGAAGAGCTCAGCCGCGTCCAGGGTTTCGAGGCCATCGTAGGCGATTCCCCGGTGCTGCTGCGCGCCTTGGATGATGTGGCCAAGGTGGCCCCCATGCAAACCACCGTGCTGCTATTGGGGGAAACCGGGACCGGCAAGGAATTATTCGCGCGCTCGGTGCATGAAGCCAGCCCGCGCAGGACGCGCCCGCTTATCACGGTCAATTGCGCGGCCATTCCCCGGGACTTGATCGAAAGTGAGCTTTTCGGCCATGAAAAGGGGGCCTTCACGGGAGCGACCGCCAAGCGCGAAGGGCGCTTCGCCTTGGCTCATCAGGGGACGCTCTTCCTGGATGAGCTGGGCGAGCTGCCCTTGCCGCTGCAAGCCAAACTCCTGCGCGTCCTACAGGAAGGCGAGTTCCAATCCGTGGGCGGATCGCGAACTCAAAAAATCGATGTCCGGGTGGTGGCCGCGACCAACCGGGATTTGGCCTCCCTGGTGGAACGCGGGAAGTTCCGCAAAGACCTCTATTATCGCCTGAATGTTTTCCCCATCCGCATCCCGCCCCTGCGGGATCGCGGGGGCGATATCATCCTGCTCGCCCAGCGATTCATGGAATCCTTCGCGCGCCGCATCGGCAGCAGGCTGATGAGTTTGGACAATGAAAGCCGCGATCGATTGCTGGCCTACGCCTGGCCGGGCAATGTGCGCGAGCTGCAGAACGTCATCGAACGCGGCGTGATAACCGCGGTGGATGGAAGGCTCAATATCGATCGGGGCCTGCTTTCCCCCTCCCGCCCGCAGGATGGCGATCGGCCGCAAGCATCCGCGCCCAATGCGGCTGCGGCGCCCGGCCCCGTTCCGCCTTCGGCGTCCCAGGCCATCCTGACGGTCGCGGAGATGGGGAGGCTCGAGCGCGAAAACATTGTGCGCGCCTTGCACAGCGCGGGCTGGAAGGTTTCCGGCGCGGGGGGAGCCGCGGCTTTGCTGGGGATGAACGGTTCCACCCTGGCGTCGCGCATCAATGCCCTGGGGATCAAGCGGGAAGGTTGATGGCGCTCTTGCGCGCGCATCCCAGGTAGGAAATCGCCAGCGAAGGCGTCAGACGGAATTTGAAATCCGCCGGCACGCGGCGAGTGGCGAGCATTTTCCAGAAGGCTGCGCGACCGATTTCGGGACGGATGCCGATCATGTCCACGGGCTCCATTCCAGCGCTGCGGCAATAATCGCGCAGCTCTTCGGGCTTGATGAATAAGGGAAGCACGTGCATGCGTTCCGGCGTATTCCTGACGAACCACTCCAATCCCTTGATGACGATAAGCCAAGCCAGGCGATTGCGGTTGAAGGTGTGGAAAAAGAACAAGCCTCCGGGGCGGAGCACGCGCGCGGCTTCGGCGATGACTTGGGCCGGATCGGTGACATGCTCCAGGAAATCGAGCGCGGTCACGGCATCGAAGGCCCCGTCGCGATAAGGCAGGCGGTAGGCATCGGCGATATGGTAGGCCGCCAGTCGCGGCCTGCGGCCCGTAACATCGCTTAGCGCGGCGGATTGGGGGGCGGATGCGGCGCTCGTGGGGCCGGCTGCGGGGCCGGAAAGGCCGCGCGCCCGGGCCACCTTGAGGCTGCCGAGGGACATGTCCGCCCCGAAGGTGAAGTGGCCCGCGGCGGCGAGCGCGTTGGCCAGGAAACCGGCGCCGCAACCTATATCCAGGATGCTTCCGGATCGACCGGCCAAGCCGGCTTGGATGCGATCCATGACCCAGGGATTCTTGGTCTCGCCCTCCGCGCGCAACAAAGCGACGGGGTCATCATGGGCATCATACCAGCGATCGCCGAGGCCATCGTAGAAGGCGTTGTTGATGGCGGCCCTATCCCCCCTCCCGCTGGGCGCGGCGTTCAAGCGGTCGGCTGGGTTTTCCATGGTCCGTTCCAATAGAGAAGTTGATAGCAGAGGAAAGCGCCGGTCAAGGCGGCTTGAATGACGAGGAAGTCACCGAAGAAGGCATGATCCGTGCCGGGGCCAAGCCCCGGGCCTGGGCTTGGCAGGAAACGCCATGCGCCCGCGATGGCCAAGAGCACCGGATGCAGAGAGAACAGGCACGCATGCAGCCAGGATTCGCCCCCGCCGCAATGGCGCGCGTGGACCCACTCATCTTTGGTGATGAAAAGGGTGGAGACGATGGCGGCCCCGGCGTAAAGCAGCAACCCGTTCCGGGTGGGAGGCAGGGCCAGCGCCAGCGCGTAGCAGGCCAAAACCGTCAATGTGTCCAAGGGATGGCCCCACCGTTCCCAGGCGGGCAGGCCGCGGCGGCGATGGAACCACAGTTCATCCACAAGCATTCCCAGCCCGTGGATAAGGAAAGGGAGGATGGCCAGGCGCCACATGGATGCGATTGGGGGCTTTCAGGGATTCAATGCTTACGGAGCACGTTGCCGTAAACGGTGAGGCCGGGACCGAAGGCCAGGCTGGTGATCAGGGCGCCGGAAGGAATGTCCGCGTCGGCCAGCAAGGCCGCCCAGACATGCGGCAAGGTGGCGGAAGACATGTTCCCGTGGGCCTTGAGGACGGCCCGGCTGGCGGCCACTTGCCGGGGTTGCAGCTCCAGCAGCTCGGCGACCTTATCGATGATGCGCGGACCGCCCGGATGGATGGCGAACAGGCCCCGGGACAACGCCTCGGCCGGATCCGCGCCCGCGCTCGCGAACAGGCGCCGCAGGAAATCCTTCAAGGTGCCGGCGATGAGATCGGGCACGTCGCGGGCCAGCATCATCATCATGCCATGATCGCCCATCACCCATCCCATCGCCCCCAAGGACCCGGGGATCAGCTCCTCATGCACGCCCAGGAGGCGCAAACCCGGCCCGCCGTTATCCGGCGTCACGCTATAGCGGATATGCCCGTCCGCGAACAGGCTTTGCACCACCAACTGCTCCGGGGTATGCCGGCCGGGATCGAGATGCAGGCTGCAAAGTTCCGAATGCACGATGTCGATACGCCCCGACCTCTCGTTTACGACGCCGGTCCCGCTCGCGTTCCCGCGCGGCGAGGCGAGAAAGGCCGATGCCATGCGCAAGGCCGGCATGGACGCGTAGCAACCCATG
>JBDSWM010000217.1:0-10334 GCA_039926685.1 Fibrobacteria bacterium | reverse complement strand
CGATGCGGCTTCCGTGGAAGTGCATGGCATGAACGGGGAGCTGCTGGCGATTTTAGGAAGGGACGATGCGAGCTTGCCGACGGCGATAGGGCAGGGACTCTATTTCCTGAAAGCGGTTCCCGGAGGGAAGGTCTCGGCCATGCTGGTGAATCCCTAGCCGTCAGATCCTGAGCGCAACAGTTTCCCTCCGCAATCCGTTCCAGGTCCACCATCGCATTTCCGCTTGAAAAACCCCGCGTCGCAACGTCGGCGCGTTCCCGATATAAAATGGACCGTATCCGTACAGGTCGTCCGTGGTGGGCGCGGGAGGTAATACTCCCGGCTAGGCTTTTTCGGTTTTGGGGGTTGGTTGGTATACTGGGGAGAACCCTGTCCATAGGCTGGGGATAGGCCGTGGATAATATGTTGGAATGAGCCTAAGCCACTTATAACCAAGGAATTACATCGTTACGGCTCCCAAGGCCGTTCAGGGCCGGTTTCGCGGGTCCGGATGATTATCTTTCTCTGTTATCCATGGGCCGCCAAAGCCCAGTTTAAATCTAGTGAAGGCGCCGTGCGTGGAGTTTGCTTTGCAAACTGAATAGCGAGGAGCCAAACAAGTTCAGTGAAGGCGCCGAGCGTGGAGTTTGCTTTGCAAACTCAATAGCGAGGAGCCAAACCAAGGAATGGCATGTACTTATCCAAGCTGCGGATTTTCGGGTTCAAGTCCTTCGCCAACAAGGTGGAAGTCAACTTCCCCGGTGAGGGCATCACCTCGGTGGTGGGGCCGAACGGTTGCGGCAAATCCAATATCATCGACGCCATCCGCTGGGTGCTCGGCGAACAGCGGGCCAAGGTGCTGCGCTCCGGCAAGATGGAAGACGTCATCTTCTCCGGCACCGCGGAGCGTCCGCCCCTGAACATGGCCGAGGTGTCCCTCCTCATCAACAACGATTCCGGCGTGCTGCCTTCCGAATACACCCAGATCATGATCACGCGCCGGGCCTTCCGGAACGGCGAAACCGAATACCTCATCAACAACACGCCTTGCCGCCTCAAGGACATCCATAACCTGTTCTATGATACGGGTATGGGTGCCGCCTCCTATTCCTTGATCGAAGCCAAGATGATCGACAGCATCCTCTCGGACAAAGCCGAGGAGCGCCGCGTCATGTTCGAGGAAGCCTCCGGCATCAGCAAGTACAAACAGCAGCGCAAGGAAACCCTGCGCCAATTGGAGCGAACGGCCCTGGATCTGGCGCGCGTAGAGGACAATCTCAAATTCGTCCAGCAGAACGTGAACATGTTCGAGCGTCAGGCCAAGAAAGCGGAAAAGTGGCGCGAGATAAAGAAAGCTTATGTCTCCCTGGAATTGAGTTACAACTACGACTCCTATATCCAGTTGGAAGAGCGTTTTAGGGCCTACTCGGCGGAATCGGAAAAGAACCTGGAGCGGGCCGGCGCGGTGCAATCCCAGATCACGGTGCGCGAGTCCGAATTGGAGGAAGGCAAACTGCTGATCCTGGAAGAGGAACAGGAGCTCAGCCGCTTGAATCAGGTGGTGGCCGCGACCAATGCGGAAGTGGTGCGCCTGGAGAATGAGTTGGATCGATCCCGGGACCGGCTGGTGCATCTGGATGAATCCATGCGCCGACTGGCGGCTGAAAGCGAATTGGCAGGACGCCGCATGGGCGAGTTCGCGGTGGAGAAGCGCACGGATTTCGAGGAGATCGGGCGCCTGGAGACCGAGAAGTCAGCCCTGGCCCGCTTGACCGAAGGCCATGCGGAGGAGAAGACCCGCCTTCACCAGAACTACGCCGAGAAGCGCCGCCGCGCGGATGAATTGGCCGAGGAGCGCATGCAGGCCCTGGAAGAACTGTCCGTGCTCCGTAATCGGGCGGCTTCGGTCAACAGCGAATTGCAGCATTTGCAGGAAGACGAAGGCGAGCTGGACGCGGCCCTGCAGGATGTCTCCGATCGGTTCCGGAGCTTCGCGGATGAGAAAAGCGCCCTGGAAGAGGAGGTCCGCAAGCTGGAAATCCAGGTGACCGAGTTGGGCGGGCGCATAGGCGCGGGTTCCGCCCGGTTGGTGGACATCGCGAAGGAATTGGAAACGCTGCGCCTGGAAGAGCGCGCGAGCACTTCGGAAAAGGTGGCGTTGGAAACGCGCCATGCCATGCTCAAGGGTTTGCAGGAAAGCATGGAAGGCGTGGACGGCGGCGTGCAGCATCTGCTCGCCAAGGCCCGGGATCGCATCCAATCGCTGTTGGCCGATGCGGTGCAGGTTCCCGAGGACGCGGTAGTGGTTGCGGAAAAATGCCTGGGCCGTTATCTCCAGGCCCTGGTTGTCAAGGATCGCGGGGTCGAGCTGGATTTGCTGCGCGAGCTGAAGCAATCGGAAAAGGGCGAGGCTTTGCTGTTCGCCGCCGAAGGCGGAGCAGGCAATGGTTTCGCGCGGCCGCGTCCGGATTTTTCCGGCGAAGCCGGATTCCAAGGTTGGATCATCGACAAGGTAGGCAGCGATGCCTCCATCCGTCCTTTGTTGGAATTGGCTTTGGGCCATTACGGTTTGGTGGAAAGCCAGGACGCGGCCTGGAGCCTGTTGCCCAAGCTGGGCGGCCGTGATTTGTGGCTGGTCACGCCTACCGGGGAAATGGTGCATGCCTCTGGATTGGTGCTGGGCGGTGCCATGAAAGGCCAGCAGACGGGCCTATTGCAACGCAAGCATTTGCTGGAGCAGACCGCCGCGCGCCTGGTGGTGGTGGCGGCCAAGGTCAAGGAGCTTTCGGAAAGCATCCAGGCGCTGGAAGCGGAGCGCAGGACCTTGGATGCGGCCCAGAACGCCATGGGCCATGAGCAGAAGCAGACCGAAAGGAAGTGGCAGGAGCAGAAGTCCAAGCTGAACTATCTGAACAGCTCGCTGGAGAGCATGGACAAGGACAAATCCCAGAAGCGCCTTAAGTTGGAAACCGTGCGCGGGCAATTGGAGGAGCGTCAACGCGGCCAGGCCGACATGGCCGAGCGCCTGGAAGAGGGGGAAGAATCCCGGAAGGTGTTGGAGAACCAGTTCCACCAGGCCTTGGAGTCGGTGCATAAGGCGGAAGCGGAGCGTGCGCGTTTCGAGGAGGCCCTGCGCGATCTGGACAAGAACAAGGCCCAGAACGAGTCGCAGACCAAGGCCCTGAGGCTGCGCGTGGAATACCTGGACCGATCCGAGAAAGAGCAATTGGAGCTGGTGGGCAAGAACGCGTCCCAGAAAGAGGAATGGGACGCCTTGGCCGGGCAATTGCGCGAACGCATGCGGACGCTGGCCGACCAGATCCAGATCCTGCACGAGCGCATGACGGGCGAGGAGAAATTGCGGGACGAGGCCAAAGGCGTGTACGACGGCAAAATCGGCCGCTTGGACGAGATGCGCATCCTCATACGCAATCTCAACGACGAATTGCGCGCGACCACGCAAGGCCAGCATGACTCCTCCATGAAGATGGAGCAAGCGCGCGCGGCCATGAAGAACATACGCGAACGCATGTTCGAATTGCACGAAGTGGATCTTTCCCGGCCCATGAAGCCGGATTCCGAGGAGTTGGCGTTCGAGCGCGTGGCCTACGAGGCGGACACGGCCGGGGACGAGATCGCTTCCTACAAGGACAAGCTCAAGAACCTGGGGAATATCAATCCCGGCGCCTTGGAGGATTACGAAGCGGAAAAGGCCAAGCTGGACGAGGTGAACAGGCAATATACGGATCTGGAGAAGGCCCGCCTGGGGCTGGAGAAGGCCATCAAGAAGCTGGACAAGGTCGCGCGCGAGCAGTTCCTGGCCACCTTCGGCGTGGTGCAGAAGAATTTCCAGGAGGTCTTCTCCAGCCTGTTCGAAGGCGGTGAAGCCCAATTGGCGCTGGAGGACAACGTGGATCCTCTGGACGCGAAAATCGAAATCAACGCCCGTCCCACCGGCAAGAAAATGCGCGGCGTCTCCCTGCTTTCCGGGGGCGAGCGCGCGCTCACGGCCATCTCCCTGCTTTTCGCCCTGTACCTGGTCCGTCCCTCGCCCTATTGCATCATGGACGAAGTCGACGGTCCGCTCGACGACGCCAATATCGGCCGCTTCGTCAATCTGTTGCGGCGCTTCGCCCATCAAACCCAATTCATCGTGGTCACGCATAACAAACGCACCATGGCCGCATCGGATATGCTGTACGGAGTGACCCAGGAGATCAAAGGCATCTCCAAGCTGGTTAGCGTGCAGCTGGATGAAGCCAGCCGGATCGCGGCTTAAATGGCTCGTCGCTCCAGAGTTCGCTTCGCGAACTCCACGCTCCTCGCTTCTACAAGCTTACCGGCTCGTCGCTCCAGAGTTCGCTTCGCGAACTCCACGCTCCTCGCTTCTACAAGCCTGCCGGATCGTCCCTGCGGGGCAAGGGTTTGTTAAAGGATTTTTTCCTTTGGGGCGTGCATTTCCTGACGCGACCGAACACCGCCGAAAGGCGGCAGAACATCTGGTTCCAGGTGGAAGCGAAGGCCGAGCGCTCCTCCAATGTCATGCGCACGGTATACGTGCTGGTGTGGGTCATCACCACCATGCTGCATGCGCCCGGCAATCTCTATTGGTCCAACGTTTCCAACCTGGGTTGCGGCGGCTTCTGGCTGGTCTGGTGCATGGGGTATCAATGGTATCTGTTGCGCCGGCCCTACCGGAAAGGGTTCAAGTACCTGTCCACCACGGTGGATATGATCGTCATCACCGTCATGCTGCTCATCCTGGCGCATGGATCGGGATATGCCTATGCCCTCAAGGTCCCTACCTTCTACAATTATTTCTGCTGCCTGGGATTGGCGGCCCTGCGCTACCGCTTGCATCTGGCCATCTATGCCGGCGCGGTCGCCTTGATCAGCTATTTCGCCCTTTGCCTGCACCTATACCTGCATTTCCCCATCGAGTTCGGCACCGGGCTGGAGCATGCGACAACGGGTAAGATTTCCTCCAGCTATATCCTGTTCAATTTCCTGTACCTGATCGTATTCACCTTCCTGATCTATTTCCTGGTGTACAACGTGAAGAAACTGGTGAACGTACGCGTGCGCGAAGGCGAAGCCGCCCTCAAGGCCAAGGAGCGGGCCGCCATAGCCGCCAACGTGGCGCATGAGATCAAGAATCCCCTGGAGGGCATTTACGGCGCGGCGCAGATCCTGAAGGAAGAGGGCAAGGGGAACCCCAAGTTCATCGACATGATCCTCAAGGATTCCGTGCGTCTCAACGGCGTGGTCCAGCAGTTCCTGCAATTCTCGCGCCCTTTCCGCACGCGCATGTCCGAATTCGATTTGGTGGAGGCGGTTTCCGGCTTCTGCAAGGAGCAGGCTTCCATAGCAGGCGCGGAAAAGGTCCGGTTCCATTCTGACAGCGACTACGTGCCCATCCATGCCGACCAGGAGGGCTTGCGCCAGGTGATGCTCAATCTCTACCAGAACGCACGCAGGTACCAGGAGGCGGATAAGGCAGTGGAAGTCTCCGTGCGCGGCCGGGGCCAGTCCGCGGAAGTGCTTATCGAGGACGACGGCGAGGGCATTCCCGAAGAGAACCGGGAACGGGTATTCGATCCATTTTTCACCACCTCCTCGAAAGGAACGGGCCTGGGCTTGGCCATCTCGCGCAAGATAGCCCGGGAAATGGGCGGGGATTTGTACTTTGAACCCAAGCAGCCCGGAGCCCGTTTCGTGCTGTCGCTGAAACCCGGAACCAGCGGAGAAACCGCCGTTTGAGCCAGATCGAATCCGTGCGCGGCCGCTTTCTCGTCGTCGACGATGAAGAGCACATCCGCGAGATCCTGAAAGCCACCCTCGAGCCTTTGGCGCTTTCTGTCCACGAGGCGGGATCGGCCGAAGAGGCCTTGGATCTAATTCGCGAAGAGAATCTCGACATCATCATTTGCGACGTGCAGATGCCGGGCATGAACGGCCTGGAATTCCTGCACAAGGTCAAGACCGAACAACCTGCCATCAAGTTCCTCATGATCACGGCCCATGGCACCATGGACACGGCCGTCAAAGCCTTGCGTTACGGGGCGTCCGATTTCCTCACCAAGCCCTTCGAGAACGAAGCCATCCGGCAAATCGCCCGCCGGCTTTTGCGCGAGCGGGCGGCGCCGGTCGATCCCGGATTGGCGTCCCCTGCCGGCGGTCCGGTGCGCAACGTGCTGGACGGCATTATCGGCAAGAGCGCCCCTTTTTCCGCATGCCTGGAAAAGGCCCGCAAGGCGTCGGCGGCGGACACCACCGTGCTCCTTTGCGGCGAAAGCGGCACCGGAAAGGAAGTGATGGCGCGCGCCATCCATAACCTCAGCCGCCGCGCGGACAAACCGATGATAGCCGTCAATTGCGGCGCGATTCCGGAGAACCTGCTGGAAAGCGAATTGTTCGGCCATGAGAAAGGCGCCTTCACCGGGGCCATCGCCTCCAAGCCCGGGAAGTTCGCGCTCGCGGACGGGGGAACCATTTTCCTGGACGAGATCGGCGAGATGCCGTTGCTTATGCAGGTCAAGCTCCTGCGCGTAATCCAGGAACGGGTGGTGGAGCCGGTGGGTTCCACGCGCACCCAGAAGGTCGACTTCCGCCTCATCGCCGCCACCAACCGCAATCTCAAGGACGAGATCAAGACCGGGCGTTTCCGCGAAGACCTTTATTACCGCCTCAACATCATCCCCATCGATTTGCCTCCCCTGCGCGATCGCGGGGGGGATGTGCTGATCCTGGCCCATAACTTCCTGGCCTATTACAATGATCGCTATGGCTGCCGGTACACGCTGTCGGCCGAGAATGAGCGCGATCTGCAGGGCTATGCCTGGCCCGGCAATGTGCGGGAATTGGCCAATGCCATCGAGCGCGCGGTGGTTCTCGCATCGGGGGGCGGTTTGGCATTCGCGTTCGAGGCCGGCGCGGCTCCTGCCGGGCAAAGGCAGGCTTCGGGCATCAAGGATAAGAAGCAAGCTTTGGAACGCGAAGAGATCATGAAAGCGCTGGAATTGAACCGCTGGAACAAGACCCAGACCGCCGAGTCGCTGGGAATCAGCCGCCGGTCCCTTTTGTACAAGATCAAGGAATTCGGCATCGCTTAAGGCGTTTGCCAAGATACGCCAGCAACGGACAGGATGCCTGCCCGCTGCCTCCTAGCGTTATAAGCCCTCTCGCTCCTCATCGATAGTGGTCGCCGTGTACCGGTATTCCACGATATGGGTCTCGCCCTCGAGAATCCGGTCGTCGAAGCTGAGCCGATAGCGCACCGCCTTGCGCGCCATGATCCGGCTATGCGGAGGCAGGGCAGGGGAGAAGGTGGAATCGAAGGGGATGCCTACCAGGATCAGGGACAGGCTTTCCGGATGGACTTCAACCAGCATCGGTACTCCGACCACCGTTTCCAGTCGTTGGATGGTGACCTGGGGAGGAACGGGATCCGAGCCTCCGCCGCCTGCTATCTGAAAGCGGCGCGAATCGCCGATGGCGGGCAGCAGAAGGGATCGGATGGAAAAGCTGAGCGGTGCAATGGCTTGGATGGAGGGGATAAGGATCCGGATTCCCGCGGAGTCGAGTACCCAATCTTCCGACGTATCCGCCAAAGCCTGCAGATCCCTTTCGGCCAAGGTGGACTTGATGGTGAATTCCATCGCCTGGGAGAGGGTGTCTCCATGCCGGAGCACCAAATCACGGTGCAAGCCGGCTTGTTCCGACCATTCCCGAAGCGTTTCGGTTTTCCGGGTCGCGCAACCGGAGAAGCCGGCCAGCATGCATACCAGGGTATACTTCAAGAAATTCATCGCCATATTATGCCTCGTTTCGGAATCCGCCCGGACTCCTTTAAGGTGCGGAGTATGGCCCTCCGGCGCGGGTACCCCCTTGCGGGGGGCGAGGGCCATCTCCGCAGGGCTATCAGCTCTCGCAGTCCTGGGAGGTTAGGCGCGGGCAGCCCGCTTCGCAACAGACGTCTTCCAAAGAATCGGTCAATTCGGTTTTGAGCAGGGCGACCTTGGCCTGGAACTTCGCCAAGCGCTTGGTGATGGCCACCCGGGATACTCCGCAGATCTCGGCGATCTCCTCATGGGTAAGGCCCACTTCGAAGCGGAGGAACACCACCTGCCGGTTGGCCGCGTCCATGGTTTCCAGCAGCCTGCGGAAAAGGCGCTTGGCGGGATTGTCGGGCGAGGATTCCGGCGCGCGGCTGAAGGTCAGATCGTCGCCGTAGCCGGCGAGCAATTCGGTCTGGCGTTTCTTCCAACGCAAGTGGTCCAGGCAATGGTTGGTGGCGACGCGATACAGCCAGGTGGACGGTTGTGAATTGCCTTCGAATCCGGCGAAGCTCCCATGCACCTTGAGGAAGATCTCCTGGGAGAGGTCATCCGCTTCTTCACGGTTTTTAGTATATCGGTAACATACGCGATGTACGAGTTGGTAGTACAACTCGTACATATCCTGGAAGGTGTCATGAGTCAGGGCTTTTTTCGCAACCAAGCTTGCGGTATCGAGCGGCTTGGATTCGGTCGGGTTCGGGAGCGTTATATTCATCATGAAGACCTAGTAGAGCAACGGGTGTGCCATGGCGAAAATGGGCCGTTTATTCGCGAATCCAAAGGAATTTCGTTGTTTCCGGAGTAGGCTGCGCAAGGGTTTGCGCAGGGTGCGCAAGCGGGGCTGCGCAAGGTGGGCAAGGCGTCACGGGTGCGAATGAGAACAAGGTTGTTTTGGTTTCCGTGCTGGTTGCCGCTATTGCCGGTGTTATTGCTGCATTGCGCTTATGCGCCTAAACCATCGCAGCCGACAGCCCCCGGAGCCGTCCGCGTGGATGCCTTGCTTCCTTCCGGCCGCAATCTTTTCGTCTTCGATTTCTCCCAGTCGCGTTATCAGAAATGGAACCTCTCCCAAGGACCCATGGATTCGGCGGGCATGTGCCGCGTGTTGGACAGCCTGAACGGCGATTGGTCCGATTCCCAACATTGGCTGGCCTTGCCCGCTCCCAGCCGTCCCTTCGTACCCATGCGCGCCATCTGGGGAGCGAGCGGGGGGTTCTTTCTGCTGGATCGGGCGGGTAAGCGCCTGAGCCTGTACGATACCAATGCCCAGTTCCTCTCCACCTTTCCGCTTCCGCAGGAAATCCGGGATCGCAATCTGGATCGGTTCGAGGTATTCTGGACCCGGGACGGGCGGTTTTCCTTCCTGGATCTGGGCGAAGGCAAGGTGTGGCAATACGCGGAACTGCGGACCACGGGAAACCAAGGGGACTGGCGGCTGCAAAACGTCATCAATCTTCCCGTGGGTTTGGAATCCTGCCAGTGGGAACCGTACTTCCGCGACCCCTGCTGCATCCGGGGCGGCAAAGCCGCTTGCTTCGACAAATATTTCAACCCCGTGGGACCGTCGCGGGATATGGGCGCGCCGGGACCGCATCCCGTCATCGACGCCGCCGGGGAATGGAAATTGATCCTGGAGGGAGAGGCCGCATGCGGCCCGCGCGAACCGGCTTGCTTCCTTCCCGGAAAAGGACTCTACTCAACCTGCCCCGCGGAAACGGACACTGCGCTTCCCAGGTAACATACGGATGACTGCGGCGCGGTTTTCGCCCGCGTTCCCGGCGCTCCCGTCGGCGGCGCAGCCGAGCGGGCCGCCGGCATTGCTGTCGCTGACGCTGACGCTGTTGCTGCTCCTGATCGCGCCGATGCCGGTATCGGCTGCGGATGATGCTTCCGCATCCCCGGCACTTGCCGAGCCGGGTTGGGTTTGGAACAGGTCCTGTTGGCAGGCGCCGGAAGGGACGGATAGTTTATCGCCCTTGGGCGGGCTAGGCTCCCTCCGCAGGTTGCGCGTGTTCCGGAACGGAGCGCCCTTGCTGCTGGAGCAGGATTACCGCATCGCGCCCGGGGATTCCGTCTTACGGCTGGCGGCGCCGCTGCGGGCTTCGGAAGAGTTGTGCCTGGAACGCGCATCCACGCCTCTGCTGGCGAATCCGGCCTTCACCTTGTACCGCCGGGAACAAGTGCCCGTATACCATGGCGGCGCCTTGGACAGCGCCTGGGAATCCGGCACGCATTTTACCCAACGCGGCGAGGACACGGCCTATTCCAAATACCAGCTGAATTACTCCGGCAGCAAATCCATGGCCGTGACGGTAGGCAGCGGGGGAGGGCTGGGCCTGGACGCCTCCCTGTTCATCAACCTCAACGGCCAGGTGGCCGAGGACGTTTTCGTGGAAGGGCAGCTTTCCGATCAGAACGTCCCCATCCAGCCCGAAGGCAATACCGCGACCCTGAAGGAAGTGGATACCAAGTACATCAGGGTATTCGGCAGCCATTATTCCTACACCCTGGGCAATT
>JBDSWM010000216.1:0-12188 GCA_039926685.1 Fibrobacteria bacterium | reverse complement strand
GCTGCATCCGAGCGCGGCCAGTTTGGCGGTGAGAAATCCATCCCCGCAGCCCAGATCGAGGATGCGTTCGCTCGACGAGGGCGCCAGCAATTCCACCACCGGCATCCCCAACTCCGCCACGAAGCGGGCATTGGCGCCATAACGATCCGGATTCCAGGTTTGCGGCATCGCGAATGCGTCATGCGCGGCGGTCGCATGTCCCTGGGAAGGGGCCACGACGGGGTTTGATACGGGAACATTCGCTTTTGCCGGGGCGGGGTTCGGGACGGGAGTATTCGCTTTCACTGGGGCCGGGGCCGAAGCCGGAACGGGCTTGGGGGACTGGGATTGCGAAGACGTGCCCGTGCCGGCGGAAGCCGCGGGCACGTGAGGAGCAGGAACCGCCGGTTTCAGTTGGGGACCCGGTATTTTCATTTTCAGCGGATGCTTGAACATGTACTCCTTAACCTTGCAGAAGTTTGTAGTTGATGCCGTCCAGCAGCGCCAGCCAGGAGGCTTCGATGATATTGCTGGAAACCCCCAGGGTGCCCCAGGGTTCCTGATCCAACCGCGTGCGATCCTGGAAGCGCATCCATACGCGCACCTTGGCGCCCGTACCCTTGTTGTTGTCGAGCACGCGGACCTTGTAATCGATGAGTTCGATATCGGCCAGCACCGGGAAGAACCGGCGCAGGGCCTTCCAGGTGGCCGCGTTCATCGCATCCACGGGGCCGTTGCCCTCCGCGGCCGTATGCTCCACTTCCCCGCCCACCTTGAGCCTGATGGTGAATTCCGAGCTGACTTCGCCGTTCTCCCTGCGCTCCTCGATGGAACGGAATCCCAGGAATTCGAACCTGTCCTGCCAGATGCCCAGCTTGCGGCGCGCCAACAATTGGAAGCTTGCGTCGGCGATCTCGAAATGGTAACCTTCGTCCTCCTTCTGTTTCACGTCCGCAAGGATGGCCGCCACCTGCGGGCCGCGCTTGTCCAGATCGGGGACGATGGCGTTGATCTTTTCCCATACCAGGCTGCTGCCGCTCTGGTTGGACACGATGAAGTCGCGGGCGTTGCCGACCAAAGCCGGATCGACATGCTCGAAGCTGCGCGCGATTTTCATGACCCCGTCGATATGCGCCCCGCCTTTATGGGCGAAGGCGGCCTCCCCCACGTATGGCTGCCGGATGTCATCCGCCAGGTTGGCGATTTCGCTGACAGCCAGGCTCAGGGACCGCAGACCCGTCAGTTTATCGTCCGCGACCACGGGGATGCCCATCTTGAGCTGCAGGGCCGGGATGATGACCGTGAGATTGGCGTTGCCGCAGCGCTCTCCGTAGCCGTTGATGGTGCCTTGCACCTGCACGGCCCCCGCGCGCACCGAAGCCAGCGCGTTGATGACCCCGGTGCCGGTATCGTTATGGGCATGGATGCCGATGGGCCTCCCCAACAGGGCCTTCATCTTGGCCGTCAGTTCCTCCACCCGCCAGGGCAATTGCCCGCCGTTGGTGTCACAGAGCACGATCACGTCCGCGCCCCCGTCCCGGGCCGCTTCCAGGGCCAGGGTGGCGTATTCGGGATTGGCCTGGTAGCCGTCGAAGAAATGCTCCGCATCGTACACCACTTCCTGGGCATGCTGCTTGAGGAACGCCACCGATTCGCGGATCATCCGCAGGTTCTCCTCCAGGGTGGTACGTAACACTTCCGTTACGTGGAGATCCCAGCTCTTGCCGAATATGGTCAGGACCGGCGCCTTGGTTTCCACCAGGTATTTCAGGACCATATCCTCGGAGGGATTCCCCTTGGGCCGGCACGTGCTGCCGAACGCGGCGATCTTAGCGTTGCGCCATTCCATGCGCTGGGCGCGAGCGAAGAATTCGATATCCAGGGGATTGGTGGGATTGGGCCAGCCCCCTTCGATATAATCCACCCCGAATTGATCGAGCTTGCGCGCGACCGCGAGCTTGTCTTCCAGGGAAAAGGAGAGGCCCTTGGCCTGGTTCCCGTCCCGCAGGGTGGTATCGTATATCTTGACCTGTTTCATCTTCGACCTTTCCGGGCCAGGCATAAAAAAAGCCCGCTCTGGGGGAGCGGGCTAGGCCTTTGGCTGCAGGAGTATGCCTACAAAAGTCCGCTCGCGTCCGTATTACCGGTGGTAATTCGAATAATATGGATCGTTATCGGCGCGCTCATGGCCTTAATGTAGTTCCGATACCCCGTAGGCTGTCAACCAGCCGGCGATCCGGGAGGGACCGGGACCGGAATACCGGTCAAACCGCGGTCAACCAGGCGTGCCGATCGGGGATTTCCCCGTATTGCACCCCTTGGATGGCCTGATACAGCCTGGTCAGGGTCTCCCCCGCCTTTTCCTTCCGGCCGAAGGTGAATTTCCGGTCACGGAACTGGATCGAATATACGGGCGTGATGACGGCGGCGGTACCGCAAGCGCCCACCTCCTGGAATTGATCCAGGTTTTCCAGCGCGATGGGGCCGCGGGAAACCTTGAGCCCCATGTCCTGGGCGAGCACTTGCAGGCTCTCATTGGTGATGCTCTCCAGGATCGACCCGGATTCGGGCGTCTTGTAGAATCCGTCCGCCGTGATGCCGAAGAAGTTGGAAGTGCCGAACTCGTCCACGAACTTGTTCTCCTTGGGATCGGAGAAGAGCACGATGGGATAGCCCATTTTCTTGGCGACCAGGCCCGGCTTGAGGCTGGCCGCGTAATTGCCCGCCATCTTGGCGCGGCCCGTGCCCTTGGGCGCAGCGCGGTCATACTCTTCCAGGACGATGGCCTCCACGGGGGAAAAGCCATCCTTATAATAAGGGCCCACGGGCGTGACCAGGACGATGAAGGAATAGGTGAGCGAGGCGCGGATGCCCACGGTGGGTTCGGTGCCGATCAGCAATGGCCTTAGGTACAGGCTGGCGCCCGTGCCGTAAGGCGGGACGAATTCGCGATTGACTTCCACGGTCATGCGGCAGGCCTCGACGAACATTTCCACAGAAGGCGCTTCCATGCAGATGCGGTCGGCGGATTGGCGCAGGCGATCCCCGTTGCGATCGGGGCGGAACAGGACGCGCTTGCCTTCCTTGGTGGTGAAAGCCTTCAAGCCTTCGAAGCAGGCCTGGCCATAGTGGAGGCAATTGGCGGCCACATGCATGGAAATATAGGGTTCCTTTTTGACCTGCAAGGGCCCCCATTTGCCGTTCGCGAAGTCGGCCTGCACATGTCCGTTGGTGGGCAGGAATGCAAAGCCGAGATTTTTCCAATCCAAAGTATTCGATGCCATGGGAGTGCTCCTGATTGCTATCAACATAATAATTCAAGTCGCGCGGTCGCGCCAGAGCCGCATGAACATTGGGCAAGCGGAGACGGCCGCATCCCGATGAGGGATCGGGCCGGAATCAGGAGGTCTCCGGGACGGCTCCGCGGCGCGGGGAGGATTTGCCAGGCGGCACCGTTACTGCATATACTTCCAGGTATGATCAGGGCTTTTTCCGCATACGCGATCGCACGCGCCTTGGGATTCGCGGCGGGATGGTCCGCTTTTACCTGCCTGCTCGCTTTGGTGACGCGCCCTATGCGGCTGGGACCCGGGTTTTCCAACTTGATCCCTTATGCCGCCGCGGCAATCCTGCTCACCGGCACGGGGCATGTGATCCGCGCTTGGCTGGGCCAAGCGGATTCTCCCAAACGCACCCGAAACGCGGGCTTGATACGCGATTTCGGCGCGGCTGTTCTCGAAGGAGTCCGGCTTTTCTTCAAAGGTACCGCCGCTTTCAATAACTTCCTATTCCTCTCCGTAGCCTATATCCTTGGGATCGGGCTCACTTCCTTGTTCATGCGAGGCAAAGGGGACGGAAAGCCCGAATCGGCCGCGAACCCGCCGGAAAGCCATTGGCGGGAACTCAAAACGGGCAAGCAGGAGGCCGATGCCTTTTATCGCCCCTTCTAGAAAAGCCCGCACCTGATGCGCATCCTTGGCATAAGCTGCCATTATCATGACGCCGCCGCCACCTTACTGAGCGATGGCGTGGTGGTGGCCGCCGCAGAAGAAGAACGCTTCTCGCGCCGCAAGCATGATGCCGCCTTTCCCATGGCGGCCATCCAATGGTGCCTGGAAAGCCAAGGCATCGGGATCGATCAAGTCGATCTGGTGGCATTCTACGAAAAACCCTTCCGGAAATTCGAACGCATCCTGCGCCAGCACCTGGAAGGCTTCCCGCGCGGTTTCAAGACTTTCCAAATGGGGATGCCGGGCTGGCTGTCCGAAAAGATCCGCGTCCGCTCCCTGCTGAGGAAACGCCTGGGTTACCGGGGCGACGTGGCCTATGTGGACCATCACCTATCCCATGCCGCGGGCGCGTTCCTGCCCAGCCCCTTCCAGGAAGCGGCCATCGTGACCGTGGACGGCGTGGGCGAATGGACCACCACAGCCTATGGCGTGGGGCGCGGATCTTCCGTGGAGCTGATGCGTGAAATACGTTTCCCCCATTCCCTGGGATTGCTGTATTCCTCCATCACCGCGTATCTCGGCTTCTCGGTGAACAATTCCGAATACAAGGTCATGGGTCTCAGCCCCTATGGCGATATGGATCGCGCCGCCAATCCCTACTATGCCAAGCTCAAGCAGGTAATAGACATCCGCGAGGACGGAAGTTATCGGCTCGATCTGGATTATTTCACCTTCCAGCATACCGATCGCATGCCGGGCAAGCGCCTGCTGCACCTGCTGGACGGACCGGTGCGGGACCCCGCCGCGCCTTTGCTGCCGCGCCATCACGACATCGCCGCCGCGGTGCAGATGATCACGGAGGACGCGGTGATGGCCATCCTGAGGCAGGCGCGCCAAGCCACGAGCTGCGACAATGTGGTGCTCTCCGGAGGCGTGGCGCTCAACAGCGTCATCAACGGCCGCATCCTTTCCCACACCGGTTTCAAAAACGTCTGGATCCAACCCAACGCCGGCGACGCGGGCAGCAGCATGGGAGCGGCCTTGTTCGCGCATTGCACCGTGCTCGGAAAGCCCCGCTCCTATCGCCTGATGCATGCTTTCCTAGGCCCGGAATTCAGCGACGCCGCAATCGCCGATTTTCTGGCCGCAAAGGGCATCCGCCATACGCGCTTTCCCGATCCTTCCGCGTTGATCAAGGAAGCGTCCCGCCGCCTCCAGGCGGGAGAAGTGGTAGGCTGGTTCCAAGGCCGCATGGAATGGGGTCCCCGCGCCCTGGGCGCGCGCAGCATCCTGGCCGATCCCGGACGCGCCGACATGCAGGCCACCCTCAATGAAAAGGTCAAGCATCGCGAGGCTTTCCGGCCCTTCGCGCCTTCCGTATGCGCCGAAGACGTGGAGAAATTCTTCCGCTGCGACTCCCCGCTACCCTTGGCTACCGACTTCATGCTCATGGTCTACCCCATCCGGGAGGAATGGCGCGCCCGCCTGCCTGCCGTTACCCACGTGGACGGGACCGGCCGCGTCCAGACCGTGCGCCGCGAAGCGAATCCGCTATATTATGATCTCATCCGAGAATTCGGGAAGGTTTCGGGGATACCCATGCTGGTGAACACGTCCTTCAACATTCGCGGCGAACCCATCGTGAATTCGCCCCTGGACGCGTACCGTTGCATGATGGGAACCGGAATCGATTGCCTTTTCATCGGGAACCACCTGGTGAGGCGGGAAGACAATCTACAGGACAAGTGGGACAGCGAGTCGATCGGCACGGATTAATGGCCGTTGGATGGCCACTCGGATGTACAAGAGGAAGTTAAAGGAACAGCATGGGTAAGAATCGCAGTTTCGCCTCGGATGTGTGGCAATTCCTCAAGGTCAGCAAAGCCTGGTGGTTGACGCCTATTATCGTGGTGTTGGTCCTGATGGGGCTATTGATCATTGCCGGGCAGTCGGGGGTGATTGCGCCGTTTATTTATGCTTTGTTCTAAAGTGGATATAAGGATGAACTCATTTCCAGCGAGGTATCTGACGCGTGGTTTGAGAAGTACTCCAGTCACCCTTTTCACTGGGTAATTTCCTATAAGGACAGATGCATTGGTACGACCCGTCTTTCCGGAATCGATATTGGGAAGCAAAACGCGAGATTTTCCATCGGCATTTTTGATTCCACGTTTTGGAATAAAGGGCTTGCTATACCAGGTGCGGGTTTACTAAGGAAGGGACGATTGAGGATTCGGTCTTTCTTGGAGGAAAATGGCATCGCGAAATAAAAATGGGGATTTCGAAGGAAGTGTACGGACGATGGAAGAAAGATGAAAGCCAAGGCAACAACGATCCTGCTTTTGGCCTTCCATCCACGATTGGCGTTTTATCAAATAGGGACCACCAACCACGTCGCGATTTCCAATTTTCCAGCCAATAGCGCCATAAAAGGGCTGATTCCGGATTAATTCTTGTAACCAAACCCGTCAGGATTTTTATTCATACATATACAGGAGCGTCATTTCCTTGGCGCTTCTGAGGTTTCTCATGGCCGATTTTGAAGGATTTTTGATGGCAAGACCCCAGCGGAAGCGATCCTTCCGGCTCTCACACTTGCGGATGGCGGTAGCGCTAAGCACACTTAAGCCGGCAATGCTCTGGGGTGCTGTCGCCTCGGTTCCCCCTATTCCCTCCACCGATACCGCTGCGATTTCCAGGCCAGATACCGCGCACGCCCGACCGATGCTGGCCATTCTCGACCCCGTGGATCTTACAGCCGATAAGACCGAACCCGGATACGGCAATCTGCTGCGGGATTATGCCTTGGCAGCGGGCAAATTCACCCCAATCCCGCGCGATACGATGGAGAAGAAGATGGCGGAATTCAAATGGGATCCGTCCTCACCTTGCCATGAATTCCAATGCGGCTTCGACGCGGCCAATCTGCTGCTTTCCGAATATGTGCTGTTCGGCACGGTGACGGCGCTGGACGGCATTTACGCCTATACCTTCAATCTCGTGCATATTCCCACCGGACAGGTGGTGCTGTCCCAGGCGGGCGATGTGGCGCGAAGTCCAGGGGCGGAGGGAGATCTACCACTGCAAGCCAAACTGACTGCGTTCATCTCCGGCCTCGATCCCGCACAACTCGATTTGGCGAAAAAGTCGAGCCGTGGGCTCATGGCGGTGGTGGATTTGAGTCCCCAAACTCCCGAGTCACGCGTGCTTTCTGAGAGGGTGGCGACCCATGTCCATGCATCCAGGCAATACGACCTGATGAGCAAAAAGGAATTCCAGGAGCTCATGACCGCCATGGAAATCCAGGTGGGTACGCTTGCGACTTCCGATTCCGGCATGATCGGTTTGGGTACGCGGCTGAACGTAGCGTACCTCGTCCATTCCAAGCTCGGTGAAGATGACGATGGCATGCGCCTCGAACTTGCCTTGTTCGACATTGCGGGAAAGCGGCGCATCCGGGATTGGCCCTCCCATTCCCAAAGCGGGTTCACGGATATCCTGCACGTGGAAAACCGTTTCTTCACGACCCTGACCGGGCCCAAGGAAGTCGCCGCCGCCGCGGTCAGGAAGCCGGTCAGGCGGCGTTCGCATTGGAAGAAGGAATTATCCCTCGCCGGAATTTCCGCGGCTGCGGGTATGGCGGTAATGGCCGCGAGCCTCCATAATGGGGCGAATAATGCCCAGGATCGGGCCGAGACGGCATACAGCATCGAAAGCGCACGGGCTTGGAAGGCCGATGCGGAGCATAAGGATCAGCGAACCATCCTATTCGGCGCCCTGGCGGGCCTTAGCTTGGCGGTCAGCGCGGTGGTATGGACATTTTAAGGAGGTCACGAATGAAACCAAAAAAAAGCTATGTGACATTGGCAGGCTTGGCGGCCTTGGTGGCTTTGCTGCTCGCGGCCTGCATGGACCGGACCTATGACAATCCTTTCGTTTCGGATTCCGGATCGGCCATTTCCGCCGCCTGGAAGACGGACAGCGACGGGGACGGGATAGCCGACAGCGTGGAAGCCTATGCCGGTAATTGCAAAGGTACCCCGGCCGAGTGCCTGGCCCTGGCCTGGGACAGCGCGCAGGCGAGCGCCAAAACCAGGCAAGACTCCACCTCCAATCCCATCCCTCCCAAAGACACGTCCATCGCGCCCCCCAAGGACACGGTCACCGTTCCCATTCCCCCCAAGGACACTTTCGACGTGCCGATTCCGCCCCGGGATACTGTGCGCGATACCGTCATCGCTCCACCCAGGACGACCGCCGCTACCGGTATCGAAGCCGAGGCCATCTATATTCCCTTGGGCGTCCAGAAAGCCCATCCCTCCGTATCCGTCCTCCCCCGCGACGCGGACAACCATGGCTATACCCTGCAAAGCCTTGACGATTCCATCGTCAAGGTTTCCGGAGAGGATTTGGTTCCGGTGAAACCGGGATCGGCTACCATTCGGGCGCGCAGCGACGATGGCGGCTTCACGGTGGAGTTCCAGGCCAAGGTGTTGGTAACGGACACCAACCGGTATGAGACGCAAATCAGCGTAGCGCCGATGCAGCTGGTCGCGGATGCGGAGGCGCAGGCGCCCGTCATTACCTGGAAACCGGCGGATGTGACCACTCGCGGCTATGCCCTGACAAGCGCCGATCCCGGCATCGTCCTGGTGGTCATGGAAGGGGACATCCCGAAATGCAAACCCATCTCGGCCGGAAAGGCCGAAGTCACTTTGAAGACCCTGGGCAAGGGGCTGACGGCCGTCTTCACCGTGACGGTGAAAGCGGCTCCCATCCTGACCCTGCCGGTCCTTTCCATTTCCGCAGCGGATATAAGCCTGGTGCTGGGAGGGGCGGATGTCACGCCAAAGGCGAGCTACTTGCCAGAATCGGCCACTAACAAAGCCTATACGCTCAAGAGCGCCAGCCCTGGCGTCGTTTCGGTTTCCGGATCGCAATTGCACGCCGTGGCAGGAGGCAGCGCCAGCATCACCATCACGTCTGTGGATGGGCCTTCCAGCACCTTCAAAGCCACGGTCTCCGTACCCTTGGAATCCATTTCGGCGGACGACCTGGAAATCGAGGTGGGTGCCCCGAATGTTACCCCGGCCGTCAGCTTCATACCGTCATCAGCCAGCAACAAATCCTATACCTTGAAATCCGCTAACCCCGCCGTGGTCACGGTTTCCGGCACGCAGCTGCATGCGGTAGCGGGCGGCACCGCGACCATTACCGTAACCTCCGCCGATGGGCCCAAGAGCACCTTCAATGTCAATGTGCCCGTGCATGTAAAAGCCATCACGGCTCCGGATCTGCAGCTTGCCTTGGGGGAAACGAGCGTCATTGTCCCGGTCTTCTCTCCCGAGAATCCGGACAACGCCGCTTTTACCTTGAGTTCGGACGCACCGGGAAAAGTTTCTGTTTCCGGAAAAAAGGTGCAAGCCGAACAGAACGGCAAGGCGATCATCACGATGGTGGCCGACGATGGCGGGGTCAAGGGTACCTTTACGGTTATGGTGACGAAGAAAGGGAATGGCGGTCTCGACTTGACGGACCTTTTGCCTGGTCTCTAATGTCGCCTGGGTTTTTATCCAGGGTTACCTTGGGCCGCAACCTTCATAAAAGCTGCGCAAAGAACGCAGCTCTTCAATCTCCTCTTCCTGAGAAGCGGCGATGGTGGATGGACGGCTCTCCAACCCATGGGACGGCAAAGCCGGATGCACCATCAATTCGAAGGCGCGACCTGGCAGACGGAGAACGCGTGCGAGCGAACGCCTATTGGCGGTGAAGGTGAAGCGGGTACTGGTAAAGAAGCCGATGAATCCCGGGTCTCCCCTCCCTTGCCGCAACCAGGCCAAGGCTTGCAAACCCATCCCGAAAGGGAAGCGGTACCGGAAGCCCTTCAGCAGGGACTCATACGGTACGCGCAGACGCGGGATGCTGAACTCCCATTGCAAGGTTTTGGCCGCGTCCCATAGCCCGGGGAGGACATGCAGATGCTGGTGGCTGTCGAGATGCGCCAGTTTATGCGTGCCTCCCACATAGGCGCCGACGAATTCGATTTGGGCCTTCCACTCCCGCCGCACGCGCTCGGCGGGATAGCGGCCGGTAACGTAGCGCGCCAGGAAGTGGAGAAAATGATCTTCGCTTTCCGCGAATTCCCCGGAAGCGGCATCCAACCGGCAGGTTTCGCTGGGTCCGATCAAGGACATGTGCACGCCTATCCTCGCATCCGGGAAGCGCGCGACGATGTCCCTGAGCAATCGATCATGGAAACTGTCCGCGAAAGGGAGCACGGAAAACGAATTTATAAGCCCTTCTTCCAGGCAAAGCAGGATGGCCCGGGATACGCTTTCATCGATGCCGAAATCGTCCGCATTGATGATCAGATTGGCGGGGATCATGCTTCGCTCCCGCGCAACAGGGCTTCGACTCCCGAAGCGAAGAACTCTTCCAGGATAGGGATGGCCGGGAACCCCACTGCGGGCAAACCGAATTTTATACGGTAATCCGGGCGCGACAGGTAGCGAGCTAAATAGTCTATGCGCAGGCCCGCGGCCGGGACCATGGCCCGGAAACCTCTCATGGTAAGGCGCGTACGCAAAACGGTTTCCATGTCCGCGGTCAGGCCGTCCCTGGATTTGTAACTGTTGCCCCTAAGCTTCAAGGCGCGGCGGAACCAGGGTTCGGGCAGCAATTGCAGCCAAGGCAGGTGGGCGGAAAACCCCGACCCGTTATGCTGATGCCCGCCGAAGGGCGAGTGGAAAGGCGCGAAACTCGCGAAGATGAGGCCGCCCGGCTTGAGGAGCATCGCTGCCTGGCGCAAGGCCCCTTGCGCGTCCACGATATGCTCAAGTACATCGCGCAGCAGGATCAGGTCGAAGCGATCCTCCGGCAACCCGAAAAAGTCGCGCCGCTCCAGGGCAATCCCCGGGCCGCATTTTTCCCGGCCGATGCGGATCATCTCCGCGTCCAGGTCGATGCCCATGGCCCGGCCCAAGGCGTATTTCTCCTTCAGGCCTGCCAGCACGCCGCCATAGCCGCACCCCACATCGAGCACGGACTTTCCCGCGGGATCGAAACCGTGCTTATCCAGCAAAGGCGCGAGCCCGGTCAGGCATAAGGCTTTTTCATAGGCATGGAAGTCCGCGATCATAGGTTTACCGGTGGATGCGGAGGATGGAGGAGGGATTGAAGGTTGGCAGCGCTTCCCTCTCGCAGCGGAACCCGTTGGCCGCGGCGAAATCCGTGTAGGCGGAGAAGGGTTGCATGCCGTTGAGTTCGCCGGAACTCATGGTACGTCGCAAGAGCCGTACCATGATCCATTCTTCAGCCACGGCGCGGAAACCGGAAAAACCCTCGGCCGGGTCCATGGTCTTGATGATAAGGGCGCTGTCCTTCCCGGGCGAAAGCCGCCCCAATGCCCAAGCCATCATGCGCATCTGCGACTCCCAGGGCATCAGGTAAAGCACGTCCAACATCACGATATTCCCGAAATGGTCGGGCAGCGTCCGCAACTCCTGGATATCCCCGCATAGAAAGATCGGTTTTTCACCGCCGCCTTCTGTGGGAATCGCGAAGTCATCCCCCGCCGCGACCGGTCCGCCCCCCGCGCCGGCTACCGCCAAGGTACCCAAGGCCAAGTCCACCTTGCGCGCATCGATATCGGCGCCATAATAGCGCAGGCGCGATCCGGAATCGGCCAAATACCAGGCCAGATGCCCGAAACCGCAGCCTATGTCCAGCAGGTTTTCCCCGCCGGTCAGATGCTTGAGCAAAGTATCGTACGGGCATAAGCGCAAACGGCCGCGCATATGCCAACGTTGCAACAGGGATGCATGAGGATAACGGGACAGTATCCTGTCCGTGAAGGTATTGTCCATTCCGGACCCATTCTATCAATTCTGATGGTTAACCGCCAGCATAGGGGTTTACCCGATAGCTTAGTGACGGGTATTTTGACATAATGGCCTTGGACACATGTGCGGCATATTCGGATTGATTCTCGGACCTGAATCACGGCTGGAAACGGCTGAGGCCAAATCCGTCCTGGCCGGCCTTTTCCGCCTCTCGGAATCGAGGGGCAAGGAGGCCGCTGGCCTGGCCGTGCGGCGGCAAGGCCAGCTGCTGATTCACAAACAGGCCCTTTCCGCGGGACGAATGCTGGCCACGAGCGCGTATTCGGAATTCATCGCGGGCGCGCTCGCTGGAAGGGGGGCCCCTTCCGGGTTGATCGCCATAGGCCATTCGCGTCTGGTCACCAACGGGTCGCAGCTG
>JBDSWM010000215.1:0-7225 GCA_039926685.1 Fibrobacteria bacterium | reverse complement strand
CCGCCGTGACCGGCCCGCATGCCTCCATGGGCGACCCTTTCTTCGACGCCGTGACCTATGCCGGCGCTTTCAGCCCCACCGCCGCCGCCTGGACGGACGGATGGACCGCCATCTCCCAGATGGGCATCTCCAAGAAGTACCTGACCTTCCAGCCCGCCGGCGGCTCCAAGTCCGTCCCCGCCAAGCTGTACAAGCCCGCAGCATGGGACTTCGTGCTGACTCAGTCCGGATTGAACGGAGCGCTCAACGTCGCCGCCTCCCAGGCTTTCCTGGACGGTGCGGACGTGAGCTCCACCTTCCAGACCGGCGTTTACCCTTTCCCCACCATCCTGCCCAATGGGGATCGCGTTTACAAGGTCGCTAACCAGACCGGCTTCGTCTTCGGCGCTTCCGGCAAGCACAGCCTGCGCTGTAAACTGGTGCTCACCACGGGCCAGGTCCTCGACGAAACCACCTACTGGGAAACCGTTCCCTAATACGTTGATCATCTGATTGACTTCCTTTCAGGATCAGGGGCAGCCGCCCTTGATCCTTTTTTTGTCCTGACCCGGATCACCCATACATCAGGGAAGGAGGCCGCGCAAGCAAGAACGGATTCACGCAACCGATTGGAAACAATCCTGAAAACCCCTTCTCCTATCATTACCCCTCCATGAAACGAAACTTCCGCCGAATACTAAGCCTGCTATCTTTATATATAGGCGCCGCCTGCTGCATGGCGGAAGCCCAAGACACCATCCCCAACCGGAACTATGTCCCCGTCATCGAATTGGATTCCCTGATCGCGGATACCCTCGGATCCGCCGCTCAGCATGCGGGCATGCGTCCGGACAGCCTCGCCGAATCAGTCGCCCGCGACTCCGCTGCTGCCCGCTCCGCGACGCCCGATACGGCCGCGAAGCTCCCGATAGAAGGTGGGTCACCGAAGTCGGACGTGATGGCGGGCCGCGCCCAGCTACGCGGATTGGTGCTCGATGCGGCCGACGGCAAGCCCGTTCCCGAGGCCACCGTCATTTTGCAACGAGACTCGGTGCGCTTGTCCACGCGCAGCGATGCGGCGGGGTTGTACCGCGTCCCGGAAATCGCTCCCGGCGCTTGGAAAATATCCGTATTCCGGAAAGGGTACGAGACCAAATCGATTGAAGGGAATCCGCTCGCAGCCGGCGAAGATCGCATCCTGGAACTGCGGTTGGAGCGCAGGGTCTTGAAAGGCCAGGTGGTCCAGGCGACCTCGGAACGCAAGGCGGGCAGCGCCCAGGAGCTGCTGGCCAAGCGCCAGAAAGCCGCGGCGGTGATGGAGGGCGTGTCCGCCGAGCAAATCGCCAAGACCACCGATTCGGACGCGGGCGCCATCGCCCGGCGCATCACAGGCACCTCGTTGGTGGGCGGGAAATACATCTATGTGCGGGGGTTGGGCGAAAGGTACACCAATATGACCCTGAACGGCCTGCCGGTGCCTTCGCCGGAGAAGGACAAACGGGTGGTGCCGCAGGACCTGTTCCCCGCCGGAACGCTGGAAAGCTTCTCCATCTATAAGACCTTCGTGCCCGATCTGTATTCCGATTTCGCCGGCGGTTCGGTGGCGCTCGTCACCAAAGGCATTCCCGAGAAGGGCTTTTTCAAGGTGAGCCTGTCCACCGGCGATCATTATCACGGACGCCTGGATAGCTCCAACTACCTGATGGCATATCTGGAAGAGTCTCCAAAGAACGGCCGGGCGCCGAAAGACCTGCCTGCCGGATGGCAGGTCGGCAACCGGCGCCTGGCTTATGATGGAGGCAATACCTTTTGGGGCTTCGACGACGGTACCCGCTCCCTTCCGGACGGTTTCCCCCTCTTGATTCCCAAAGGCTACACCGAGGCCCAGGCGGAAGACGCCCGCAGCCGGGGATTGCCGGGATATACCCCCGATGAGCGTATCCAACTGGCCAACCAATTGTCCAATACCTATAACATCGACACCACGCGCATCCGGCATCCCGCCAATTTCTCGATCGCGGGCGGCGATGTTTATCCGGCCAGCGGCGGGGGGAAATTCGGATTCCTGGCCACGGCGGGGTTTAAAAACAAGTACGACCAGAATCTGATCGAAAAACAATCCGTGGTCGCGGCTTACAGCTTTTACAAGGATACGGTTTTCCATCCCCTGTTCCAGAAAATGGTCGTGGTCCGGACCCAGCTCTTCGATACGGTGCAAACCGACACCGGCCCGGTCGCCACGGCGGTGCGCTCGCTCCAGCCCAATATCACCGCCCAGATAGACCAGGGTAGCTACGAGGCCCAGCTGAGCGGCATGGTGAACATGCGCTACGAAAACCCGGATTGGTCGGTGTGGTGGAAGAATTTCGGCATAAACATCGGGACCGATCGCTCCCTGGTGACCCGCAGTTACCAATCCTCCCGCGGCGGCGGCACCATTCCCCAGGACAGGCCGTATGAGGAACGCTATCTGCTGGAATTCAGCCGTCGCAGCCTGGTTTGCAGCCAGGTAGGAGGCGACGCGTACGTGGGAGTGGGCTTGCTGGATTCCTTGAGTTGGGCGGCGGGGCTCTCCGCCGTCACCGGGGAGACCCCGGACAGCCGCCGCTACCTCTATAGCCAGGCTTCGGTAAACCCGGATCAAGCCCTGTCCATTTCCAATAACGATGTATGGGGCACCCGCATTTTCGAATCGCTGGATGAAAAGGCCGCCGCGGCGCGGGTCGACGGCATCCTGATCATCCCCCCGGAATATTCCGCCCGCGATACTTTTTTCACGGAGAACCGGATTTTTTCCCATCTCGGGCTTCCCACTTTCAATGCCGGCATGGCCTGGAACGGCAGGACCCGCGCCTTTCAAGCCACCCGGTACTCCTATGACACGGACCGCCGTACGCTGACGGGGCAAACGCTGGAAGAGATCCGCTCGCCGGAAGCCCTGACCCTGGACATGCAGGAAAAAGTTTCGGACTTCGCGACCTCCCCGAAAGATCGGGACACTTACAATGCCGGCGAAATCCAGGCCGCCGCGTATCTGGCTGGAGCGGTTTCCGCCCGGTTGTGGGACATGCCGATCGGGGTTGACGGCGGGGTACGGGGGGAATGGTTCGATTTCCACCTTACGGCGCCCTATACCGGAGGCGGAGATGGATATGATGATATCCGCAGCAAGACGAAGGAGTGGAGCGCCTATCCCACCGCAGGGCTATGGATCAATCCGATCCCGGTATTGAAGTTGCGCTGGCAATACGCCCGCACCGCCGTACACCCGGAAATCCGCGAAGTGACACCCTATACCTTTTCGGATTATATCAGCGGGCGGACCATCCAAGGCAATCCGGATTTGGAAAAGACCGAAATCGCCCACTACGATGCCCGCGCGGATGTGTATCTCCCTTTCCAACAATCCCTTTCGGCCTCGCTCTTCTATAAGGACTTCACACGTCCGGTGGAAACCACCATCAACAACGATAAGGTGGAATCCTATCAAAACGCCGATGGCGGCTATGTAAAGGGAGTCGAATTCGAAGCCGTCCTTAATCCCGGCGGACTTTTGGAGGCCATGCGGGTTTCCGCTCCTTGGCTGAAGGGTTTGCAGCTTTCCGGAAATTTCGCCCTTATGGAATCCGAGGTGCGCATCCGGGAAGACACCACCCAGAATCTGCAAAACACGAATTACCGCAGGCCTATGGTCGGGCAAGCCCCATACCTTATCAACGCATCCATCACCCACGAAACCGGAATCGGGCCGTTCGCATTTCTCAATGCCGTGCTATTCAACAAGGCCGGGGAACGCATCCGCTATGCGGGCACCATGGGCTTGCCGGATATCACGGAAAAACCCTTCGCCAGCCTCGAATCGCTGCACCGCATGACTTGGTGGAAACGCAATGAGCTCGGGGTGCGCGTAAAGAATTGGCTGATGCAATCGAGGGAACTGCGGGTGAAGGAAAACAACGATCAAATTCCTTACCATTCGGTAACAGCTGGACAGTACCAGGAGGTATTCGGGAACGTCAGCCGCTACCAGACCGTCGAACGCATACAAGACGGACTTTCCATAGAGATCAATTACGCGCGTCAACTGTAATGGAACTGCGTCGCAACATGAATAAGCCCGGATGGTAACAGGGTGTTCCCATCTTTGTCCTCCGTCTGCGGGTACCTCAGGCATACAGCGGGATTCTCAAAACTACAAAGCCACGGGAGGCTTCCATTATGTTTGCATCGACTCTTTTAAAAACCTTCTTGCTGACCGGGGCCATTGCGGCCACCCTGGGAGCGGGGTTCGCCCGCGCTGACGCAGGCGACTTGCTGCCGAAACAGGATATCCCCGTCAAAATGCATGCGGGCAATATCCCGGCCGATTCAATCGTGGTGGACACGCGCTTGACCAATGATAAGCGCTGGATCCTGAATGGATTCACCGTCGTCAAGGCCGGTGTCACCCTGACCGTTGATCCGGGAACCTACATCGAGGCAGATCCGATTTCACGCGGCACGCTGTTGGTGGACCGCGGAGCCTGGTTGGTCGCGGCCGGCACCAAGGAGCAGCCTATCACCTTCCGCGGCGTAACGGGCGCCGAACGCGGGCAATGGGGCGGCATCGTGCTGCTGGGCAAGGCCATCAGCAACCAAGGCCTGACCAATCAATACGAGGCCCTGACCTGGGCCCGCTTCGGCGGGTCCAACGATAATGACTCTTCAGGCGTGCTGACCTATGTGCGCCTGGACGGACCCGGTTATCCCGTTATCGTGGACCGCGAGCTGAACGGCATCACCATGTGCGCCGTGGGCCGCAAGACCGTGATGCACCATGTCCAGGTGAACCGCGGCGATGACGACGGCATGGAATGGTTCGGCGGCGCGATCAATGCCGACCATCTCGTGGTGACCAACGAAACGGACGATAGCTACGATATCGATCACGGATATAGCGGAACCATCGACTACATGATCGCCATCCAGAGGGTGGAAGCGCCTCGCGAACGGCAAGCCGGCAGCACCTTCCCCTTTGAACCCGTGGGCGATAATGTCATCGAGTGCAGCAGCTCCCAAGGGGGCGAACCCCGCAAGTCCTTTCTCAATTGGTCCCATCTCACCCTCATCGACAATGGCGGAGCGGGCGGAGTGATGGATGCCAAGGAAGATTGCGCAGGCAATTACAGCAAGGTGGTCATGGTGGCCGGCGGCATCACCCCCGACAGCGCCTCCATATGGGCATTCCGCGCCCAGGGCGATTTCGTGATTGCCAATATCACCGACCCCGTGCCCAAACTCAAATTCACCGACACTTTCATCACCGGCCGGTATAAAAAGCTTATAGACGTTTCCGCTCTGGGAGTTCGCAATCACGACGACTCGTTGGCGCAAGTCACTTTGTTGCAAGATGTCCTGAAATCCTATTTCAAGGTGATTCCTTATGAAACAAACCACAGCTTCGGTCTTTATAAGGATCTCACGCCTTCCGACCCGCAAATCATCGCGGCGGGAGCCGGAGCCGTTCAGCCCGGAGACCTCTGGTACCAGGGTTGGACCCTGCCGAACACCATGGACTTCCCTTTGGGCGATTCCCCGAACGCGGGAGCGCCCACGGCAGCCTTGACGCGCACCGGAGGCAATCTCGACGCCCCCGCCAACTTCACCCTGAACGCCACGGCTTCGGATGCGGATGGCATCTCTAGCCTGGAAATCCTCAAAGGCGACATCGTACTTGCCTCAAGCACCACCGGGACCGTTGCCTTCGACGTCGCCAATGCGGCATCCGGATCCTACACCTACACGGTACGCGCCGTTGACAACCACCCGTTCAGCAAGCTGACCACAACCCAGAACCTGGTTGTGGCCATCGCCAATCCGGCTCCGGCCGTCGGTTTGACCCGGACCGGGGAAGCCACCCTGGTCGGCCCGGCCGCCTTCACCCTGAACGCCACGGCTTCGGATGCGGATGGCATCGCCAGCCTGGAAATCCTCGAAGGCGAGACCGTGCTGGGAACCAACATCTCGACCACTTTGTCCGTGAATCTCACGGGCGTGACGCCCGGGAACCACACCTATATCGTGCGCGCCAAGGACAACAATGGCGATCAGAAGACCACCACCCAGGAACTGCTCGTGGTCGTGGCGGAGCCTCCTCCCAATGTGGACCCGACAGTTGCATTGACCCGCACAGGCGCGACCCTCATCTCCCCGGCCGAATTCACCTTGAACGCCACCGCAACCGATCCGGATGGCGCCATCACCAGCCTGCAAATCCTGGAAGGCGACGTTGTCCTGGGCGGATCCAACACCGGCACCCTATCGGTACCCGTAGCGGGCAAGCCCGCCGGCGTATATACGTATACCGTCAAGGCCACGGACAACCATTCCCCGAATCCGAAAACCGTGACCGGAACCTTGATCGTGAACGTATTCGAGCCCCCGACCGCCGAGAACAGCTCCGCTCCGACGGTATCCCTGACGCTGGCCAACAACGATAGCCTGGTCGCCCCGGCCGCTTTCAGCTTGATCGCCACCGCTGACGATGCGAATGATATCGACACCTTGCAGGTTCTGGTGAACGACTCGGTAGTGGCCTCCGGCCCCTCCCCCCTGGTGGTTCCCGTCACCGGCAAGGACGCCGGCTCATACACCTATACGCTGCGGGCCAAGGATAAGCATCCTACCGATCCAAAGGACACCACCAAGACCCTGGTTGTCGTTGTGAATGCCGCCGCCGTCAATGAGGCGCCCACTCTCAGCTTCATCCGGAGCGGCGCGGATACCTTGTATGCGCCCGGGAGCTTCACCCTCCATGCCCTGGCCGGTGATCCGCAGGGGATCGATACCCTGCAAATCACCCTTCTCGGCGAGGTGGTAGGCACGAGCACCAATGGCGCGCTCTCCATCCAGCTCAGCGGACTGGCCGCAGGCACTTACAAGTACATTGCGCGGGCCAAGGACAAGCATGCCGCAAGTCCCAAGGAGACCACCGAGGAATTGACGGTCGAAATCCTTCAGCCCATTCCGACCGTCATAGCTCCCCTGCGCGACCTGGACGGAATCGCTTCCGTGGGATCCCGCGGACATGCCCTGTTGCTGGATTCCAAGGGATCCGGCCCCGTCAAGCTGGCTCTGTGGGACTTGTACGGCCATAGCGTTTGGAACGGCGCAGTGAACCTGTCGGAAGGCGAGAACCTCATCGACGTCGGAAACAAGCGCGGCGTCCATTTCCTGCGCATTTCGGACGGGCTGCATGCGGCCCGGT
>JBDSWM010000214.1:0-45761 GCA_039926685.1 Fibrobacteria bacterium | reverse complement strand
GTCATCGTGGCCACGGGGGCCAAGTGGCGCCAGCTCGGCATACCCGGTGAGAAAGAGCATATTGGCCAAGGGGTGGCCTTTTGCGCCCATTGCGACGGTCCCTTCTACAAAGGCAAAAAAGTCGCCGTGGTAGGCGGAGGCAATAGCGGCGCGGAGGCGGCCATAGACCTGGCCAATATCGCCAGCCATGTCACCTTGCTCGAATACGGCCCTAAGCTCAAGGCCGACACCGTGCTCATCGACAAGATAATGGCCTTGCCCAATGCGCGCGTAGTGCTGCAGGGCAAATCGACACGGGTCGTGGGCGACGGCAAAAAGGTGAGCGGCCTGGAATACCAGGATACCGAAACACGCGAGTTGCATATCCTCGATGTCGACGGCGTCTTCGTGCAAATCGGCCTGTTGCCGAATTCGCAATGCGTGAAAGACTTGGTCGAACTCACCGCCCACGGCGAAATCGTGATCGACGCCAAGGGTCATACCAGCGCTCCGGGCATTTATGCGGCCGGGGACGTGACCACGGTGCCCTTCAAGCAAATCGTGGTGGCCATGGGCGAAGGCGCCAAGGTGGCGCTCACGGCATTCGAGGACCGCATGCACCGGAAAACGGCAGCATGATAGTACCATTCCCTTTAGAAATCGTATGGCAAAGGAGCGCACAATGAGCGAGCAAGGCAAGTGTCCAGTTACGGGAGCGGCGGGTATGCGCGCGGCAGGATCAGGTGGAACGACGAATCGCGATTGGTGGCCCAACAAGCTGGACCTGGATATCCTGCATCAGCACTCCAGCAAGTCCAATCCGCTGGAAAGCGGTTTCGATTATGCGACGGCATTCAATTCCCTGGACTTCGGAGCATTGAAGCGCGACATCGCCGCGCTTATGACGCAATCGCAGGATTGGTGGCCGGCCGATTTCGGGCATTATGGCCCGCTCTTCATCCGCATGGCCTGGCACAGCGCCGGCACCTACCGTGTCGGGGATGGTCGCGGTGGGGGCGGTAGCGGAAGCCAACGCTTCGCGCCGCTGAACAGCTGGCCGGACAACGGAAATCTCGACAAGGCTCGGCGGTTGCTTTGGCCCATCAAGCGGAAATACGGTCAGAAAATCTCCTGGGCCGACTTGATGATCCTGACCGGCAATGTGGCCTTGGAATCCATGGGCTTCAAAACCTTGGGGTTCTCCGGCGGCCGAAAGGATATTTGGGAACCTGAAAAGGATATTTATTGGGGAACCGAAGGCAAATGGCTTGAGGACAAGCGGTACAGCGGGGATCGGGATCTTGAAAAGCCATTGGGGGCGGTGCAAATGGGATTGATCTACGTCAATCCCGAAGGACCGAATGGCCGCCCCGATCCGCTCGCGGCCGCACATGACATCCGCGAAACCTTCGCGCGCATGGCCATGAATGACGAGGAAACGGTGGCGCTCATCGCGGGCGGACATACCTTCGGCAAGACCCACGGCGCCGGCGACGCCAAGCTGGTAGGCCCTGAACCCGAAGGGGCAAGCATTGAAGAACAGGGCCTGGGATGGGCCAGCTCATTCGGAACCGGGAAGGGAGCCGACGCCATCACCAGCGGCCTGGAAGTCACATGGACTTCGACGCCCACCCGTTGGAGCCATGGCTTTTTCGAAAACCTGTTCGGCTATGAATGGGAGTTGACCCAAAGCCCGGCGGGGGCCCATCAATGGAAACCCAAGGACGATGCCGGTGCCGGCACGGTGCCCGAGGCGCATGACGCTTCCAAACGGCGCGCGCCCGCCATGCTCACCACCGACTTGGCCCTGCGCGTTGATCCGGCTTATGAAAAAATTTCAAGGGAGTTCTGGAAAAATCCCCAGCACCTGGCTGAAGCCTTTGCGCGCGCCTGGTTCAAGCTGACGCATCGCGATATGGGACCGCGCTCGCGCTACCTGGGGCCTGAAGTTCCCGCTGAGATCTTTCTTTGGCAAGATCCCGTTCCCGATGTCGATCATCCTCTGATCGATGCGAAAGACATGGATGCCCTCAAGGCCAAGGTATTGGCCTCCGGGCTGTCGGTATCCGAGCTGGTGTCCACGGCCTGGGCATCGGCTTCCACCTTCCGCGCTTCGGATAAGCGCGGCGGCGCCAATGGCGGCCGCGTACGCCTGTCGCCGCAGAAGAATTGGGAAGCCAATCAATCCGCAAACCTCGCCAAGGTATTGCAGGTGCTCGACGGCATTCAAGCCGACTACGACGCGAATGCTTCAGGAGGCAAAAGGATATCCCTGGCCGATCTCATCGTCCTGGCCGGGGGAGCGGCCGTGGAGCATGCCGCCCAGCTGGCGGGACATTCCATTTCCGTTCCCTTTACGCCGGGACGCGCGGACGCCTCGCAAGCGGACACCGATATCGCGTCCATGGCGTTTCTGGAGCCGGCCATCGACGGCTTCCGCAATTTCAAGAAAGCCGGCGCGACATTAGCCCCCGAAGAAGCCTTGGTGGACAAGGCGCAACTTTTGGGCCTGACCGCTCCCGAAATGACGGTTTTGTTGGGCGGGCTGAGGGTGCTCAAGAACGGCGCTTCCCCTCATGGACTTTTGACCCGGCGCGCGGAAACCCTCACCAACGACTTTTTCGTGAACCTGCTCGACATGGGCACGGTATGGAAACCGGTGGCCGATACCCATCATGAGGTCTATGAAGGATTGGACCGTAAAACGGGCAAGCCGCAATGGACGGCCACCCGGGTGGATTTGATTTTCGGATCCCATTCCCAATTGCGCGCCTTGGCGGAAGTATATGCCTCCGACGATGCGCAGGAAAAATTCGTGAATGATTTCGCGGCGGCCTGGGTGAAGGTGATGGATGCAGGTCGCTTTGATTCGCGAGGGTAGCGATCCGGATAGAAGGATCCGCCTGTGCTTTTACCAGGCCAGGCGGATCATGATGTCGATGCCGATCGCATCCCGTTCCGGGAACAGGCGCAGGTACCGCCAGTCGTTATATCCCATCCCCAGGCGGTAGGAGACTACCCCTCCCATGTCCAGGAGGGTGAAGGCCCCGGCGAATCCCCATGCCGTCTCGTCGATGGCATCGGAGGAAACGCTGAGGTCCGCGTCGAATAGGATCCGGAAATCATAGCGATGATAGGTCGCGAGCCTTTCCGGGGGCAGGCCGAAAAGGGTCAGGGTCTGGCCCAGGACGATATGGTGGAAGGCCTCGAAGCCGCCGGAAGAATTGCGATGCACATCCCCGGCCGCCTCCGCATGCAGATCCTGGATCGGGAACAGCCGCCGGGACGCTTCGGCCCCGGCCTGAATGCGGGAGCGGTAGGCCTGGTACCGGACGAAGGGGGTCACTGAGAATCCCCCCATGCCGAAGGCGGGCAGCCCCAGGCCCAAGGTTTCCAGCTTGTCCTCGAGTGAGATGAGGGTATTGAAGGAATACCCCGCCTTGCCGGCGGCGAGGAAAATCCCGAAAGAGCCGCTCTCGCCCGTATAAGAGGAATCGTCCTTCTGGCGCAGGCGGAATATCGGCTTCCCAGCCGAGTCCGCGCTGGTGAGGGGGGCGTATTTGATCAAGGTTCCCGCGTCCACGGACCAATCACCCCACCGGCCGTAGCCGGCGATAATGGTTTTCCCCGCCTTGAACTGGATTAGGTGTTCACCCCCTTCCTCCGGGTAGAGTTCGGAATGCCAACGGTTGTTCTCCTCCTCCGCGCGGAGTTCCAGCAAGTCAGCGATGGCGTAAACGCCCGCCTCCCAATCCCGCGCGAGATAGCCGGCATGGACCGTGCCATAGGATTTCTGCGCGTCGACTTCCAGGTCTCCCTTATCGGTCCGGGCTTTGAGCCGGCCATACCCGGATCCGTTCTTGAGGACGGGGGAAAGGATGTTCCCTTCCAGCAGCAAGAACCAGGTATCCTCCTTGTCCACCAAGGTGCGGGACAGGCTGTCGTACCGCTTGGGCCGGAGCCAGACCAGGCTTTCCTTGAAGTCCTGGTAGGTCGCCAAGATGTTGATCGAATTCCTCGACCACTCCCGCAACAGGCCGGGATCGAATTCCCGCGCGTCGGCGAGAGGATCGAAGGGGGTGATGTCTTGGGCGAGACCACGGGAAGCGGAGACGAGGAGGACGGTGGAGAGGAGGATTCGGAGCGGGGTCATTGGCACAGACAAAATAATCCCTCCCTGGCGGAAAGCCTCGTGGAAATCACAACCACCCTTTATTCGGAACTTGCATTAAGGAAGCCATTTCCCGTCCAGCCGCCGCCAGGCTCCGGCCCGATCCGGGAACAGGTCAGGTGCCGCGCGGACGCGTTTCCTGGACCGCTGCACGCGCGCTTGCGGCGGCCTGATTCCCACGGGATCCAACTGCCGGGAATAAAGCTGTCCCTTCTCCAGGGAGACTACCAGTGTGCTTCCATCGACGGCGAGATCCAAGGCGCCGGCCGGTAGCCCGGCCCCGACATCGGTCCACGGGCCCGGCCGCCCGATTTTGCGCATGGATACGCCGTAGCTGCGGGCTATGTATAGCTCCCCTTCCCGGAAAGCCATGTGCATATCGGCGGTCCCCATGATCTGCGGGTTCCCCTCCTGGTTCCAGGTGAGGCCGCCGTCCTGACTGGAAAGCACCACCGACCCTGGATAGGAGGAGGGGTTGATTTTGGAAAAGAGAATGCCGGTCAAGAAAAGCCGGCCTTGATGGAATGCCACGGCAAAGGGCGTGAAATCCGGGATGGCGCCCCGGTTCTCCCAGGTCGCGCCCCGGTCCAGGGACAGATAAACACTGTCTCGGACGAAAACCAGGCTGTCGCCGGAAGCAACCATAAGCCTGGCGCGAGGCGAAGAGAACCGCAGGTAAGCAGTATCCGTGCCCGTCACCAAAGGCGCTTGCAGCGGCGGGTTCGTCACCAGGCGGGTTGTGCAAACATAGCCAGCTGAAGCATTTTCCTGGCAAGATAGCAACGCGCCGTCCCGCTCCGAGAACGCGACCACCCAGCCTGGCCCCGCGGCAATGCCGGAAATCCGGGCGGAGGCCATGGAATCGATAACCCGCCAGGCGGCGAAAGGATGCGCGTCATCATTCACCCGCGAGGTAACAGACAAGGTACCTGCGGCGGCGGCGTAAATCCGGCCTTCCCTTACGGTGATGGCGTCCAGCGGATGGCGCTGCTCCGGAAATGGGTTGATCCAAGTCCCGGAAGGCGCGGTTCCGGGCAGAAAGTAGAGCGGTGCCAGCGAGCCTGGGCCGGGAACGACCAGCAATGCGCCTTGGGAGAATGCCAGGAATGCGACGGGATTATCATACAGTCCCGCCGAAGCCTGGGTCCACGAACCGGATGCATGCGACCATACTCCCGTTCCCCCAAGTCCCGCGAAGACAGTGCCTTGGTAGCCGGCCACTACCTGGAATCCCCCGGGCGGCGCGCCCGGGAGCGGTTCCCAGGTTCTTCCGCCGTCAAGGCTCACGTTCACCGTGTCCGCGCCCTTGAAGATCCCGAGCAGGGAATCCCCGCTCGCGGCCAGTAAGCGCAGCGGGCGACTGTTGACGGTTTCCCAAGTCGCTCCGGCCGTGGCTGAAGGACGGGATCGCAATAATCCCGCATCTGTGGCCGCGAGCGCGCCATTCCCATCCGGGAGCAGCATGTTCGCTTGCACCATCGGCTCCAGGCCCGTCAGGGAATCCTCCGTCAGCCGGGCGCGGGATACTCCCGAAGAGAAAAGGAGATAGGCTTGATCGCCAGCCGGAACGATGGCCCGGATGGAACGCCCCGGCATGGGAAAGGTGCGATCGACCAGGAGTTTTTTCCAGGTTCGTCCCTGATCGCCGGAAGAGTACGCATCCTCCAAAGTGGAGGCATAGAAAACCCCCTGATGGAAAGCCAGTGCGATGACCCCGCGCAAACCCGCATATTGCCAGGTGGCGCCATTGTCGGCGGAACGGAATACGCCTCCGAGGTTGGTGGGGCTGAAGCAGGCCGACGAAAAGCAATCCCATAACTCCAAATCCAAGGGTGTGCCGAACGCCGCCAGCAAGACGGAATCGCCTGCCTGGAAAGCCGACACGGGCGAATAATTCTCCGAGGCGTCATCGTAAGCCGGGGCCCGGATTCCCGGTTTCACCATGACCCAATGGAGTCCCCGGTCCAGCGAGCGGAAAATCCTGCTATTCTGGGTGCCTGCCAAAAGGACATCCCGGCTTGTGGCCAAGGCGGTAATCTGCCCATTGCCGGGCAACTGCAAGTCGGACCATAGCTCCGCCTGCCCCCATGCGCAAAAGTTGGCAGCCACGGTCAACAATAAAGCGGCTGGCAGGTTACCTAGTGGAAATGCGCGTTTAATTTTCATTTTTACCCCGTTGTCGCCTCAAATGCAAATAATGTGCCGAAGGCCTATGGCGGAGGTTTCGCGATCCCCAATTTGTTATAATTCAACATATATCCCCGGGAAAAACATGGAAAAAATCAAAGCGGAACGCATCATCCAAGCGGGCCTGGATCGCAAGGCCGACTTCGTGGAAATCTTCGAGGAGGAGACCCGTAACGCGTCGGTTTCCTTCCGCGACCGTAAGGTGGAATCGGCCACGGCCGGCACCGATTACGGAGTGGGCCTCCGCCTGGTATACGGGACCGAGGTCCTGTACGCGCATACCAGCAACGATGATGAAGGCCATATCATCAAGCTGATAGACAACCTGGCCCGCAGCCGCGGCGTCATAGTGAACCATTCCTCGGCGCCGACGGTTAAGCTGGTCGGCAAGGTGTTCGAGAACCGCCACAAGATCACCAAGGACCCGCGCGAGATAGGCCAGGACCGGAAGCTGGATTTGATCAAGCTGGCGGATCACGTGGCGCGGGGCTATTCGGATAAGATCGTGCAAGTCAATGCGCGCGCCGGAGACGTGGTATCCAGCATCATCATCTGCAACAGCGAAGGCTTGTGGGCGGAAGACACGCGCACGCGCGCGCGCTTCACCGTCAACGTGACCGCGGAATCGGGCGGGGAGATTTTCACTGCCAGCGAAGCGCCCGGCACCCATCGCGGTTTCGAGTTCTTCGAAAGCCTGGATATCTCCCATTACGCAAAATTGGCTTCCGAACGCGCCCTGCTCATGCTGGGCGCGGGCTACGTCAAAGGCGGCAAGATGCCGGTGGTGATGGGCAACGGTTTCGGCGGCGTGATATTCCACGAGGCCTGCGGGCACCTGCTGGAAACGGAGGCCGTGCGGCGCAAGGCCACGCCGTTCGCGGGCAAGGTGGGCGAGCTGATCGCGCATCCTTCCGTCACCGCCATCGACGACGGCACGCTCCAGAACGCATGGGGATCCCAGAACATCGACGATGAGGGGAACCCGGCGCAGAAGACCGTGCTCATCAAGGACGGCAAGCTGCAAACCTACATGTCCGACCGCGTGGGCGGGAATGAAACGGGCACGTCCATCACCGGCAGCGGCCGCCGCGAATCCTACCAGTACGCGCCGGTATCGCGCATGCGCAATACATATATCGATAGGGGCACCACTCCGGTAGGAACCATGATCAGCGGCATCGACAACGGCCTCTATGCCAAGAAGATGGGCGGCGGATCGGTGAATCCGGCCACGGGCGAGTTCAATTTCGCGGTAGAGGAAGCCTATCTCATCCGCAACGGCAAAGTCACCGAGCCGGTGCGCGGCGCCACCTTGATCGGCAAGGGTCCGGATATCCTGCCCCTCATCTCCCTGGTCGGCGACGATTTGGAAATGGCGGCGGGGATGTGCGGCGCCTCTTCCGGTTCCATTCCCGTGATGGTCGGGCAGCCTACCATCAAAGTCGACAACATCCTGGTGGGGGGAAGATGATAGCCAAAGCCGCTTCCGTAATTACCGAATCCCTGTCCCCGGCGGACGCCATCGATTTCATGTGCGCGGAAGCCAAGCGCCTGGGCGCCCACGCCTACGACGCCGTGGCCGGCGAGTCGGAAAGCATGGGCCTGGAATTATTCGAAGGCAAGGTCAAGAGCACCGAGATCTCCAACTCGCGCGGCATCGGCATCCGCCTATTCAAGGACAAGCGCCCGGGCTTCGCCTTCACGGAGAAGATGTCCCGCGAAGCCATCACCCAGACCGTCAAGGACGCGCTGAGCCACACCTTGCTCACCGACACGGTGGAAATGGAATTGCCCTTTCCGGACACTCTCCCGGACATCGATCTCAAATCCTACAATCCCGCCCTGGAAAGCGTCACCCTGGATCAACTGAAGGCCCTGGGCCTGGAACTGGAAGCCATCGCGCGCCAGGCGGACGCGCGCATCGACAACATCCCGTATCTCGGCGCCAGCCGATCCTCCGGCATGTCCATGGTACGCAACTCCAACGGCGTAGCCTACTCTTCGCGATCCAACGTGGTCAGCGCCGGTATCGGCGTGGTGGCCAAGCAGGGCGAGAACAAGAAGATGGGCGTATATTCCAACGGCGGCCGTTCCTTCGCTTTCGATCCCAAATTCATGGCCCTGAAGGCGGTGGAACGCGCGGTGGAATTGCTGGGGGCGGAATCCATCCCCAGCGGCAGCTATCCGGTCGTTTTCTCCAACCGCGTCAGCACCTCCATCATGTCCATGTTCGGCTCGCCCTTTTTCGCCGAAGCGGTGCAGAAGGGGCAATCGCGCCTGACCGGCAAGGTGGGCCAGGCCATCGCCGTGCCCTTCCTGAACGTCACCAGCGATCCGCATATACCGGGCGCCCCGGGTTCGCACCTGTTCGACGGGGAAGGCGTGGTCACCGCGCCGATTGAGGTCATCAAGGACGGCGTGCTGCAAACCTATCTCTACAACCTGGAATCCGCCAAGCAGGCGGGCGTCAAGCCCAGCGGCAACGGTTCGCGGGGGTATTCCGGCAAGGCCGGAACCGGCTTCTCAAACTTCATCGTGGGCAAAGGGGAAAAGAGCCAGGAAGAGCTGCTCGCGGCCTATCCTCGCTGCCTGCTCATCACCAAGCTGGAAGGCGGATCGGGATGCTCGGCCATTTCCGGCGAGATCTCCATCGGGGCCCAGGGATTCTGGTATGAAGAAGGCAAGCGCATCCGTCCCGTGGACAAGATCACGCTGAGCTCCAACTACTTCGAACTGTTGCTGGCCATCCGGGGGCTGTCCGACCAGTATTCGGATTCCTTCAGTTCCGTAAAGGTGCCCGACATGCTGGTGGAGTCCATGCACGTGGCCGGCTGATAAGCGCCCGGCAATCCCAATCCATATTCCTACCTTTGTCCCATGCCCTCCCCGTCCCCCCACGCCGGAGCTTCCCCGGCGGCCTTGGTACCCGCGGGCGCCGTGGCCGCTTTGATAGCCGGATCCCCCGACGCGGGCGCCGGCTTCAGATCAGGGGACGTGATCGCCACCCGTAACTTACGCGTTACTTTCAAATCCCCCGCGGGCCCGGTCGAGGCGCTGCGCGGATTGGATCTGGCCATTCCCCGGGGCGCGCTGTTCGTGCTGCTGGGGCCGAACGGAGCGGGCAAGACCACCTTGATGCGCTGCATCACCGGCCTGGTGGAACCGACCGGCGGATCCCTGGCCTTGTTCGGGGAAGGGATGGAAAAAGGCGTAAGCCAGGCGCGCCGGGCGCGCCTGGCGCGCATGGGCGTGCTCATCGAGAATCCGGGCCAGTACGGCCGGTTGGACGCGCGGGAATACCTCACCTTTTTCGGCTCTTTCTATCCCATCCTCGATTTGAAAGGACGCATACAGGGCCTTTGCGCCGAGCTGGGCCTGGAGCTGGACCGCAAACCGGTGGCCAAGCTGTCGCAAGGCAACCGCCAGAAATTGCAATTGGCGCGCAGCCTCCTGCACCGGCCCGAATTGCTGCTCTGGGACGAGCCCACCGATCATCTGGATCCGGTTTCCCAGCGTCAGGTGCTGGCGTATCTCCGCGGTTACCTCCGCGAATCCGGCGCGACCGCCCTGGTGGCCACGCATCGTTTGGAGCAGCTGGAGGCGGTGGGGACCCATTTCGGTTTCCTTTCCCAAGGCGGGCTCAAGGGCGCGGGCTCGCGGGAGGAGATCCTGGAAGGCGCATCGGGCTCGCCCGCATCGCCCGTTTCCGCCCTGGCGCGCGCCCGCATCGGCTTCGCCCGCGCGGTGCGTCCGGACGAATTGGCCTGGCTGGCGGCGGATTTCGCGGCGCGCCTGGATTTCCCGCCGGGGGAGGGCCATCTGGTGGACATCGGAGCCGCGGGCCTGCGCGAGCGCATGCCGGAATTGATCAAGGCGCTGGTGGAACGGAACCTTCCCGTGGCCTCCGTGGAGCCGTACCGCGCCACCCTGGCCGAAGTCTATCAGCGATTGGTGGGATCGTAGATGCGCCCGGCCTTGGGCATAGCCCGCCATGAATTGCGCCTCATCTTCAAGGAGCCGCGCTTCCTTTTGCCTTTTTTGATCACCCCTCTGCTGCTGATGGGCCTGCAAGCCTATACGGTCTTTTTCCAGCCGCTGGGATCGGTGCGGGAAACCCTGTCCCTGGCCCGCTCGCTGCTGCTGATGCTGGCCGTGCTGGCTCCCAGTTCCGCGGTGCCATTGGGCGCGGACAGTTTCGCCGGTGAAAAGGAACGCAACACTTTGGAAATCCTGATGTGCCTGCCCGTGGAGATGGGATCCCTATTCTGGGGCAAGGTGATGGGGATGTACCCGGTGCCGGTGCTGGTGGGCTGGCTGGGCCAAGCGATCATGGCCGGCATGCTCCTCTTCAAGGGATTCTGGTTGCCCGGGTTCGGTCTGGACCTGGCCAAGTCCATGCTGCTGACGCCGGTGCTGGCGTTGTTCCTCTGCGCCTTGGCCACCTTGCTTTCCCTGATTTCCGAATCGGTGCGCGGCGCGGCCCAGATGACCAGCGTGGTGATGCTGGTTATCTTCTTCGCCATGACCTCCGCCTCCGCCCTGTTTTTCCAGTCGAATCTGGTCTACCTGGGGTTCATTGCCGTTTTGACCGCCGCGGCGCTGGCCTGTTTCGCGGTGGCGCGCAAGCGGTTCCCCAAGTTGGTATGAGAATCCCCAGGATCACAATGTCTAAACTATCGCTCCCATTCCTCCTCGCCCTCGGCCTCCTGCTCCTTTGCGTGCCGGCGCGCTCCCAGCCGTCCCAGGATGCGGCCGTCTTCTTCTCCCTGGACTCGCTGCAACGCGTCATCGCGCGGCGCATCCTATCCGATGCGGATAAAAAGGAGATCCGCGCCTGCGACCGGGAGAAATCCCTGGCCCTGAAACAATGCCGCGCCGGCGACTCGTCCCATGCCCGCGTGGACGGCCTGATCAGCGAAGCCAAGAAAACCGGGGCGAATCCGAACGATCCCGCTGTGGAAGCCTTGCTGCAAAAGAAGTTCGCTTTGGAAAAGTCCTGCGACGATGCCTTCAACGCCCAGCCGCGCGGCAAGCAATGCCGCGCCGGCGAGGACAGGCGACGCAAGGCCCTGGAGAAAGCTTTACAGGAAGACAAGGCCTATCAGCGGCTGCTCGAGATCTCCCGGACCGATCCGGCGGAGCATTCCTGAAGCCCCAGCCAGTACGGCGCCCGAAAAACCCCCAAAAAGCCGGCGCAACCGGGCAAGACCCCTAGGTCTTATTATCTTGGACCCTCCGAATGGGAAGTGGGTTGGATGGCCGCTGGGGATTCGTGGCGAAAGCCCCGAATCCCTGGAGGAAAGTCCGGGCACCATAGGACAGGATGCTGGCTAACGGCCAGACCCGGAAACGGGATGGAAAGTGCCACAGAAAATATACCGCCGGGGAATGGCCGCAAGGCCATTCCCGGGTAAGGGTGAAATGGCGAGGTAAGAGCTCACCGCATTCCCGGCGACGGGAGTGGCAGGGTAAACCCCATCCGGTGCAAGACCAAATAGGATGACCAGGATTTGGGCGCAAGCCCAAAGACCCGAGGCGGTCCGCTTCGGAAGGTTCATCGGGTAGGTCGCTCGAGGCGGCGGGTAACCGCCGTCCCAGATGGATGGCCATCCCAGACGATGGGGTTTCCCGATCGTCTGAGACAGAACCCGGCTTATAGACCCACTTCCCTTTTTTCGTTCCGCCTTCATGCCGCTCGCAACGCCGCCCGGATTCCCCGGCGGCGTTGCGCCGCTGTCCACTTGCATGGTAAGGTTCTATCTTGGATTCCATGCGCCGTGGCCGATTCCATTTCCCCTTCCGCGCCGTGCCGCGCGTGTTTTCCCATTCCCTTTCCCAGTCCCTTTCCCTTCTCCTACCGTTCCTTTCCATCCTGGCTTTCCCCCAAACCGCGCGCGCCCAAGCCGACCGGTTCTTCCAACCGGCGCCGGGCTTCACCCGCGCCAAGGATTTGCCGGAGGATTTTTCCGCCCAGGTGCGCTCCATCCAGCTCGCCATCAAGGATGCCTTCGAAGGCAGCACCGCGCATAGCGAGGCGGAAAGCGACATGTTCGAGATGGGGAACAGGCTCCACATCGAGTCGCGGCCGGGCACCATCCGGCGAAGGCTCCTCTTCAAGGAAGGCGAGAGGGTGACCAAGGCTTCCCTGCTCGATGCGGAGAAAACCCTGCGGCAAGAGGAGTTCCTGGCCGATGCCATCATCGAAGTCATGGCCTGGAAGGACGGGACCGCGCATATCAAGGTGACCACCTACGATCAATGGACCACGGTGCCTGGCGTCAACATCGAGCGTTTGGGCGGCGAGTGGGTGTATTGGCTGGGACCGGTGGAAAGTAATCTCCTCGGCTCCGGCCAGCGCCTGGGTTTCTTCGTGGGCCATGATGCGATCCGCGACACGCGCTGGCTCGACTACAACAACAATGCCTTGACGGACAATCGCCTCCATCTCGCTGCGCATACGGCCTGGCTTTCCGACGGCTATTCCGTGGTCGGTTCGCTCTCCAAACCCCTGGAAACGCGCGACAGCCGTTATTCCTTCAGCGCCTCGATCTCGGCCCTGAAATTCTCCGAGTACCTCTACTTCGACGGCAACAGGCTGGACGAGTTGCCGCCCGAGCTCGCCGATCTCAAGGCCGGCGAGGCCCATCCCTTGCTACAATTCGCGCATGTGGCCACCCATGATCTGGACTTGAGCATCACCCGGTCTTACGGGTACAAGACCAAGTTCAACGTAAGCCCCACTTTCAATCGCCATGATCGGTATAACGACGGCGCGATCAAATCCTACACCCGGGAGCAGGATCTCCTGGCGGCCCAGCCCTTGCCTGCGAGCGCCCGCTTTCCCGATGTGCGCATGGATTACCTGGTGGGCCTGAGCTTCAGCGCGTACCAGTACGCGTACAAGACCGTCCAGAATTACAAGAACCTGAAATGGAGCGAGACCCTGGAAACGGGCTGGCGTCTCTCCGCCAAGGTGGCGCAGAACCAGGCGTGGATGGGAGCGGAGAACGATGATTTCCTGTTCAGCCAATCGGCCGTTTACAACAATGCCTGGTGGGACGCGGTTTTCTTCAACAGCAACGCATCCATGCGCTTTTTCCTGGCTTCCGACGGCGGTTTCGACGATGGCTCGGCGGGAGCCTCGGGAGAGCTGCAATGGAAACCGGTCCCAATCACCTCGTCCTCACTGGCGCTTTCCTGGAACCATCTTTTCGCGGCGGAGAAAAGCCAGCAATTGCTGCTGGGCGAAGACAACGGCCTGAACGGATACCCCAACTTCTATTATGCCGGACAGGCGCGCTTCCTCATGGAGGCCGAACAACGGCTTTTCCCCGACTTTGAGCTCGGGACCATGGTGCCCGCTTTCGCGGTCTTCGCTGACGCGGGGAACACCTTTCCCGGCTACGCCGAGGCCGATCCGGCCGATCTCCACTATGCCCTGGGGTTCGGGCTGCGCCTGGGCGCGAGCAAGACCGTGCAGAAGCTTGTGGCCCATTTCAATTTCAGCTTCCCGCTGGACAAGGAGTTCCAGCAAGGCTCCGTCTGGGAGAAAATCCAGCGCGGCTTCAGCATCCGTGTCAAGCAAAGCCTGTAGGGAACATGCAGGAGCGCCGACCGTGACTTTCCGCATCCCCTTCTTCGCGCGATCCCCGCGTCCGGCAGGCCCCGCCCCTTTCCTCGCCGCCATCCTTGCCACCGTCCTCGCCGCCATCCTCGGATTGTCCCTTCCCGCTCCCGCCGCGGAAAGGCTGTTCCGCCCCGCGCCGGGGTTCACCTCCAGCAAGGAGTTGGGCGAGGATTTCCATGCGCGCGTGCGTTCGATACGTTTCGATCGCCGCGATGCGTTCGAAGGCTCGGTGGCCTATACCCATTGGGACAGCCTGGCCTTCCGGATCGGCAACAATCTGCATATTCTCTCGCGCGTCTCCACCTTGAGCGACCGCCTCCTGTTCGCCGAAGGCGAGGAGGTCACCAAGGACCGCCTGGCAGAGAATGAAAGGGCGTTGCGCACGGAGGAATTCCTGTCCGACGCCATCATCAGCGTGCGGCCCTTGGCCGCCGGGGAATGCGACATCATCGTCACCACCTTCGATCAATGGACCCTGGTGCCCGTGGTGGGCGTGCAGCCCATGAACATAGGCGTCGCCGATTTGTTGCTCGGCCGCTGGGGGAAAGTCGCCGACGATGAATGGCTCTGGTCGGCGGGCCTGTTCGAAACCAATGTGGCCGGGTCCGGCACCAAGGTGGGCGGGGCGGTCCGGCACAATCTCATCCGGGACAGCCGCGAGCTGATCTTCCTCAACAACAATCTCACCTCCCAGCACCTGCAGACCGCGGCGTATGCGGCCTGGCTTTCCGACGGGGATTCCCTGTACCTGAAAATCGGCAAGCCCCTGCGGGCGCGCACCGATAAATACGCCTATTCGCTGAGCCTGACGGCGATGAAAATCTCCGAACGGATCTATTTCGACGCCAACGATTTGGACGCTTTGCCGTCGGCCCTCGCTAAAGAACGATCCGATTCGGCAAATGTGGCGCGCCTGTTCGGCCGCGTGGCCACGCAGGAGGTAGCCGCTTCGGCCACGCTCTCCTATGGAAGCGAACTCAAGATCAACGCGGGGCCTATCTTCCGTTTCAAGGATCATTATGACCTGGAGCGCGCCGGCCGCACCGACACGGCCTTGCTGCGCTATGTTCCCATTCCCGCCTCCGGGGCCGCGCCGGAAAAGCGCACGGATGCGCTTTTGGGCGTTTCCGCCAGCGTGTACCGTTACGCCTACCGCTCGCTGCGGAATTTCCGCAATCTCAAATGGGGTGAATCCGTGGAAACGGGATGGCGGCTGTCCGCTTCGGCCGCGCTGAACCAGGAATGGCTGGGCGCGGGCGATCACGATTTCAATCTCTCCCAGGACGGGGCCTATATCGCCTTCCCCGCCGACGATTGGTATGTGAAAGGCGGCTATTCCTGGCAGGCATTCCTTTCACCAAGCGGCGATTTCGCCGACGGCCGTGCGGAACTCTGGTGGGAAACCGCCCTGCGGGAACACCCTTTGACTTCCACCTGGTTGACGGGTTCCTGGACCGGCCTGTTCGCCACGCCCGCCAGCGAGCAATTGACCTTGGGCGAATTGAACGGCCTGAGCGGCTATCCCAGCTTCTACTATGCCGGCCAGGCTCGCCTGCTGACTTCCCTGGAACAGCGCTGGTACCCGGAATTCGAATTGCTGACCTTCGTGCCCGCCTTCGCTGCCTATTTTTCCGCGGGCAATACCTTTTCCGGATGGCGCGCTACCGATCCCGGCGATTTGCATTATTCCGCGGGCATGGGATTGCGGCTGGGGCGAAGCAAGTCCACCCAGAAAACCGTCCAGCATTTCAATCTGAATTTCCCGCTGGGGGACAAGTACCGGCGCGGTCCGCGGATTACCATAGTGGTCCGGCGGACCCTTTAGCTCCCTAAACAGGCGATGGCCATGCCATTGGCGATAACGTTGGCATTCGCCACGGCGGCATCCGATTTACCCCGCGCTGGCCGGTCCGGATGCCTATCCGCGCGGACTTTTCAGCCAACTTATCTTTTGGCGCATCGAGGGTTCTCGTACTGAAGGTTTTAATAAAGCGGGCGCATTCACCCTGACGGGACAACGCCTCGGCCTGCCTGCCTCCCTTTCCGCCGCGCAACCCTAAGGCGAAAAAGACGGGATAAAAAAAGAAACCCGCGGAGGATGAATCCGCGGGTCCCATAAACCGGATAAGAATTGCGGGGGGTGATGGAGGTGGGGGAACCCGCCTCCCGCTTGTCGACCCGCCGCATTACCCTTAAGGCTGTTCCAACGGATCGGTTTCGTTATAGTCCTTGTCCACCCAGAAGATATGGATCTTCTTGGTCACCTTGTTGGTGATGGTCACCTTCATCTTATTGTCGCCCAGGAATTCAGCCACGAAATTCAGCACGGGGCGTTCCAAAGTGATGGTTCCCGATTCCGGGAAGCCGAAGCGGCCGTCCGCCCAGACGCGCGTCACCTTGTCCATACTGCCGCTCTTGAGGGCCTGGCCGTTGTAGGTGCCGGTCATGGTGCCGTTCCAGACGCCCTTTTTCACTCCCGCATCGGTCTTGATGTCCACGGTGATATCGAAACGGATATCCGCTTCCTTGGCGCCTTTGGTCTTCACCACGTTGCGCTTGTGGATTATTTTGGCCACCTGGTTCTTCTTGAACACGTTCATGGTCGTGCCGGAAGAATCGATCAAGGTCACCGAATCCACGCGATCGCGTTCGTAGCCCTTGATGCCGGTGAAGGTGGCATGCCGCACGAAGCAGGCGCAATCTTCATGGTAGGCGAAGGGCTCCACCACCAATTCGCCCGTGATGGTGAATTCCGATCCCAATCCCAGAGCCGAAGTCTTGGCCGCGGGAGCGTCGCTGGAGATCTGGCCGTAGACCAGGCCCATTTGATCGACCTCGGAAGCCATATAGGCTCCCGAACCATCGCTGGTATAAGAGCCTTCTTCCTGGTTGGTGACGCAACCGGTGAAGAGCAGGGAGGCGGCCCCGGTAAAGGCCAATGTGTGCAGGCTGAGGGTGAGTTTGGAGAGCTTCATAAATCCATCCTTTCGTGGGCTGTTGAGGCCCTTGTTTCGGTATCATATACAGTATATCCGATAACGGACCAAAGAGCAACCGTTGTTTAGGTATCCGATAACACTAAAAACGCAATTAAAGGCTTAAAAAAGCTTTAAAATGGATATAAACGTGAATTTGTTTTGATTATTAAGTTAAAAAGCAATAACATATTAATGCAAAATTGAGGCAAAAAACCAGGATAGAATAATCACCTTCATAAAATTGAATAACGATTGAAAGGGGGGTGGGGGCGATTCTGGCGGGCGGTGCCCCTCGGTTCAGGCGGGCGGGGCGAAAAGGGACAATTGCGGATCGTCGGGCCTGGGCCGGATAATCTCTTCCAGTTTCATTTCATCGGAAGGATAAGGGCGGATCATCTTGAAGGCTTGCTCCGGACTGGTCTTGGGATCAAGCCACTCTTCGACCTGTCGGTGATCGAGGATGAGCGGGCAGCGCTCATGCCAAATCCCCCTGAGCATATCGTTACCGAGCGAATCCACCGTGATGATGGCGAACGATTCCAGGATTTCACCTTGCTTGTTTTCCCAGCGCTCCCAGATGCCCGCCAGGTTCTTGGGGTCGGATAGATGGATGCGGAATTCCCGCCCCTTGAACTCGGGCGGCGCCTCCTCCATATTGGGGCGTTCGCGCCAAGCGGACACCGGGACGACCATCCTTTTGCCTTCGGCCCAGGGGGCCCGGAAGGTCGCCTTTTCCAGGATGGATTCCGAACGGGCGTTATAGGAATCGAAACCATCCCCGCCCTTTTTCTTCGACCGTTTCCGTTTCAAGACCTCGTCCAGGGAGGGATTCCCGGCTTTCAGATAGAACCGCGGCACCATGTCGAAAACCATTTCGGAGGATTGGACCCCGCCCTTGATCCAACGCCACACTTCGGCCGGACCCCGGGGGAACACCTCGTCGGCGCGCTCCACCCAGCCATCCTTCTCGTATTGATCGACGACTTTTTTGGGAAGCCAGAGAATCCCGTCAGGGGTGCGGACCGGCGTGAAGCTATAGCACATATTTACGTCAATCCGAACGCTCTTGCAGCACGGGTGTTCCGTTCGAATCCCATTTGATATGGAAGCGGCGCGAGCGATCGTCCTGATCTTTGTCGGTCAGGATCACGTCTATCATCTTGTTCTCGAACCGGCCCACGGCCAGGGCGGTATGCCGGTTGGCAAGGCCCGCGTTCAATTCCAGATCCCCCGTGATGGACAGCTCGCCGGAGAGCACAGGCTGGTCCGGCGTGAAGACCAGCTTGGTGGCGGTGAGCGAATCCTTCAGCCACACCGCCTCCAAGGTGTATTTGAGGAGCTTGTTTTCCGAATACTTCTTGGGCTGCCCGGACAGCACCACCTTGTAATGGGAATGCTTTTCCGCCGGCCGCGCGCCTTCCGGATTATAAACATGCACGCCGACCATCACCGTATCCCCGGCCTGGAAGGTGGAATCCTCGCCGTCGCGCATGCCGCGCACGGTAAAGACCACTTTCCTGCCCGACTTCTCATCGCGCGTTTCCTTGAAGGAGATGGGATAGGTCTTATGCTCCTCCTTGAAAAGCACGGCGCGCATCTTCTGCACGATAAGTTCCACGTTGGGGCGAGAGGCTGGTGAGGGGGTTTTCTGGCGGAAGTCCACGACGCCGGAATCGCCCGCGCCCCATAGCGTGCCGTCCCCGTCCGCATCCGTGATGTCGAAGGATTCCAGCGTATCCGCGGATCCGTCCCCATTGCCGCGCGTGCGCGCGAAGGCGTAATAGGCGGGCCTATTGTCGGCCGCCGCGGGGGCATTGACCGTCAGGCCGAAATCGCCGTCCGGACCCGGATTCATGACCAGCGCCTTGAGTTTGAAGCCCGGCGGAGCCAACGCGGGCTGGCGTTCGGTGAATACCGCGCGATCGAACCCGCCCGCCGAATCGGTGTTCTGGTATCGGTAGGCCTGGCGCTTGTCCGTAAGCTTCCAGTCCACGGCCCCCTTGGACTCCAGCAACAACCCGCTGCCGAGGATGATATCGATTGCGCTTCCGCCTTCGCCATCGTAGCGATATACGAGGGTATCCGACTTGATTTTCAAAAGCGTTTCCTGCTCATGGATGCGGCGCACCACCTTGCGCGTGGCGGTATCGGAGAAGTCCCAATACACGGTATCGGAAAGCGCCGCCGCGGCCGCGGATTTGGCGAGCCCCGTCACGCTCGCGCTTTCCGGAGCCACAATCAGGGAGTCGGCGTTCTGGAAGGTGGGCAGGATGGAGGGGATCACGGAGAATTGATCCCAATCGCCATTGTCGGCGATATGCTGCGAGGCCGCATAGCCCAAGGCCACCGTATTGGGGAAGTCCTGCGCCCCGCCTTGGGCGGTTTTGTCGTCGGATGTGAACAGGCAGCCGGAAAGGATCAACCCGAGGCCCGCGACGGCGAGTTTGCGCTTACTTGGGGAGGTGCTCATAAGACTATTTCCGCTTTTTGGTTTTGGGAAAGTATTGCAGGCTCAATTGCATCAAGCCGGATGGCTCGCCCTTGTCTTGCGCCACCAGGTCCAGCACCTGGCGGCGGAAGGCTTCGACTTCTTCGCGGAGCTTTTTCTTGGTCGCTTCGCTCACGGACAAAAGCAAGGTGGAAACGTGCCGATCCTCGGGCCCATGGCGGAACAGCGATTCCGCGGCCTGGAGAATCCATTCGCGATTGAGGCGCCGCACCAGCGCGCCCATGGTTTCCGGCGGCTCTACGAACGCCTCCGTCACGGTATAGCGTCCGTCCCCGCCTTGCTTCACCAACTCCCATTCGCATAGATCGCGGATATACTTCTTCAAGGCCCCTGGGGCGATGGCGGGATCGAAAACGCTTCCGAATTTCTCATAGTCGCCGCGGAAATCGAAAGCATGCAGGGCGCTGTACACCAGGGGATAATGGAAATCCTGGTAGTATTTGACCAGGGACGGGCTCAGCCGCGCGAAGCGGCTGCGGTTGCGGCGGTATAGGATTTCCTGGTAGATTTCCTGGCGCTTGGCATCCTGCTTGGCCTGCCCGAAGTCCACCAGGAGACCGAAGAATTCCCCCTCGGCATCATTGAGACCAAAAGCCGCCGCCGTTTTCCCGCCGGCATTTTCGCTCAAGGTGCGCTTGCCCACTATGACATCGAGCAAATAACCCGGGTTGGCGATGCCGGCATCCTTGGCGAACTTACGATAGGAATACTCCGCGTCCTTTTCCTTGCGATACTGGAACGCATCCCTCAGGAAAGTCCGGAAGTCATCGTAGCGATAGATGTTGGGCGGCCCCGATTCCGCGTCCTTCGTGGGAGCTTCGGAGTCGGGTACGGGTTTGGCGACCATCGACTTGTGTTCCTTTTCCTTAAAGATGCCCCCAAGGGAAGAAAAAGTCAATCAATTCGTTTGAAGGTGATAACGGTAGATCGGGGGTTTTAAAAATAATTTGAGGATATTGGGCATAACTATGCTTAAAGTGTCAAGAATGCCTGGGTAAGTAAAGGGAGGTGAGATTGATGATGGTTTGAAACCAATTGGATATGATAACGGAATTGGGTTCTATTTTCGGGTGAAGGACGAGATGGGGGCTAGAGGGAAGCTAGATGGAAACTCTGCCCTTTGCGCCCGATGGATGATGTACCTTGGGGGCTCCAATGGCCTTATTTTTCCTATTAGCCTATGGCGTCTCGTGGATCCTATGGGCGCCCCTCTGGCTACCCGCGTTCGATGTACACGGGCTGCCGGTATTGCCTTACCACCATGCCTTGGGCGCGTTGGGTCCGATCACGGCGGCATTCCTGGTATCCGCCAAGGAATCAGGCCGCGCCGGTCCCGCCGATCTATTGCAGCGCATGGGCTTGTGGCGTGGCCGGCTCTTATGGGTGGCCATCGGTTTGGCGACGCCCTTGGTCCTCCTGGCGATTGCGGTGGGAGTAGCCTCGATTTTCGGGGGTGAGGCAGGAAAGATCCCGGATGGCGCCGCCAGTTCGCGCGAGTTCCCTCAGTTCCCCGCCCTGGGCTTTCTCGCCTACAACATCATTTCGTTCGGGTATGGCGAAGAGGTAGGCTGGCGGGGGTTTGCGCTTCCCCGCCTGCAAACGCGCCACTCCGCGCTGGTTGCTTCCCTTCTGCTTACGGTAGGTTGGGCGATTTGGCATGTGCCGCTTTTTCTCTATCGTCCCGGTTATACCGGCATGGGTGCGGCCGGCATCGCAGGTTGGTTCTTCAGTTTGCTGACGGGCTCGGTGTTGCTCACTTGGCTTTACAATAGCAGCCGAGGCAGTCTCCTGGTGGTGGCGCTCTTCCATGCCACGGTGGACGTGGCTTTTACCTCGGGATTCTCATCCCCATTCGCCGTCAACGCCGCTGGGGCTGTCATCACGCTATGGGGGTGCATCGTGCTTATCGGTATGCGGTCATTGCCTCCGCTACCATTTCGGCGTTCCTTGGCATCCCCGCCTCGAACCCATAGTATTTTCCGTACTTGGGGCGCAATTGATCGGTAGCCTGCCTTGCGACTGCGTTCATCCAAGCGGGAAGGAATGGGGTGTGGGCATTTGCTTTGGACGCATCCACGCCGACTCCCCACGGGATCTCCTTGACCGCCTTGCCTACCGCCGCTTTGAGGTCGGCCAGGAATAGGCGATAGAACTCGACATCGGCCCGGCTGCCCACGTTTCCGTGGCCGCCGCTCAAATACGTCCAGTCCAGCTTGGCGAGCTGTTCCAGGTTTGCTTCGTAGTAGACGAAATTTTCCGAACCCGCGAAAGCCCAAAAAGGCGGTTGATCCGGATTGATCAGGTCGGGAAGGTGCGCTACCTTTTCACCCTCGAGAAGCCATATGCCATGATCATCGGTATGGGCTGCGCGCTCGAAACCGTGGAATGAGACGGTCAGTCCTTCGAACTTGAAGCTCCCGCTCGGCCAAGCCACGGTTTCCGTGGGTTTAGGGAAGGCGCTCTTAAGGAAGGTCATTTTGGCGGCGGTGGCCTTGGACGCGATGATCCTCAGCTTCACGCCGGCGCTCACCGCCGCTGCGACGAACTCTTTGGCGTCACCGATGTGGTCGGCATGGTCATGCGAGTATACCAGCGCCGAAATCGGCAACTTCGTGACCTCGGCGATGGCTTTTCTGATTTGCGGGCTTTGTCCTTCGAGAGCATCGAACAACAATACGCCTTTGTCGCCGACGTAGAATACCGAGGCGTAATGATGGCTCTGGACCCAATAGGTACGTTGCGTCAGGCGCTGCAGCACATAGTCCTGCGTGGTGTTCCGCGCATACAGACCGCCTATCTTCTCCCCGGGTTGCAGCGCGCGCGATGCCGAGGGATCTACATATACGGCCTGCACCGTGGATGGCGCCGCCGGGACTGGTGCCGGATGTTGGGCGGATGCGCTTGCGCAAAAAGCCGCTAACAAGAGGCCGAGAGGAATGGTGTATTCGGGCTTTCGATTCTTCATAGAGCGGTTCCTCGAATGGACAAGATGGAATTTCCCATGCGCACGCTTTTGCGGCAAGGACTGTCAGGCTCTTAACGTAAAAACCTCAACGCATTGTTACCTAACAGGAACGGATAAATCCATTTTCTAATCTTTGGTTCGCATAATCCTAGGGGGAGCCCATGCATGATCATGCGGTATTGATTGCAGGAGGGGGGCCCACGGGATTGATGCTCGCGGCCGAGCTCGCGTTGGCCGGCATCGATGTCGCCATCGTGGAAAGGCGTGCGGACCAGAAGCTTACGGGCAGGCGCGCCGGGGGATTCCATGCCCGCACCATCGAGGTCCTTGATCAGCGGGGCGTCGCCGAACGCTTCCTCTCGCAGGGAAAGGCGATGCAAATCGTCGGATTCAACATGGTTCCCCTGGACATGAGCGACTTTCCCACCCGCCATCCTTATGGGCTCGCTATGACGCAGAATCATAGCGAGCGTATTCTGTCGGAATGGGTCGGTGAATTGGGGGTGAAGATTTATCGCGAACGCGAAGTGGCAGGCTTCGCGCAGGATGAAAACGGTGTCGATGTCTCCCTTTCCGAAGGGCCCTCGCTGCGGGCGCTTTATCTGGTGGGTTGCGATGGAGGCCGCAGCTTGGTTCGCAAAACGGCCGGTATCGGATTTCCCGGTTGGGATGCGACGACGAGTTGGCTGATCGCCGAGGTGGATTTGACCGATCCGAAGCTGGGCTGGCATCAGGATGCGCTGGGCTTGACGCATGCCATCGGCCGCGTGGAAGAAACCGGGCAGTCCGCCCTGGTGCTGATGGAAAGGCAGGTGGGACCCGGCGGCGAACCCACCCTGCGCGATCTCTGCGAAACGCTCATCGCCGCTTACGGTACGGATTTCGGTGCCCGCAATCCCAATTGGATCTCCCGCTTCACCGACATGGCGCGTCAGGCGGCCACCTACCGCGATCGTCGCGTGCTGCTTGCCGGCGATGCCGCCCATTTGCACGCCCCCGTGGGTGGTCAGGGACTCAATACGGGCGTGCAGGACGCGGTGAACCTGGGTTGGAAGCTGGCGCAGGTCATCAAGGGGATATCGCCGTCCACGCTACTGGATACGTATCACTCCGAGCGCCACCCGGTGGCCGCGCGCGTGCTGCGTACCACCATGGCCCAAGTCTCGCTCCGCCGTCCGGACTCCGGCACCAAGGCTTTGAGCGACAAGATTTCGGAATGGCTGCGCCAGGAAGGGATGCGCAAGGCGTTGGCCGGGGAAATGTCGGGGTTGGACATCCATTATGATCTGGGCGAAGGGCACCCGCTGCTGGGTCGGCGCGTGCCGGATCTGGATCTGGTGATGAAAGGCGGAATGGTCCCGCTCTACAGCCTGCTGCATAAGGCGCGCCCGGTGCTCTTGAATCTCGGCAAGGCGGATGAGTTGGCCATCGGGCCCTGGGCGGAACGGGTGTCATCGGCGGATGCCGAATATGAAGGCGGGTGGGAACTGCCGGTGCTGGGAAAAGTGGCTTCGCCCAGCGCGGTCCTGATCAGGCCGGACGGGCATGCGGCCTGGGTGGGGGAGTCGGGCCAGGCGGGGTTGACCGAAGCCCTGACCAAGTGGTTCGGGGGCGCGTCCCCTGTTTCTGAAAAAACTTTGTCGATTTAGAAGTCTCCGTACGACTAAAGGTCGTGAAGGGGATTTTCACCCCATTTTTACCCAGAGGAAGTTTCCATGAAATACCTGTGCCTGGCTTACGGAGATGAGAAGAAATACGCGGCCATGTCCAAGGCCGAGCTCGAAGAAATGGGCGTAAAATGCAAATCCCATGACGAGGAGCTGCATCAAGGGGGGCATTTGGCCCTGATCGCCTCCTTGGCGCCCACCCGTTCCGCTACCACCTTGCGGCCCCTGAACGGCAAAACCGTTCTCTATGACGGGCCGTATGCCGAGACCAAGGAACAAGTGGGCGGTTTCTTCATCCTCGAGGCGCGGGATCTGAACGAGGCCATCCAGGCCGCTTCCAAGCATCCGGCGGCCCGGATCGGGGAGAAGATGGGCTGCGCGGTGGAAATCCGGCCCATAGAATTTTTCGAAGCGACCGGGGCCATACGGGCCTGAACCTGGCGATGGAATACTGATATGGAAAACCCGGAAACCGCATCGGTCTTGGCCAAGGTCGAGGATGTCTATCGCCTGGAATCGCGCCGGATCCTGGCCACTTTGATCCGCCTGCTGGGGGATTTCGATTTGGCCGAAGAAGCCCTGCATGAGGCTTTCCGGGCGGCGGTGGAGCAATGGCCCCAGGACGGCGTGCCGGGCAATCCCCGGGCCTGGCTGGTTTCCGCGGGGCGCTTCAAGGCCATCGATGGCATCCGCCGACGCGCCCGCTTCGATGAAAACGCGGAGGCCATGGCGCGGTTTTATGAGGACCAGGGTGGAGCACAGGGCGATGCCCCTGGAGACAGCTCAGGCGAAGCCGGCGAGCCGTCGGGAACGGGGGAGGAAGGGCTCGAGGACGATCGGCTCCGACTCATTTTCACCTGCTGCCACCCGGCCCTGGCGCCGGATGCCCAAATCGCCTTGACCATGCGCGAGGTATGCGGCCTCACCACCGAGGAAATCGCCCGGGCCTTCCTCACCGAAGGGCCCACGGTGGCCCAGCGCATCGTCCGCGCCAAGGCCAAGATCCGCGAGGCCCGCATCCCCTACGAGGTGCCGGGACCGGAACAGCGTCCGGAGCGCCTGGCCGCGGTTTTGCGCGTCCTGTACCTGGTCTTCAACGAGGGCTATTCCGCGTCTTCAGGAGACGCCGTGGCCCGGCCCGATCTGTCCGGAGAGGCCATCCGCCTGGGACGCCTGTTGGTCGAGTTGCTGCCCGAGCCCGAAGCCAAGGGCCTCTTGGCGCTGATGCTGCTCCATGAAAGCCGCCGCGCCGCCCGCGCCTCGGAATCCGGCGAGCTGATCCTCTTGGAACATCAGGACCGGTCCTTGTGGAACCGGGATCTCATCCGGGCCGGATCCGCGCTGGTGGAAGAGGCCCTTTTGTCCCGTCGCTTCGGGCCGTATACCCTGCAGGCCGCCATCTCCGCCGTGCATGCCGAAGCGGCCGCGCCTGAGGCCACCGACTGGGCGCAAATCGCCGGGCTTTACGATGTGCTTCTGAAAGCGGATCCTTCCCCGATCGTGGAATTGAACCGGGCCGTGGCCGTGGCCATGCGGGACGGCCCGGAAGCGGGCTTGCGCCTTATCGATGGCCTTTTAGTCAAGGAAGGGGCCGAGGAAAAACTGAACGAGTATCATCTCGCCCATTCGGCGCGGGCGGATCTGCTGCGCCGATTGCAACGCAATTCCGAGGCGGCGGCGGCCTATCGGCGCGCCCTGGAGCTGACGCAACAGGAGCCGGAGCGGCGCTTCCTGGAAAAAAGGCTTTCCGAACTTGACGCATCACCATAATCATCACGACCATCAAAATAACGGAGCTCCTATGAAATTCCTGGTCCTCGCCTACTATCATGAAAAAACCTTCGAGAAAACCTCCAAGGAGGATATGGAGGCCATCGTCGCCCAATGCGGACCCCTGGACAAAGCTTTAGAAGCCACCGGCAACCTGGATATGGTCGCCTCCCTGGCCGCCACCAAGGAAACCATGTCCGTGCGGCCCCGTAACGGCAAGCCTTCGGTCACGGACGGCCCCTATGTCGAGACCAAGGAGCAATTGGGCTCCTTCTTCCTCATCGAAGCCAGGGATATGCAGGAAGCCATCCGGATCGCCTCCTTGCACCCGGCCGCCAATCTGGGGGAAAAAATGGGCTGGGGCCTGGAAATCCGGCCCATAGAATTTTGCCGCGCCAAGGAAATCGCCCAGTCCGTGTAAAAGGCCCTGTTTCGGGCCTATTATGCCCTTGCGGAGCGCGGGATATTTTTCTTTTTCTTGATTTTAAAACCTATCCTAGGAGAATGAGAATGGGAACGAATACCGTCCGCCTGCATCGCGTATTCACCGCGAAACCCGAACGCGTCTACAAGGCCTTCCTCGACGCCGAGGCTAAAGTCAAATGGCTTCCGCCCTACGGATTCACCGGTAAGGTGCATCACCAGGAAACCAAGGTAGGCGGCGCCTACAAGATGTCCTTCACCAATCTCGGCACCGGCAACAGCCATTCCTGGACCGGCAAATACCTGGAGCTGAAGCCGAATGAACGCCTCCGCTATTCGGACAAGTTCGACGATCCCAATCTGCCCGGGGAAATGCTGGTGACGGTGGATCTGAAGAAGGTTTCCGTCGGCACAGAGATCAGCATCGTACAGGAAGGCGTTCCCGATGCGATTCCCGTGGAGGCCTGCTACCTTGGCTGGCAGGAATCGCTCAGCCAGCTGAAATTGCTGGTGGAACCGGAGATTCCCGACTGATCGGATGCCGAATGCGCCCGGCTCCGGGATTCGCCGTTCAGCGCCGCGGAGGACGCGGGCTGAACGGCGAAGCGTTCTCTACTTCGTCTCCATAATCGTTTTCAAGTTATCCAGGCCGCCCCGGTAAACCGAACTCATGGTCTTGGTCGCGGTGGTATCGTCCTGCCCGGCGGCCGGGGTTTCCGAAATGTCCTTGCGCTTGAATTCCCCGCTCCAAGTGACCTTGCATTGATCTTTCTTGGCTTTGCTTACGCTGACGGTGGAGGTGTATTCGCTGACCGGCAAAACGCCTTCCACGATATTGTAGCTATAGCGCATTTTCTTGGGGTCAATGCTCAAAAGCGTTTCCTTGAGGGTCCCGCCATCCTGCAAGGTCAAGAGGCGCACAGCGCCGACAACTCCGTTTTCACCGCTCACGATTTCGGTGGTCTTGACGGCGGGATGCCAGCCGCCCAAATCGCCGAAATTGCTCACCTTTTCCCATACCTTGTCGGGCGATGCCTTGATTTCGACGCTCTCGGAAACCTTCAAAACCTTGGCGGCTTTGGCGTGGGAGGCATACGGTATGGCCAGGGAAAGGGCTAATACGCTTAGCAGGATTTTCTTCATGATCACGTCTTTCTTCAAAGGTTATGGGTTTCGAAGGCGAGCGCCTCCGGTACCCAAGATAGTGAAGAGAATCAGAATATGCGACCCTTGGGATTTCCGCCCCGAGAGTCACAACCGTGGTCAAGAAAATGGATCTAGATTAACCGGTACGTATATCGCAAAAGCCCACCGCGATCCTGCCTGCGCCTAAATCCTGAGCGAACCGCGGAACCCGCGCGCGGCATAATACGAATCCGCCCCGTTATGGTACAAGAATACAGTGTCATAACGGCGATCGCAAAAGAGGGACCCGCCCAGTTTCCGCACCTCGGGGGTGGTCTTGATCCAGCTCGATGTTTTCAGGTCGAACTCCCCGAGTTCCTGCAGCTCCCGGTATTCCGCTTCGGTCAGGAGTTCGATTCCCATGGCCGCGGCCATATTCACCGCGCTGTCCTTCGGCTTATTCTCTTTGCGCGCCTCCAGGGCCTCCCGGTCGTAGCACACGCTGCGGCGGCCCTTGGGGCTTTCCGCGGAACAGTCCACGAACAGGAATTCCCCGGTTTTCTTGTCATGGGCCACGACATCGGGTTCGCCGCCGGTCCTTTCCATTTCCAGGAGCGACCAAAGCTTGCCGGCATCCGCTTCCAGTTTGGCCCGGAGCTTGGACCATTCAATGCCTTTGTGACGGCCCTGGTTTTTCCCGAAACGGGCCTCCAAGGTCGCGAGCAATTCCGCGCGTTCATCGGGTGATACGGATTTCTTAGTCATCCAGGCCCATCCCATCCAGAATGAGCGGGATGCATTTTTCCACCCTCGTTTCCCGGGTTTTGGATTGCTTGGCGGAGGAAAAGTGCAGCAGGTAGCCTTTTTGCCGCCCCGGAGTCAGGGCTTCGAAGGCGCGCCGCAAGGCCGGCATCGCATCCAACCGGCTTTGGAATTCATCGGGCCTGTCGAATTGCGCGGTCGTTTTGAAGGACACTTTAAGGCCGGCTTTTTCCACCGCTATGGCTTCCTTGATATAAGCTTTCAAGGCGGTTTCCAGCTTGGTTATCTCCGGCACGCTGGTGAACCGGATCTGGCGGGCCGCCTGCACGTTCTTGGTTTGCTGGATGAGGAGCTTCTTGGGATCCTTCATCAACGCGCCTTTGAAAAACAGGTACGCGCAGTATTCCTTGAATTCATGGATGAGAACAATATTCGTTTTATCCATCGTATAACTGGGGCAACCCCATTTCAATTCTTCGCTCAGCCCGCAACCGAGAGCGATGGTTCTCAGCTTCTTCATTTCCTTTTGCCACTTTTCGGAATTGCTGAAATAGAAGTCGGCTTTGGGATTCGTTTTGCTCATGCGTGGATCTCCGCCATGATTTTCCGGTTCGCGGGCCTGGTATACCAGGATATCACGGTCAGGGCCAGCAGCAACAAGGGAGGAAGTATCTTGCCCACGGAATGGCCTGCCGCGATATGCGAAATCGCCGCGCCCGACATGCAGAAGAAGAAACCCGCATAGGCCCATTCCTTGAGCAAAGAGAATTTCGGTGCGAGAACCGCCACGGTTCCCAAAAGCTTCCATACGCCGATAATGGTCATCAGGTAAATGGGATAGCCCAGGCTGGAGAAGTTTTCCACTTCCTCCGGCTTCCGCAGGAGTTGCACTATTCCGGTCGACACCATTCCCAAGGCCAGCCAGCAGGTGAAAAACCAATAGATGATTTTCTGTTTTTTAGTCATACGCTTTCCTTTGCGAGCAGGGTGGTCAATTTGCCATGCATGTGGGCCCAACCGTATTCGGCCCCTTTACGGGCGTGTTCTTGATCGTTTTCGAAGCCGTTTTGCTCGAAGTAAACCCGGGTGCCGCTTCCGCTGGTCTCCAGGCGATACTCGACCCGCGTGTCGATTTCCCCTGCAACCCAGGTGAAAGCGAGTTCCTTGGGCGGATCGCATTTGAGGACTTCGCAATGAACGACGAGGCCGTCGAAATTGACCTTGGGGTTGGGCGGAACCTGAAAGGTGAAGCGATGTCCGACGCGGGCTTCAAAATCATTCGGGTACATCCATTCCGCCAGAGAGGCGCGGTTGGTGAGCGCCTGCCATACTTCTTCGCAGGGCTGCGGAAGCGTAAAGTCCCTTTTAACGCTTTTTTTCATCGTGGCTCCTTTCCTGTATAGTCGGCGCGCCATGCTGCGCCCCTTTTTTTTCCGCGCTTTTCCGCGCGGTGTTTTTATCAAGGTGGGTTCGTAGGCGCATGAAGTTGTCGTCCCAAAACCGCTCATAATGGGCGATCCAATCCCGGATCGGGCCAAGCTTTTCCGGGTTCAGGCGATAATGGTGTTCCCGTCCCTGGCGTTGCTCCGACACCAGGCCGGCGGCGAGCAGGATACGCAGATGCTGGGAGATGGCCGGACGGCTCATTTCGAAATGTCCGGCGATATGCTTGACCGGTTGCTCTCCTTCGACCAGAAGATCCAGGATCCGGCGCCGGGCGGAAGAGCTGATGGCGTCGAAGATTTCCGGTTCCTTATCCATGGCCGTTCTCATGGGGAAAATAATAGGTAAGGGATGGCTTACGCGTCAAGTCTGGAATTCAGCGCGGAGGAGCTATTTTTTGGCCATAAAAGGAGTCAGTCCCATGCTTTATATAACGGTCCACCTGTACGGCAGAACCGGGACCCCGGGAGAGTTTAGGGACTATGAATCCAAAGCCCTCAACATTTTCAAACGGCATGGCGGTGAAGTGCTGGTCGCCTACACGCCCGCGGTATCCAAGGATCAAACCGGAGTTCCCGACGAAATCCAGATTTTAAAAATCGCCTCACAGTCGGATTTCGAGGGATTCATGGGCGATTCGGATCGAGTCGCTTTGGCCGCCGAACGCGAGAGGGTCATCAGGAAAACCGAGGTTTTCCTTTCGAAGGAGATAGTCCGGTATTGAATCCCTCCCCGCCGGCTGATTCTTGTATCGCGGTTTCCGGTCTTGGGCTATAATGACAAGGGAAGGCGAGCGCTTAGGTTGGGCGCCCAGGGGACAAAGAATGCGGTTTTTCCAGATCAGGGGGATGGGGATGATCTCGGTGCTGTTGGTATCGGCGGCGGCGGGACTCGCGCTTGCGGCCCAACCGGTAATCTCTATTCCCGTGACCAACGCCCCCTGTCAGGAGGGCCCCAAAATGAACGGCGCTTTTCCCGACACCGTTTCCGCCCAGCCGGACTCCGAAGGCTTTGTCTCGATATTCAACGGAACCGATCTCACCGGCTGGTGGGAAGACTGCCAGGCGCATACAACAGAGAAGAAGTTCGGGGGGATATGGATAGTCGATCCATCCCAGCAAATCCTCTATTCCAAGGAAGACGGCGGGAACGGTAACATACTCGTCACGAACAAGAAATACGACAATTACGAAATCGTCCTCGACGTATGGCCGGTCTTCGGAAATGACGGGGGGGTGTTCAACCGAACCACGGTTACCGGATCCAACTGGCAGTCCGGCATGGATTACGTGGAAAACAGCAGCGTCGGCGGGAGCTACAATGAGAATTCATGGAGGACCGATACCCTGAATGACGATCCGTTCAAGTTCGGCACCACACCGTCCAACCCGACCGTTTACACCTGGACATCCTTCACCAAGGACCAGAACCCGACGAGTTTCGGATGCTCGGCCGGGGGCTGCGTGGCGTCCGATTTCTCTAAGGTGTGGGACCTGGACGGCTGGAACCAGTTCCGAGTCAAATTCTATGACGGCCTGACGGTGGGCCGCAGCGTGACCATGGAGCTTTTCTTCCGCAAGTCGGGCGCGGCGAACTGGGTCCCCACCTATAAAAGGTCGGTGGCGCGTGTCACACCGGCCGGGCCCATCGCCTTGCAGGTTCACGGCGCGGGGCTGTGGAAACCCGGCGCTTTCAATCTGTACCGTAACATCAAAATACGGCCTTTGCAGCTGGATGGAACGCCCTTCCCGGGACCGACGATCAGGATAGCAAGCCCCCAACACCCGACCGCGCGGCCTAAACTCGGTCTGTCCCAGGGAAATCTTATCGGCGAATTCGACGAGGAGTACGCCATTATATTGGCCGATGCGCGCGGCAGGACCTTGGAAAAACTGTCCTGTTCCAAGGGTGCTTTCAGCCATGCGGTGAAAGCACCGGGGCGGGGTGTGCTGATAGTCGAACTCAGGAACCAGAGCGGCGCCGTGTTCCATTACCGGCTGAGCCGGATTTAGCGGACCTTCAAGGCCTGCGGGGCACGCGGATTTCCTCCGCCCCGAGCAGGTTCCGGTAGGATCCGGAATTCCAGAACAGTGGCATGGTGAATCCCGCCTCATTAATGGACTTCTTGGGGGAATGCCCGGGCCGGGACCCGCCGGTGCCCGGTGACAGAGATGTTACCCCTTCCAGAAAGGCGTACTTGATCCCTGTGCTATAGTCGGTGTAATGGGTATAGTCGCCGTACATCCATAACAGCATCCGGCGAGGATTGGCCTGGCCATCGGCGGCCCAAGGAATGATGGGGCGCACGTTGTTCTTGGCCGACTTGGATGTAATGGCCTCGCTGGTCCAGGTGACGCCGAAATCCTCCGTGTACCACCGCTCGATTTCGAACACTCCTCCCACGGTCCCGTTAGGGGGCCGGGATAGGAACACTTCGGATGGATCCTGGGGGTTCAGGATAATCCCCCCGGAATATTGCGGCTCCCTTTCGGTGGTGCCCGCGGGCGTCTGGGGGAACCAACGTCCCGCGACGCACATCTGGGTGACAATCCATTTGGATCCGTTCCAGCGCGCGTAATAATAACGGTGATCGGCGTCCGTGGGCATCACGCTGAATACCAGCACGGGCCTCTTCTGGGCATCCAAGGCCACGTCCCAAATCCAGGCCTTTCCTTTGGTGGCGCCGTTATAAATCCTTTCCGCCTCACCGGGCTCCACGGGAGCCTGGGCGACGGCCTTGATCAGGCTCCCGTCCGCGCGGTGGAACGACCCCGCCTCGTAATACATGTAGTAGATGCTGTTGTTGGCCACGTCCCGGGGATGCCCGTCTGTGAAGCCGAAATGGATGCGCGACTCCCCGTCGCCGCGGTAGCGGACGTAAGGCCTGGCGGCGCCGCCGCCTATCCATTGCGCCGGCGTTCCCCAGGTCACTCCGTCGTCCGTTGAGGTGGTGGCCGTCGGGTGCCAATTGATGACGCGGTTGAAGAAATACAAGCGATCGTCCTCTTTCGCCAGGCGGAACGGATTGGCGTAGGTGGTATTGTCGGAAAACGTCCAGACCCGCTCGCTTCCCCAGGACCTTATATCCTCGGGATTCACCGTGGTCCGGACATAGACATTATGATCGACGGTATGGCGCTGGTAGAACGCGGTGATGCGCCCGTCCCTGCGCAGGTAAAGGGCCGGCACGTCGTGATCGTCCACTTCCAAGGCCGTGTGCAGGGTGGCCGTGTCCACGCTTCCGGTCGCATAGTCATAGGACCAAACGCGCGTGGTGCCCTGCCTGGTGATGAAACCCAGGTAGATCTTTTCGTGGAGCCCCTTGTAATAAATCGCGCGCGGATCGGTGAAAAAGGTCCAGGCACCGTTGTTGTCCGCGGTAGGGAAGCTTTGACCCGGGGCGGGTGCGGTGCCTTGGGCAAAGCCGCAGGAAAAAGCGGCAAAAATCGCCAAAGGTATCAGGATGCCCCTGAAATTGCCTGACCTACTTGTCATTCTCCAACATCCCCCCACTTGATCTTTTCCAATATACCGTCCCGGCCACGATCCCGCTTAATCTGGATCCGTCCCTGGAGCGCGCCAACACGATCAAATCGCTCCCGGAATCGGCAATCCGGATGGGACCTTCCACCGGCAGGGCCGGAAGGTCGTCGCGCCACAGTAAGATCGGATTCAAGAGATTGAAAAGAATCCCTTCCCCGGTCATGGGAACGATCTGGTAGACGGCGCTCAAGCCCGGCGCCGGCTCAATTTCCACTATGGCCGTATCGATCCATCCGCTCCTATCGGCATCGAAGCTTTGGCTATGGACGCTGGGCGAGGGCAAGGGCCTGGGAGGAAAGGCCGCATCGGAAATCCGGCTAAGCGCGATTTCAACCGGGCCGTATTGGCCGAAATGCATGAACTGCATCGAAAGCTTTGTGCCGTCGCCTGAAAGCATGACATCTTCCAAGTCTTCACGCACGGTATTCCCGGGCTCGAAAAGGATGAACAAATTTCCCGATCCGGACCCGTCCGCGTTCATATCACGGAGGCTCCATGTTCGTTCGGGACTTTCCTCATCGCTGCCGTAATATAATGCCGGCAATCCCGTCGTTTCGGTGTTGAACGCCGAGTATGTCCCGTCTTCCCGGAACTCCACCGCCACCGGGACCGCTCCCGCCCAGGGAGTGGTGACCGTGCCGGCATATTTCCCCGGGATTCGCGCGCGCAGGTTCTTGAGCGCCTCCGCCCGCAACGCATCGCCATTGTCCACTTCTTTTTCAATCACGACGAAGATCACAAGTGCGGAAACGGTCTTGCCCTGGTATTCCACTTCCAATTCCAGCGAGTATTGTCCGGGCTCCTTGGGTATCCACTTCGCGATCGAATCGCTGGAAATCAGCCCGCCCAGGGAATCCATGCCGGACAGCTTCCAACTGTACCGGATGGCGGCGGTATCCACTTCGCCGGTGGTCTGCAAGGCCGAACCGAAGCTCAGGGAATCGCCTACCCTCAGGCTGGAGGACAGGCCGGTTACCTGGATTTTATCGATCTCCCCGGACGGGGCCGTCGGCGCCACGTTAGGTTCCATGCGGTCGCATCCCCAGAACGCAAACGCGAAAAACAAGGCAATTGGTATCAGTATGCGAGAATACATGCGGCCTCCCCGTCGATGCCTGGAATTGGGCGCGCGATCCGAATGAGGGCCCCGGTCAAACCGTGCAGGTCCGTTTCGGACCTTGATTGGTGAAATCCGCGGATTTCCAGGCGTGGTTTCCGAACCCGTCTACAAAGCAAGGCTTGTGCCAGATTCAGAACGTCTCCCGGATCCTCGCCCCGCCCAGCAGCCTGTCCCCGTCGTAGAAGACGGCGGATTGGCCGGGGCTGACGCAATACCCGGGTTCCTTGAAGGTTACCGTAATCCAACCGTTACCTTCGTCCCGCACGGTGGCTCCCTTGACGGGGGAACGGTAGCGGTATTGGGCGGAGCACTCGCGCTCGCCCGCGAGCGGTTCGAAGAAGTTGGCCCGGTCCGCGCGGAAGCCCGCGCTGTAAAGCTCCTCTTTCTTGGCCAAGAGCAAGGTGTTGGTGGCCCGATCCAGTTTTTTCACGTACAGGGGTTCCGCGGCGGCCGCTCCGAAGGAGCCTGCGGCGGCCCCCAGGCCCTTGCGCTGGCCGATGGTGTAAAAGGGCAGGCCATGATGCGCTCCCAGGTCCGTGCCGTCCGGTCCGCGCATGCGGCCTTCCGGGATGGCGGCGCCTTGTTCCTTGGCGCGGTTGCCGATGAAGTCCCGGTAATTGCCGTCCGGGATGAAGCAAATGTCCTGGCTTTCCCGCTTGGTCGCGGTGCGCAGTTTGGCGTCGAGCGCCAGTTTGCGCACTTCCGGCTTGGTCAAATGCGCCAGCGGGAACAGGGTCTTGCCCAGGGTTTCGGGGGGGATGCCCCAAAGGAAATAGCTTTGATCCTTGGCCGCGTCGCCGCCGCGCAGGATATAGGTGCGGCCGTCCCCGGCTTCGGTCATGGCATAGTGGCCGGTGGCGATATAGTCCGCGCCCACCGCCTTGGCGCGCTTCCAGAGCGCGTCCCATTTCACGAAGCTGTTGCAATTCACGCAGGGGTTGGGCGTTTCCCCTGCCAGATAGGATTCATAGAACGGCTGGATGACGCGCTCTTCGAAATCCTCCTGCATATCCAAGGTGAAATGCGGAATGCCGATTTGATCGCAAACGCGTTTGGCGTCCATGGCGCTGTCCGCCGTGCAGCAGGTCTTTTCGGAATCGGGACCTGTCTCGCATGCCTCCGTTACCGGCGCGACCGGCGGGCTCCACAATTTCATGGTGATACCCACGGCACGATAGCCAGCTTGCTTGATCAAGAGCGCGGCTACGGAAGAGTCGACGCCGCCGCTCATGGCTACCGCCACCAGCTTCCCGGAGTTGTTGTCATTGGCTGCTTGCATGGAGGGTCCTCAAAATAACCCAAATGTCTCCCGCAAGCAAGCAGGGGGATTTGAGGTTACCTTTACTGTTACGGCCAATGCTAGCTATCATTAGCCTGCCGGTTGCGGCTTTCGCGTAATGTAAGGATTTTTGAGCCATGGACTTCTCCCTCAATACCATCACCAACTGGCTGACGGCAGGCAAGAACAGGGTTCCCGAGCGCGGGAGCGAATACCTGGAGGTGTATCGTCAGGCCGTGGAGGCCGATTTCAAGGCCTATGATCCCGGCTTCACCTTGGGGCGATGGCTCGGTTCCGGCGGATTCTGCGACGTGTTCCTGGTTCCGCTGGTGAACGTGCCCGGCAAGGGCCCCCAAACCGTGGTTTTACGCGTGCTGCGGCCTTCGCTTTACCGGACTCCGGACAGCATGGCCAACAACCGCGTGATCAAGACCTTCCTGGCCGAGATCTTCTACAATACCTACCTCACCTCCCAGAACGTCCGCAACGTGGTGAAGATCTTCGACTACGGGAATCTGCACAACAAGCACTATTTCACCATGATGGATTACGTGGACGGGCCGAATTTCTCGGACCTGATCAAGCGCGGTCCCAAGGACGTGAAGGAGCTGATGCGCCGCATCATCTTCATCAACGCGGTAGCGGGGGTGGTGGGCGAGCTGCATTTCCGCGGCATCATCCATCGCGACCTGAAGCCGAGCAACATCATCGTGAAGGGGTGGGAGCCGTTCCTCTCCGATCTGGGCGCCGCGCGCTGGATGCACGTCAAGGATGACGTAGGCGATGAGCAGCAAACCGTGCTGGGCACGCCCTCGCACATGTCCTATGAGCAGCTGGACGGGGATTTCTACAAGGTAGATCACCGCACCGACATCTTCTCCCTGGGCGCCATGGCGGCCTACGCCTTCACGGGCGTGTACCCGTTCGCCAAGCGCGAGGAGATCAACTATCGCGAAGAGGGCATTTCCGCCTTGTCCAAGGTGGAGCCGGAGGTCCCGGAAATCCCTTTCCGCAAAGGCGAGGTGCTGCGGGATACGCTGCTGCGCTGCATGCATCGCGATGTGGAGCAGAGGCCCAAATCGGTGGTAGAATTCCAGCATTCCCTCAACACCTGGATCCTGGAATTATGAGCGCCCGTAACTTGCGGGCCGCCGGAACCGGAAAGGTATAATCGTGATCATCGCCGTGGATTTCGACGGAACCGTCGTCGAGCACAAATACCCGAAAATCGGGGCCCTCAAGCCGGGAGCCAAGGATGCGCTGCAGGCCTTCCATGACGCCGGGCACAAGATCATCATCTGGACCTGCCGCTCCGGGCAGGAAGAACGGGATGTGCGGGGCTTCCTGCAGACCAACGAGATCCCTTTCGACACCATCAACAATCCAATCATGGGCGCGGATCTCGGCACCCGCAAGGTGTATGCGGATCTGTACATCGATGACAAGGCCATCCAGTTCGACGAGAACTGGGACGAACTGAAGCGCGTCATCGCTTCCCGCTGAACCGCGTCCTTCCCGGTCCGGCGTCCCGGGATAACTTTTAACTAATTTGACATGCCTATGTTCCCTGGGTCGCGGACCTTCGTCCCAACAGCCGTTCTCCTGTTTTTGGCAGCGGTCGCGATCCGCGCCGCCTCCCCCGCGCCATCCATGCAAAACGCGCAACCTGCGAAACCCGCACCGGTCATTGTTCCCCGGGATACATCCGCCAGCAAGGCCGTGCCCGCCGCGCCCGCTCCGGTAAAGACCCTTAGCGTGGACACCTCCAAGCACGACTCCGGCAATGGCGACTCCGCGATAGTTCGCGCCGACACCTTGTACGGTCAGGGGGATTCGCTTACGGCGGGGAAGGACAGCTCGCGTTCCGCCCGCCTCCGCCCCGTATTCCGCTTTACCGATCCGCAGGCCGGCGCGCAAGACTGCCCGGACGGGGCGGAAAGCGCCATCGAATGCTGGCGCAAGGTTCCAGACCTGGCCAATCAGGAAATCGGATTCGCCGGTCCGCGCAGTTGGACATTGTCGCTCGTGCATTGGCGGCCCCTGCCGCAAGAGTCGCCCTATGATCCATTCTGGCGGCATTCGCCCTACTTGTCCGGGGGGCTGCTGGCGCCCGAACGGTATTCGGTGACGCGCCTGGGAGGGGATCCCACCGCTTTGCAGGAAGCGTGGTCGCCGGTGGCGCCACTGGACACGCCCATGACCCGGTTGGATTGGATGCGGGGCGCGCTCAGCCTGAACGTGTTCGACTTCAAGCTGGAACGCATGCTTTCCGATCGCGTGTACCTGGGCCTGGACTATTACTCGGCCACGGCGGATTCGGTGACCTACGATTACCAGTTCAACGTGCATCAACCTTATTTGGGCGGTTGGGGATTCCTGGGGAAGCTGTACGCGCCCATCGATCGCGACAGCGCTTCCTTGGTGCTGGGAGGCACCTCCCAGTCCATCAGTGCCCTGCGTATGCGGCCGCGCGTGGGTTATTGGATCGACAGCAACCGGGTGGTCGAGTTCTTCCTCGACCGCGGCCGCAACGGCTCCAATCTGGTTTCCCCCGTCGGGCCGGCCAGCAAGCCCGAAGCCAACGTGCCCGGCGGCCCGGATTCCCTGCAAACCCTGCTTCCTTCCCGCCTCGCCACCCTGACCGAAGGGGTTCTCTACGGGGAAAGCCATTCGGGTTGGACCGGGCAATGGGAGCTGTCGCATGGGTCGCTCGAGCTATCGGAATCGCGCGTCCCGCTTAACGCGGCCGACGTTCCGGATTTGATCCGGGCGGATTTGTTCACGGCCAAGGGCACGGTCGCGGCCATCGGTTTGTTCGCCCGGCCCACGCTTACGGCCAAGGCCTGGTCCGGGGTCTGGGCGGGCGACCCCGTGCTCACGACGGTGGGGGGAGCGGGGCTCAGGCAGGGTTGGACCGACGGCCAGGAGGCGCAGGCGGAAATCAGCCCTTCTTGGTCGCGGTTGCAATTGCGGGCCCAGGCCGGTCTCGGCCGGGACAGCCGCATGGACGACCAGGTTTTTTGGTTACCGCGCTACGGCGCCTCCGGCAGCCTGTCCGCGCCTTTCGGGTTGCGCGCGGACCTTTCCGCGGCCTCCCGCGGCGAGGATCCGGATTGGGAAATCCTCTACCGCGGCAATCCGGCGCGCTTCCGCTTCGCGAGCCCGGACCTCAAGCCCCGCACGGACCGGACTTTCCAGGGGGCGGTCTCCTGGGCCTGGTCCCGATTTTCCCTGGAGGCGGGAGCCGACCGCCTGGACGCGGCCGATGCCTGGCTCCCACGCGTGCTGCCCGGGCCGGGCGCTTGCGGGGACCTGGGGGATGGCGTTTACATCCCCTTGGCGGACAGGCCATGTCCCGATTCCGGCGCGGCAGTAGGCAAGCTGACCGATTCGCTCGCTTTGGGCCTGCGCAACTATGATCGGGAAATCGTGGATGCCTGGCATCTGGGGCTTAGCCTGGGATTGGGACATTGGAGCCTGGATTTGCAGAACCGCTTCGTGATCAACCGCAGCGTCACCGACGGCGACGTGAACGGGACCCTGACGGATCTCGCCGTGCCCGAGCGCGTGTTCAAAGGGCGCTTGCGTTGGAAACGCGCCTTGCTGGACGACAAGCTCAGACTCGATTTCATCTGGGACTGGGAATGGTTTTCCACCCGTTATGCCTGGGTGCCGGAGTTGAAAGGGCAATCCAAAGTCGTGAAACTGGACCAGTATCTGGCCTTGGATTTCGCCGCGGCCATGAAGATCAAGACCTTCACCTTGTTCTTCAAGGTGCGCAACTTCAACCATGATCGCTATGCCACCGAGCCGGGCGTGCATCCGCCCGGATTGAACTTCCGTTTCGGGGTGGATTGGACCCTCTTCAATTAAATTGGCCTACCTTAGTGGGGGCGCCATAATGTGATGGCCGTCCCGGCCAGCTTCCTGCCTGACCGCTACCTTGGGACCTGCTTATGGTCCCAGAATGCGCCAATCCCCGATGTCCCTCGCCCCTATTGCACAAGCACGGCACCTTCTTCCGCGCCTCCGACTCCAAAACGATTCAACGCTGGGTTTGCCGTACTTGCAATACGTACTTCTCCGCCGCCACGTTCCAGCCCGCCTATCGTCAGAATAAACGCCGGGCCAATCCCGAAGTCGCCAAGCTGCTCAGCTCCGGGGTTTCGCAACGCCGCATCGCCCGGCTACTCATCATCCATCGCATCACCGTGGCCCGGAAATTGGAGTTCCTTGCCAAGGCGGCGGAGGAGAAGCAGGAGCACATGCTCGCCACTCTCCCCAAAGTCGCCGAAGTGCAATTCGATGATCTCATCACGATAGAGCACACCAAGTGCAAGCCCTTGGCCGTTTCCCTGGCCGTGGAGGCGGGAACGCGGAGGATACTGGGCTTCGAGGTTTCTTCCATCCCCGCCTCGGGCCTGTTGGCCCGGATCTCCAGGAAGAAGTATGGCCGCCGCCCGAATGAGCGGCCAAAGGCGCTGCAAAGCCTATTCGACACAATCCGGATAGTGTTGGATACGAAGACTGTTTTCCGATCCGATGAAGATCCCTTATACACGGTTATTGCGCGGCGGAATTTTCCCGGGGCTAAGCATCATCGCCACTTGGGAGGCCGGGGATGCGTGACAGGTCAAGGCGAGTTGAAGAAGCTGAGGTACGACCCACTCTTTTCGCTGAACCATACTTGCGCGATGCTGAGGGCCAATATCAATCGCCTGTTCCGGAGGACCTGGTGCACGACGAAGAAACCTGATTGCCTTAGGAAACATATAGCGGTGTATGTGGACTTCCACAATACCGTGCTTCTGAATCCTTAACCTATATCGCTTTCAATCCTATTCAAACGCCGCCAGAGTTTTTGACACTTCCGGAGTGCCTTTGAAATCCGGTGGCCCCGCAATAAGCATTTCAACCATTAATTACAGCTCTACCCAAGGATAAGGGTTTCGACTAATCCAAAACCCCCATTAAAGTAGGCCAGTTAGCCCTTGATGAGGGCCACCATGTCGCGCACGGCCCGATCGAGGCCCACCAGCGCGGCCCGGCCGATGATGGCGTGTCCGATATTGAGTTCCCATATGCCTTTGATGTCGGCGATGGGGCCCACGTTGCGGTAATTAAGACCGTGCCCGGCATTGACCGTGAGCCCGCTTTTCTGCGCCACCTGGGCCATGTTGTCCAGCTTGACCAGATCCTCTTCCCATTCGTTACCTTCGCCGAATTCGTAGGCGCTGGCATAGGATCCGGTATGCAATTCTATGAAATGCGCGCCCGTGCGGACGGCCGCCTTGACCTGATGCAGTTCCGGGTCGATGAACAGGGAAACGGCCACGTCATGCTTGTGCAGCGAGTTCACCACCTTGCTGATCTCGTCGATGCGGGCGGCCACGTCCAGTCCGCCTTCCGTGGTCAGCTCCTCGCGCTTTTCCGGAACCAAGGTCACCATGTCCGGCAGGATATCGATGGCGAACTGGAGCATTTCCGGAGACGAGGCCATCTCCAGGTTCAGATGCGTGGTGACGGTCTGGCGCAAGAGGCGGATGTCGCGCTCCTGCATGTGCCGGCGATCTTCGCGCAAATGCACCGTGATCCCGTCCGCGCCGGCCAGCTCGCACAGCAAGGCGGCCGCGACCGGATCCGGCTCGCGGACCTTGCGCGCCTCGCGGATGGTGGCGATATGATCGATGTTGACGCCGAGTTTGGCCATGGGATCCTCGCTTCGCCGGCGGCCGGACGAGCCCGGCGCGGCGACCAATAAATAGCTTTATCCGCCCGGAATTTCACCCGTGCGGAAGAATCCGACCGCGCTCCGCCCTTTTAAACAGCCGCCATCTTCACGGCCAGGTCGACCAGCTTGCAGGAAAATCCCCACTCGTTGTCGTACCAGGAAATGATCTTCACGAAGGTATCGTCCAGGCGCATGCCCGCCTTGGCGTCGAACACGGAGGTGCACGATTCCCCGCGCATGTCGCGCGAGACCACTTGATCCTCCGTGTATCCCAGCACGCCCCGCATGGGCCCTTCGCTGGCTGTTTTCATGGCGCGGCAGATCTCCTCATAGGAGGCGCCCTTGACGAGTTCGCAGGTCAGGTCCACCACGGAAACGTCCGAAGCCGGGACGCGGAAGGCCATGCCGGTTAGCTTGCCGTTCAGGGCCGGGATCACCTTGCCCAGCGCCTTGGCCGCGCCCGTGGAGGCGGGAATGATATTGTCGAGGATGCCGCGGCCGAAGCGCCATTCCTTGGCGGAAGGACCGTCCACGGTTTTCTGCGTGGCCGTGGCCGCATGCACCGTGGTCATCAGGCCCCGCTTGATGCCGAAGGAATCGTTGAGCACTTTGGCTATCGGGGCCAGGCAATTGGTGGTGCAGGAGGCGCTCGATACCACCGCCTGGCCTTTATACTCCCCGTCGTTCACGCCGCATACGAACACGGGCGTATCGTCGCTCGTGGGCGCGGAGATGATGACGCGTTGCGCGCCCGCGCGCAGATGGCCTTGCACGGAAGCGGCGCTCAGGAACACGCCCGTGGCTTCCACCACCGTGGCGGCGCCGGCCCCGCGCCAGTCCAGCTTATCCTGATCCTTTTCCGCGGTCACGCGGATGGGTTTTCCCGCCACCCAGAGCCGGGCAGGTTGGCCGGGCGCGGACGCCGCTTCGGCCCGGATTTCACCCGGAAAGCGGCCATGCACGGAATCGTACTTGAGCATATAGGCCAGATGTTCCACCTCCAGCAAATCATTGATGGCCACGATTTCCACGTCGTCCCGTCCTGCGGCGGCACGGAACACCATGCGGCCGATGCGGCCGAATCCATTGATGCCTAACTTGATCATTTTAAAATTCCTTTCCTTTTCGCTCCTCGCGAAGGGAGCCGTTTCGGGCCCGCGACCGCGGGCCCGGTTGTTTGTTTCTTGGACAGGCTTGCGCCGGATTCCGGCAGGGTATCCAACCATTCCTCGAGACGCCGGACCTCATTCAGCATGAACGCCGGGTCCTTGAGCGTATTCGTGAGCAGGATGGCGCCTTGGAGCCCTCCCACGATGCGGGCCGCATCCTCCTTGGCTTGCTTGCGCTTCCGTCCCAGCGCGCCGAATTGGCTTTCGAGCCAGGCCAGGGAATTCTGGAAAGCGATGGCCGCCTGCTCCGCCACGGCGCCGCCAATCTTGTTCGTCTCCAGGCATAGGCCGCCGGTGGGGCAGCCATGGGCCAGGCGCGATTCCACCAAAGTCTCGAAGCGCGCCACGAATAGCCGCAAGCGCTCCCGGGCGGAAGGGAACCGGTCCAGGTCCAACAACCAGCGCGCGGTGGTTTCGTTGCGCAGGTGGGTCACCGCCGCGACCAAATCCTCCTTGGTCTTGAAGTAGTAGTAGACGTTGCCCACCGGCACCTCGGCGAAGGCGGCGACGTCGGCGATGGTGCTGCGTTCGAAGCCCTTGCGGTGGAAGAGCGTGTCCGCCGCCTGTATGAGTTGCATTCGTTTATCGGATGTGCGGGGCATGGGTTACCGTCAGTGTTTCGTTGTTAGTTGGTCGACTAACTATAAATACTGCGCCGGGTATTTGCAAATGGAAAAGGCGAACGGTCGAAATGGGTTATTTCTTAACGGGAAGGAGCAGGATGCTTGGTCGCCGGTTTGGCGGGCTTGGGCGGGATGGGGGAGCGGCCGCGGCCGGTGTCCCGAGCCGGTTGCACGGCTTTCCCCTGCGGGGAGGCTTTTTTCCCGGCCTGGGGGAGCGTTTTCGGCGCGCTTTTGACGGGAGTCTTAGCCGGAACCTTAGCTGTGGCCTTCGCCGGCGCTTTGGGAGGCTCCGGGATCGGTTTTTTGCCCGGCTTCGCGACCGTACCGTTTTTGGTTGGGGGTAAGGTGGGCGCGGGAGTGGAGGGAGACGAGGGAGCGGAAGGAGAAGCGGGAGCGGAAGGCGGTGCCGCGCCCGTGGCCAAGGTATCCGGCGCGGATACCAAAGCTGAGAAGGTCACCAACTCCAATCCCATGGCGTTGAAGCGGACGGCATTGGCTTCCAAGGACTTATCCAAGATGCGGAATCCCGACGCGGTATAGGGCAACACCAGCACCGCTTCGCCCGTCTTCTGCGCCAGCGCCGCTTTGCGGGCCAACTCTTCTTCGATATGCGCGCTGTCCCGGAAGGCGGTGAAGCTGCGGCTGCGCGCGCCTTGCGCGGCCGCGGCCTGGCGGGCCAGGCTGCGCGGGGAGCCGGTCAGATCCAGGAAAGCCAGATGCTTCGGCAGCGCGTACTGGAAGAACTTCTCCAGCAAGGGCAGATTCTCGATGGCGCGATCCCCATAGCGGCTGGCGAATCCCGCCGCATGCGGCAGGCTGTCCAGGGTTTCGTCCAGGATCCTGGCCACGTCCTCTTTGCCATGATGGATGAACAACCCGTGTTTGCCCGGATCCACATAGGGATAGGCCGAAGGTTCCATGGGCAAATCGATCAGGATTTCGTTCCGCGCCTGTGTGAAGCGCAGTTTTCTAAGGAGCGGGTTGGGCGAATAGGGGTTCACCACCAGGGACTTGTCCCATGGCGCCGTTTCCAAGGCGGCCAATTGCATCTCGCGCAGCGAATCCAGTTCCGTGAATATGATGGCCAGCTTGGCCGACCCGGCCATGAAGGCGCTGCCCAGGCTGCCCCGCAGCTTGATGCGCTGCCCATTCGATTGCAGCAGGTATTCCACGCTGCGGTTGGCGGGCCGCAATTCCACGCCTTCCTCCACGATTATTCCCTGCGCGCGGCAAATGGTTTCGATGGCGAGCGCGTATTCGTGGATGGGTTTGCCTTTGGGGAAAACCACTTCCCAGAAGCCCTTTTTCTGCTTGATGCTTTTGGCGCTCAGGTCGAAGGCGCGCTGCAAAGGCTCGAAGAGCTTTTCATGCCAGCGCCCGCCGGTGGTGTCCGCTTCCATTTCCGGAAGCGCATTGGTCGAATCGCGCAAACTGTCGGCGACGAGGTGGGCGTTGGGAACCGGTGGGGAGGGGTGCGATGCGGGGAGCAGCCGGGGCGCCAATTTGCCCACGGCTATTATGCCTGCGGTGAGGACGAAGAAGATCAGGATTTTCCTCACGACGCCCATTGCAGGTCCGGCCAAGATAGCAAATTCCCCCCGTTGTACTATCATTATGGCATGCTCGTCGCCGTCTTGTGCGGAGCCACCGCCGTGGGGAAATCCGCACTGGCCCTCAAACTGGCCCAGGCCAACGGCTTCGAAATCATCTCCGCGGATTCGCGCCAAATCTACCGGGGCCTGGATATCGGCACCGGCGCTCCCACGCCCTCCGATCGGGCCTCAGTGCCGCACCATCTCATCGGCAACATTGAGCCGACCTACGCCTTTTCCCCGCGCGAATATCCCGTCCATGTCCACCGCATCCTGGCCGAACGCCCCCAAACCGGCTTTCTTGTCGTCGGAGGCACCGGACTCTACCTCAAAGAACTCTTGTACCCTTCCCCCTTCGATCGCGGCCCCACTCCCGAACCCATCAAGCTCGAGGTGCAGGAACGTATCCGTCGGGAAGGCCTACCGCGCATGCATGCGGAACTGCTGCGGCTGGATCCGGAAGGCTCCGTTTCGGTGCATGCGAACGACGCCTATCGCATCGCCAAGCGCTGGGAGAACCTCCTGCTCACCGGCGAAAGCTATGCGCGCTTCACCGGCCCCCCCGTGCCCGATCCGCGCTTGTCGGCCGCGCCCGTGCTCTGGCTGGACGCGGAGCGCGATCCCCTATACGCCCGCATCGACGCGCGCGTGGAAGCCATGATCCGCGCCGGCTGGCCTGCGGAGGTGGAGCGCCTGCGTTCGGACCCGGCCTGGCGCTCCTGGCCCGCCTATAGTTCCTTGGGCTATCCGGAAATGACGGCCGTGGCGGAAGGCAGCCTGGCGCTCGAAACCGCCGTGACCGCCATCCGCAAGCAAACCCGGAACTATGCCAAGCGCCAGCGCACCTTTTTCCGCCATCAACTGCCCGCGGCCGAACGCTGGGAGGCGGAGTCATTGCTCGAAGCAATGGAGGCATTCGGCTATGCTTGGGACGGCTTCCGGGAAAGTGCTCGAATCCCCGGAAACCGGCAGGGAACAAGGTTTTAGAGGGGCCCAAGCCCTTGACAGGGAAGGGCCCGGGAAATTAGTTTTCCCCGCCTGTCTTAGGTCTGTAGCTCAGTTGGTTAGAGCATCGCTCTGATAAGGCGGGGGTCGGCA